>CAJQNW010000435.1 GCA_905479765.1 uncultured Tepidamorphus sp. | reverse complement strand
TTCGCCTGAGGTGCGCGAGCGCGCGGTGCGCATGGTGCTGGAGCATGTCGGCGAGTATCCGTCGCGCTGGGCAGCGGTGGAGTCGATTGCAGCCAAGATCGGCTGTGCCGCGCAAACGCTGCACGAGTGGACAAAGAAGGCCGAGGTTGACGGCGGCAAGCGCGCCGGCGTGCCGAGCGACGTGGCAGAAAAGCTGCGCGCGCTGGAGCGCGAGAACCGCGAGCTGAGGCAGGCCAACGAGATCCTGCGCAAGGCGTCGGCGTATTTTGCCCAGGCGGAGCTCGACCGCCCGTTCAAGCGATGATCGCCTTCATCGACGAGCACCGGGGGGCGTACGGGGTCGAGCCGATCTGCAGGGTGCTGCCGATCGCCCCGTCGACCTACCACCATCATGTAGCCAAGCGCGCCGATCCCGAGAAGCTGTCGGCGCGGGGGCGAAGCATGATCTGGGGCTCAAGCCGGAGATCGAGCGCGTCTTCGCCGAGAACTTCGAAGTCTACGGCGCGAGGAAGGTCTGGCGGCAGATGGTGCGCGAGGGCTTCGACGTCGCGCGCTGCACGGTCGAGCGACTGATGGCCGATCTCGGCCTTCACGGTGTTATTCGCGGCAAGCCGATCCGCACCACGGTACAGGACAAGGCCGCCCCGTGCCCGCTCGACCGCGTGAACCGTGTCTTCCACGTACCGGCCCCGAACATGCTCTGGCTTTCGGACTTCACCTACGTCAGCACCTGGTCGGGCTTCGTCTACGTGGCATTCGTCATCGACGCCTATGCCCGCCGCATCGTCGGCTGGCGGGTGAGCTGGACGGCACAGGCCCTGCACGAACAGCGGCCCGTTCATCGCGGCGGTCTGGTGCATCATACCGACAGGGGCGCTCAGTATGTCAGCATCCGCTAAACTGAGCGTTTGGCGGAAGCTGGCATCGAGCCTTCCGTCGGTAGTGTCGGCGACAGCTACGACAATGCTCTCGCCGAGACGATCAACGGCCTCTACAAGGCCGAGGTCATCCACCGACGCGGACCGTGGCGATACTTCGAAGCGGTGGAGTTCGCCACGCTGACCTGGGTCGACTGGTTCAACCATCGCCGGCTGCTAGAGCCCATCGGCAACATCCCGCCGGCCGAACCCGAGGAACGCTACTACGCCATGCTGGATGACCCTGCCATGGCTGCGTGACTCAAACCAAACCGCCTCCGGCAAACCCGGGGCGGTTCAGGATCATATGCTAGCCTCCCTCGACGGACACCGGTTCAAGGCCCATGAAAAAACCCGACTAAAGTAAACATGCCTTATTGTCAGGTACGTTGCGATTTTTGATCGTGGACGTTTCCATCGCCGCTTAATAGGCGTTTTTCTGCTTTTCTCAGAGACCGAAGAACGGACCGCCAGCATTTTACAAGCAGGGTTTTTCAAGTCGATAACATTTCCTTATTAGGGTGCCGGGATATTAGATCCAGAATGGTCCCAAAAATTATCCTTCCAGACATTTCCATCTCCATTACGCAAGTAGGCAGTCGCAGGCCCATAATAACCACCTTTTGGGAAGTACTTGTTGGAAAACCTGTTATTGTAAACCTTAATATTGTAGGTCGCTTCCGCGCCGGGATTTTGCCCCGCATAGAGTGTATAACCGCCTCCGGCTAGGAAATTGTTTCTGACTATGCGGTTCGCTTCGAGACCAAAATCTTGAAACAAACCTATGGCGTCCGTCTGACCGTATTGATTGAATATTGTATTGTGGTCAATTATCAGCAGATCTGTTGATCCATTTGTTGTTATTCCATTGAGATGATCCCCATCTTTATAACCCAAATCGTGAATGTAATTGTTAATTATTTTCCCTCTAGGGATATGTATTCCTGTTGATACACCAGATATATCGCATCTTGAAATTATGGTATTTTGAGCATCTCCATCTATGTCTTTTATGGCGACTGTAAGCCTCTCCTCCCCAGGAGCCGGGCTTATTTCGCACCTATCAATTACCGTATTGTTTGCACTCCTGATAGCGATTCCAAAACAACACCCACTTTCTATGATTTTTACATTACGAATCGTAACATTATCTTCCTCCACATCAACCGTTCCCTTTACAATATAATTCTCAAAATTCGCACCTTCTTTATTTATAGATACCCAACCGCGCGAATCCCATCTCCACCCATCGCCCGACTGAACGTCATCCGGTATCGTTTTAAATTTTACTTTTTTGAATTTATACTTCTTTTTTCCACGCAATTTCTTTCTTTTTATTACTCTTTTTTTCTTCTTTTTCTTAACTATCGTTTTGATGCCGGCCTTCTTTGAGTCAAAATAACCACACTTCTTTGGCGCCGCCACGCAATTCAACTTTGCTTCAGCCGCCGATTTGGTTGGAGAAATGAAACAAAACAATGCGAATCCAAGAACCGCAACAATGGTTGGGATCCGGAAAATGTTCCATTCCTGTGCGATGACGCGCCTATCCAGCATGCTAAACGACCTCCTCTATACCCCACCCCGGTGAAGGTATCCGCCATTGCCGACGGGAAATTCCACCCTTCGTGAGTTTATATTTGGCAAAGTCGAATGTTCAAAATTGGCACAGTCCGTGACTATTTTTAGGCGATCGAAGTGCCTGCCCAGCTAACCGCGGGCGAGGTCTCTCAAATAACGCCTAAGTACGCACCTGCATTCCGGTTATCCTCAGCCTCGCGTTGAAACCATGAATGAAGAGGGGGTATAGGTTGCCTGGCTTTCGGATGAAATCGATCGCTAAGTGCTTCCGATCTTTCGCGATTCCGGCGCCAACGTCGCGCCGGCGGCGAAGAGCTGTCGTTGCTGCAAATCGTCATCGACCGTGCAGAGCTGGGCACGGCTACCATCAACGACTGCGCAGTCACTTTCGGGGCAGATGCGCCGGATTTGCGGCTCCGCGAAACCGCCAGCACCGCAAGAAAACACGCTACGGATCAAAACCGTTCACCGGCGGAAGACTGCAGCGAAATATGGCCAAGTCAGCCGCACTGGATTTGCAAACGGTAAAATTCGATCAAATGGGAAAAGACTGCGAATTTAGGAACCTGAGGATTCGTCAGCGATATTCGCGAAGCCGCGATGATCAACACGGTGCTCGGACGAGGTCGCGATTGTCGTCAGTGCCGCCTTAAAGGCTGCTCTGTGGCCTGGGCCAAGCGCGTAGCGCAATCCGCATTTGACCAGAAGGCCCAAACGATAGACTTCCGTCGAAACAGGACCTTGATACCGGCGAAAATAACGTATTTGGTTACTCGCCATCAGTGCAGATAAATGCGTGTTCTGATGATACGCGCCGCCGATATGGATGCACTGCACGTCCGGCACAAATCGGGTCGAAAAACCGTGGTCCCTTATTCGCCTTAAATAGTCGGTCTCTTCGCTGTAGAGAAAGAACGACTCATCCCATGGTCCGACCACATTGCGAGCATCCGCCCTAACGAGAAGAGCTGCTCCTGTGGCCCAATCGATCGCCCCACCATTCGAGTAGAGCACAGGCGTTCCAACTTCTTCGCCAAGGCCGAGGAACGACGCAATCCCCGAACCCAACAATGCGTCCGACCATATCGTCACAAGCGAGGGCTCCCGCCGAATGGATCGGGCCACGCTACGATCCTCGTTGAGAATCTTAGGTACGGCGACGCCGACTGATGGATCGTTTAATTCGTCGAGAAGACGCGCCGCGGAGCCCGGCAACAACCGGATATCGGGATTCAAAATAAGAATGTCGGTATCCGCACCCACAGGGATTGTTTCAATCGCGGCGTTGATGCCGGCGGAATATCCGCCATTGCGGCCGGTCCGGATTACCCGTGGCCGAATAGGATGAGCGTGCGCCAGATCGGCGCTTGCGTCTGTCGACGCATTGTCGGCGACGATCACTTCGGCGTTTTCGATGCCGGACAGCCCTTCGGCAAGCGAGTCGAGAAATTCAGGCAGCACATCCGCGCTGTTATAGGTCACGGTAATGACGGCAAGCCGTTTGTTCGTTGCTGCCTTGTCGACCATCAGAGGCTCTCCGCGGCTTCGACCGAGTCCCGTCCGGTTGGCGCGTCGTCGCGATTCCACCGACCGATGACCTGCGTCGCGTCGTTTCGCAGCGCCATCACCACCATGCGACGGGCGCGGTACAAGCGAAGACGGGTGAGAATCAGCCAGGCGCTCAAACGCGCGCGCCAGTCCTGTACCCCGGCAAGTCGCGGCAGCCGGAAGAGTTCGACAGCCGGAGACGCGGCAACCACCAGGCTCCGCATGAGCCACCGTGCAGTCCCCGTCACGCCGGCAGGCCATTCGCCGTATTCATGGGCGATGTGCCTGTCGTACCGGCGAACGAGTTCGGCGTATGACCGGCAAGCCGGCGTCGAAACGCATACATCGGGCGCATAGGCCGCCCGGTATCCCTGAGCGGTCGCGCGCTGGCCCCACTCGGTATCTTCCATGGTGTTGATGCCGCCGAACGGTCCGACCGCCTCGAAAACGGACGCACGCACGGCCATGTTGCCGGTTGCGGCGTAGCCGTGTTTCTCGACGTAAAGCCTATTCCGGTAGCAATACGCCGCCTCGTAGGCCTCGACAGCATCGGCGGTCCGACCGGCGAACGCGACCTGTATGTCGCCGCCGATGAAATCAATGTCCGAATGTGCGCCCAGAAACGTCACGATGCCCTTGATCCATTCGCTGGCGGCCAAACAGTCGGCATCGATGAAGGCAAGGATGTAACCGCGGCTAAGTTTCGCACCATGATTCCTTGCCGGCCCAGGTCCGGGCGCGTCCTCGCGAACGAGGCGTACGCCGTCAAAGGCCGAGCAAACGGTCTCGGGCATCGTCCGCGAACCGTTATCGACAACGATTATTTCAAATGGAATCCCGTCGGCGTGCTGCGAATCCAGCGCACGCAGGCACTGAGCCAGCTTTTCGGGCTCATTGAGATGCGGAACGATTACGCTAACCGCGGGCAACGGGCTAGCCGTGGACGACGGTTCGATCAGACTTCTCCGCAACTTCACAGTTAGATCGCGATGATTCGTCCAGCGCGTGCAGAGTTCCAGTTGCCCAAATTGTGTAGCGGCTCATCAATTTCGGTGTCCGTGATAGTCCTAAACACTTGCCCGTCGGTCATCTTGGCAACTAGTGCAGGTCGCGCGCCCCGGTAGGCTTCCCGATATGAAGCAACCGGATATCCGACCATATGAACCGGCCGTCTAATCCCCGAGATCATCGGCGCGCTGTCGCTTTGCCGCCATACGCGCTACGCGCACTCGACACTGGCCGCATCGGGGTATGTCCCCGTCGCGGCGATGTTCGCAAGGTCATGCTCGTCTACGGGACGCGACCGGAAGCCATCAAGATGGCCCCCCTGGTCAAGGCCATAGAAACCTCGGGGAAGCTTACGGCCTCGATAGCGGTCACCGGGCAGCACCGGGAGATGCTCGATCAGATCAATGACCTGTTCGGCATAGAACCGGCGGTCGACCTCGATATCATCATGAAGAAGCAACGGCTGGAGGATATCACCAGCCGCGCGCTGAATGGCGTTTCCGACGCTATCGCGGCCGAAATGCCGGACGCGGTGCTGGTACAGGGCGATACCACCACGTGCTTCGCCGCGGCACTCGCCGCCTTCTACAACAAGGTCCCTGTGTTTCACCTGGAAGCAGGTCTGCGCACCGGCGACGTCTACGATCCGTTTCCAGAGGAGATCAATCGCCGCCTGACGACCAACCTGGCGAATATACACCTCGCACCGACGGCGACGGCCAAGGCCAATCTTCTTGCCGAGGGGGTACCCGCGAAGAGCATCTACACCACGGGGAACACGGTGATAGACGCCCTCCTCGAGGTGGTGTCCCGCAAGCTGCCGATCGAAAACGCCGATCTCAACAAAGTCATGGGGCGCCGCTGTGTCCTCGTGACAGCGCATCGGCGCGAATCCTGGGGCGAACCGATGGCGCGCATCGCCAGATCGGTCCGGCGATTGGCCGGAAAATTTCCGGACGTGGTCTTTCTGCTTCCCGCCCACCTCAATCCGGTGGTCCGCGACGTGTTGCTTCCGCCACTTCAGGGCCTCGACAACGTGGTGGTCACCGCGCCGCTCGGATACAGCGATTTCGCCCTGGCCTTGAACAACGCCGTGGCAGTGCTGACGGATAGCGGCGGTGTGCAGGAAGAGGCGCCGAGCCTTGGCAAGCCGGTCCTCGTCATGCGCGAAACCACGGAGCGGCCGGAAGCCGTCACCGCGGGAACGGTCCGTCTTGTGGGCACGAGCGAGCACGCCATCGTCGACGGCATGTCGGAACTGCTCACGAACGAGACCGCCTATGCCGCCATGGCGAAGGCGGTCAATCCCTACGGCGATGGTCACGCCGCGCGGCGCTGCGTCGGAGCGATCGAGCATTTCTTTGGATTTGGCGCCCGCCCGAAGGATTTCAAATCGCCGATCGACGGCCAGACCGCTACGAAGCCGTCCACTCCGAACACAACGCGTGTCACTACCGATCGTCCCGCCGAAGTGCCTATGGCGCTGTGATTTGAGATCCTCACGGATCTCGAAATCTCGTGCCAGGCGGAGCGGGACGGCTTAAATTTTCTCGAGGGATCTTAGACGGCTCGAGTACGCGCACCTGCGGTGCGCCACGTACTTTTACGATGCTCAGTCTGACGCGACGCCGTCAGTTCCAGACACCACGCGTGTCGTAGACCACCTTCCCGCCGAAACGCGTATGGCGCAGTGATCTGAATTTCTCGTGCTCGACGAGAAGCACGACGATATCGGCGTGCTCCACAGCATCGGCCGCCGTTTCGAGACGGACATTCGAAAGCTCTCCAAGCCTGCCGGGCATCGTGCCGTTGATGAACGGGTCCGAGACCAGCACCGTGACATCCGGTCGCGCTGACGCGATCAACTCGACGACCTCGATAGCCGGGCTTTCGCGGAAATCGTCGACGTCGGCCTTGAAGCTCAGCCCAAGGCACGAGATGACCGGCTCGCGGAAGCGCTGCGAACTCGCAATGACCGCTTCGGCGACATGGTGCGGCTTGCGGTCGTTGACCTCTCGCGCCGCGCGAAGGAGCTTTGATGACTCAGGCGCCGCGCTGATAATAAACCAGGGATCGACGGGAATGCAGTGGCCCCCTACCCCGGGTCCGGGACTGAGGATGTTGACCCGTGGGTGTCTGTTGGCAAGGCGAATCACTTCCCAGACATCAACGTGCAATGTCTCGCTGATCATCGACAATTCATTCGCGAAGGCGATGTTCACGTCCCGATAGGCGTTCTCGACAAGCTTCGCCATCTCAGCCGTTGCCGCGTCCGTGAGCAGGATCTCGCCCTGTGCGAAAATTCGATAAAGCGCTGCGGCACTTTCGGCGCAGCGGCTCGTCATGCCGCCGATCACGCGATCGTTTGTGAGGATCTCGATCATGATGCGGCCGGGCAGCACCCGCTCGGGGCAATGCGCGACGTGCACTTCGGTCATGCCGTCGTTGTCGTGCGGCATCTTCAGGTCGGGCCGAAGCTCACCGATCCAGCGGCTGACCTTTTCGGTCGTTCCCGGAGGCGACGTCGACTCCAGGATCACCATCCCGCCCGGCTTGATGCGCGGCGCGATCTGTTCGGCAGCCGCCTTGACATAACTCAGGTCGGCCGTCCGATCAGGATTGAACGGTGTCGGTACGGCGATGATGTACGCATCGACTTCCGGCGTTTCCATGGTCGCCGTGAGGCGCCCCAGGGCGACGGCGCCACTGACACCGACGGCCAGATCGGGCTCCACAAACGGAACCTTGCCCTGAGACACGGCCTCGATCGTTTTCGGATTGACGTCGACGCCGACGACGTCGATCCCGCGAGTCGCCAAAGCGACAGCGGTGGGAAGGCCGACATAGCCCAATCCCAAAACGGCCACGCGGCCGCGGAATACTTCACCCATGATGGAATTCCGGTTGAGAGGAACGCGCCGCACCTTCGGGTGCGGATGATGGTTTCCGGGATACATCGGGTGTCTGAGCGAGGCTGGTTTTGAAACCGGCCATTTCCCTAACAGTCAACACGATGAACGCCGTGTTCGTCTTCAGATATCGCCGCCACATCCGCCGCGGCTCCTGCACCAGGCGGTACGCCCATTCCATTCCCAGCTTCTGCCAGCTCAGCGGCGCACGCTTCGTCTTGCCGGCAAGCACATCGAACGAACCGCCGACGCCGTGCATGACCGGAACGGCCAACGTGTCCCTGAACGTGGCCAGGAACGTTTCCTTTTTCGGGGACGGCATGCCGAGGAACAGCATGTCGGGGCAGCAACTGCGGATCTCGGTCGCGATCGCTTCTGCCTCTTCGTTCTCGAAGTAGCCGTGCCGGCTGCCGGCAATCCGCAACCCGGGAAAGCGGCGGCTCAACTGCGCTTCTAGAGCCGCGAGCACATCGGGTTTCGCGCCCAGGAGATAGATGGACAAATCGTCCTTGTGCGCGATGTTGAGCAGGCGCTCGAAAAGGTCGATCCCGGTGACGCGCTCGGGGACGGGTTTGCGCAAGAGACGGCTGGCCCAAACGACCGACTGTCCATCGGCAAGCAGAACGTCGCATTTCCGAAGCGCACCGAGCAGGTCCGCGTCCTTGCGCACGCTGACGACCTTGGACGCGTTGACGACACCGACCAGCAACGGCGTGCGGCTATCCACCGCCTGCCTGCACCGATCGACGACGTCGTCGATCCTCATCGCATCGACACGAAGGCCGAACAGCGACGAGACGTTTCCGGCCGCCTGACTGGTCGGCACCGGGCGCGGACTGGCATTTTCCACCGGCCTGTGGAGATCGGCCATCACGGTGTCGGCGCACCATGCGTAAATCAGCCAACCGAGTTCATATGGGCGGCATTCGTAATCAATCCTGTTGGCCGGAAAAACGGTCTCGATTCCCGGAAGACGGAGACCAGGCACAGTCGCGGTGGTCACCGACGCGATGCTTCTCACGGCCTTTTTCGGTTCGCGCCGTGCGATCTTGCGCCAGATCATGTCGACGTCTTCACTCACCAGTTCCGACGATGTCTCGGGGTGCCGGTCGAGCCATTCGACGCCCTTGATCACAGCACCGGTATAATCGGTGCCGCCTGCCTGCATGAGATCAAGGAGCCCCATGGGGGCCATGGCGTGCTGATGGACGCTGTAAACCGGATAGCATTCAACCACATCGCCCGTGCGTGTGTCGTAGTGCCAGGCCCATTGTCCTTCGCGCCCCTGCCCGGCGACAATTTTAGCCGCACAGGCGTTCGCAGCCGCCAGCGCGCCTTCGTCGGCGAACGCCACCGCGTACCTGGCGAGGGCCTGAATGGGATAAATCTGATCGGCGAAGCATCCTACATGCCGTCGCAGCCGGCCAATCGCAGAAGCCGGAAGCTTGTGCGGAAAAACGCCCACCGGCGACTGCGCCGCCCGCAGCCGCGCCGCGGCGGCCGCTGCAAGCTGTTTCGTGTCGTAGTATGGCAGTGCCGCCACCGCCGCGGTCAGTGCCCAGGCGCAAATGACGGTATCGATCGCGGCATCCGACGCAATGGCGACTTCCAGCCGCTCAAAGAGCATTTCATCGGCGCGACCGGCCACTTCCGCGAGGGCCCAGGCTCCGAGCGCAACGGCGCCCAAATCCTCAGCATCGGCCGCGCGTGCAGCCCCATATGTCGCCAGACCAGTCGCGCTGGAGCCGCCGAGGACGCTCACCTGTGTCGCGCGATCACGCTGGCCCAACCCCAGGGCGACCATCAATGCGTACCGAAGATTGTCGCCTTCGGCGCGCACCTGGGTGGCATCGCCCGAGACGCGCCGCCCTGTATGCGCGAAACCCTCGCCAGAGCGCAGCCGGGGAAGCCCCCGTTCGGCCAGATGAATGAACTGCTCGATGCGATCGCGGATTTCGACGGAAATCGTCCCTGCAAGCTCCAATCGGCTTTGCCGCGACGGATTGTGCGGCTGGGGGCCTGGATTCGATTTCGGGGACTGCATTGAGTTTGCTCCGGGTACGCCAACTTCGCCGCAACACTCCCGCCTGCCACCCGCGCGATCAAGTAGTTCTAGGGGCAACAGAACTACATTTTCGGGTACCCCGTGTATTGCCGGCTAACTCCTACCGGCGGCGCCACGTACATTTTGACTGTCTCCCGGCCAAAGAACCGGTACGCATCAGCATCATTGGTGTATGGCTTGTGCGTTTTGGCAGTTCATCACGCCCCGAGGATGCCGAAAGACGTAGGGAATCGGGCTCGCGATCAGGTGCGTCGCCCGTCCAATACCCGTTGGGGGGCGCTTTGCGTGGTACGCGCGGCCGGCGCCATCCGGGAACCACGCCCTCCCCCAGCTCATCACCTTAACCATGCGACGAGATGACGCCGGTTAACTAACGCATCAGAGGCGCCACTATTTCGCAGGTGCGAAATCCCTGCGCTGGGGCTCGAACAAGACGATGCGGACAACTACCGTTTCGGCAATATTTTCCTGTAAGC
>CAJQNW010000434.1 GCA_905479765.1 uncultured Tepidamorphus sp. | reverse complement strand
ACCTGACGTCCCAGCCCGCAAAGGACCTTCTCGTTGAAGATCGGGGTAGGCGAGCGGGTCAGCCCCTCGTAGACGACGAGCCGGACGGAATTCGAACCGATATCGATGACCGAAACCGGCTCGAGATGGTCGAGCCTGCTGGGTGCCTCACTCAGCGCTATGGTCGCTTCAGGTTTCAGGAACTGAACCGCCGAGCGGCTTTGGGGAATGTTCTTCGAAAGATTTTCCACGGCCTGACAAGCTCGGATTGGTCATACAGTAGTGGTGAACGTTGAACGGCGCCTCGCCTCGCTGGGGAACGATGCGGACCGAATCGCCATTGGGCAGGAGTTCCCAACTTTGCTGGTTGTCCTTGAAGCAGGCAACCATGATCTGGTCGACGACCTGGGCGTGAACGGTCGGATTGACGATTGGGGCGAGCGCCTCTACGCGGCGGTTGAGATTGCGCGGCATCCAGTCCGCCGAACTGATGTAGACGAGTGCCTTGGCCGACGGCAGCGGGTGACCGTTGCCGAAGCAGCAGATACGCGAGTGTTCGAGGAACCGGCCCACGATGCTCTTCACTCGGATATTGTCGGATAGCCCCGGGATACCTGGCCGCAGGCAGCAGATGCCCCGGATGACGAGATCGACCTGAACGCCGCCGCGGCTGGCGCGGTAAAGCGCATCGATCACGTCGGGATCGACGAGCGAGTTCATCTTTGCCCAGATCGCCGCGGGACGGCCGGCGCTGGCGTGCTCGATCTCCTTGTCGATGCACCCCAGAATGTTTTTCTTCAGCGTATAGGGCGACACCGACATCATCTCGAGCCCCTGAGGCTCGGCGTAGCCGGTGATGAAGTTGAATATCCGCGAAACATCCCGGGTGATCGCCGGATTGACCGTGAAGTACGACAGATCGGTGTAAATCCGCGCGGTCACCGGATGATAGTTGCCGGTGCCGATGTGGACATAGGATGCCAGTTCTCCCCCCTCGCGGCGCACCACCAATGACAGCTTGGCGTGGGTCTTCAGTTCGACGAAGCCGTAGACGACCTGGACGCCGGCTCGTTCGAGATCCCTGGCCCAGCGGATGTTGGCTTCCTCGTCGAAGCGCGCCTTCAACTCGACGACGGCCGTTACCGACTTGCCCGATTCGGCTGCGTCGGCCAGCGCCCGCACGATGGGTGAATCGTTGCTGGTTCGGTACAGGGTCTGCTTGATGGCGACGACGTCCGGATCGGCAGCGGCCTGGCGGAGGAACTGCAGCACCACATCGAAGGACTCGTAAGGATGATGCACCACCAGATCCTTCTTCCGGATCGCGGCGAAGCAATCGCCGCCGTGATCACGGATGCGCTCTGGAAAACGGGCCGTATAGGGCGGAAACTTCAGTTCCGGCCGGTCGACTGAAACGAGCTGCGAGAATTCCGTCAACGCCAGCACGCCGTCGACGACCTGCGTCTCGTCGGCGCTGACGCCGAGTTCCTTGGCGACAAAGCCACGCAGGGCCTCGGGCATCGTGCTTTCGAGCTCGAGCCGGATCACAGACCCGCGACGCCGGCGCTTCAGCGCACTTTCGAAGAATCGGACGAGATCCTCGGCCTCTTCCTCAAGCTCGATATCGCTGTCGCGAATGACCCGAAAGGCACCGCCGCCCATCACCTTGTAACCGGGGAAAAGGCGGCCGGTGAACAACTCGATGACGCTTTCAAGCCGGATGAACCGCTGGATGGTCACACCGTGCTGCGTGGTACTGCCCAGCGGCACGAAGCGGTCGACCTTGTGAGGAATGCGTACCAGGGCGCGCATCTGCCGGCCGTCGTCGATGCGCTGCATTTCCAGAGCGACGGTGAAGCCGAGATTCGGGATGAATGGAAACGGATGCGCCGGATCGATGGCCAGCGGCGTCAGAACGGGGAAGATGTACTCGAGGAAATACGCCTCCAGCTGCTCGCGGTCGGCCTGCATCACCTGGTCGGCTTCGATCATGATGACGCCGGCGTCTTCCAGTTCGCGCCGGACTGTCGCCAGCGTCTTCTGCTGGTCGCCGGTCAGCACGTGAACGGCCTCGCCGATCCTGGCGAGTTGCTGGCGCGGGCTCAGGCCGTCCTGACTGGGCGTGGTAATTCCCTCGCGCTCCTGCCCCTTCAGGCCGGCGACGCGAACCATGAAGAATTCGTCGAGGTTGTTCGCGGAAATCGACAGGAAGCGAAGGCGTTCGAGCAACGGATGGCCGGCATTGTCGGCTTCCTCCAGAACGCGCCGGTTGAAGCCCAGCCAGGATAGCTCGCGGTTGACGAAACGGTCGGTTGAATTGATCCAGTCTTCGAAAGACCGAGCGGGAACAGCCGAGACCGGTTTTTCCGATCCGGTTTGTTTAATGCCGACAGGTGCCGGGCTCTCCGGCGTCTTGGCGGTGTTCGACGACTGATCCATGATTTCTCTTCTGCTTCGGTACGCTGACGATATGCCCTAGTCGTGAAAATTCCTTGATGATCGAACCAGCGGGAATTCCCTAATCGGGTTTTTCGCCGGTTTCGCTCAGGATACGCGCTGCCAGAGACCGGCTCACGGGGCGCTTGGCTTCGATCGCCGCGCGATCCAGCCGGACGACCATATCACGAACGGCGGCGAAACTCCGCTCCACGCGCATCGCCAGGTAGCGTAAAACCGATGCTTCGACAGTGACCTGCCGGTCGGCGAAAAGCTTCATCATGACCGCCTGAAGCAGCAAGTCATCAGGCGGATCGAGTTTTACGACCGGAATCCGGCTCAACCGGGACACAAGATCGGACAACCCGATCCTCCAGCTGCGCGGCTCGGTTCGGGCAGTAAAGAGGATGTCCGCGCCTGCCTGCTCGACCCTGTTGAGCAGATGAAACATGGCGGTCTCGTTGAGTCCCGGTCCGCAGTCCTCCACAATGACGGCGTTTGCGCCGGCGATCAGCACCTGGGGGTCGCCGCTGACGCTGCCGGCAACAAGCCTGCGTGCGCCGGACCTCTGCCGCCAGACTTCGACAAGATGGCTCTTGCCGCTGCCTTCCGGCCCGACCAGCACGAGACCCGCGTGAGGCCAGTCCGGCCAGGCATCGATGGCGGCCACCGCGGCGTTATTTGAATCGGAAACAAGAAAATCCTCACGACCCAGCGCCTCGCGGTGCGGCAGGTCGAATGCGAGCTGCCGTCCCGTTGTCATGATGGGGCAGCCGTCATGTTTGGCGATGTCCGATCATGAGGGTGGCGTGTCCCCTCCGCCGGTATACAGCCGGCTGTCCAGGTACTGCTTGAGGGCGAACCTCGCCAGCACGCCCACGGAGGCCGCCAGCGGGACCGCGATCAACATGCCGACGAAACCGAACAGATAGCCGAACGCGAACAAGGCGAACATCAGCCAGACCGGATGCAGGCCTATGTGGCCGCCGACCAGATTCGGCTGCAGGATATTGCCTTCCAAAAACTGGCCGATGAAGAACACAACGGCGACGGCGCCGATCATAATGTAGTCGGGCCAGAACTGGACTGCGCCAACCCCAATCGAAATGAGGAAACCCACAATCGACCCGACGTAGGGAATGAAGCTGATCATACCGGCACCAAAACCGATCATCAGGCCGAAATTCAATCCGACCAGCGACAATCCGGCAGCGTAGAAAATGCCGAGCGTCAGGCACACCAGTCCCTGCCCGCGAACGAAACCGGCCAGGGCATCATCGATCTGGCTCGCCAGGGACCGGATCGTCTCGGCATGTTCGCGCGGAAGCCAATCATCGATGCGCGCGATCATCCGGTCCCAGTCGTTGAGGAGATAGAAGGCGACGACGGGCGTCACGGTCAAAAGCGCGACCAGGTTAACCAGCGCCAGACCGCCCGACAGCAGGGATTGCAACAGCTGGCCGAACCAGCTTGCCGCCTTGCCGACAAGGTCGGAATTCGCGATCGGCGATGAGCCTTCCGTCCCGCCCATGCCGAGCAGATCGCGCACCCAGCCTATCTGCAGCCAGCTCTGGCTGATGTCCCGGCCGATTTCCTGGAGTTTTGTGCCGTATTCCGGCATCCGCTCGGCGAACTGGCCGAGCTGGTGGGCCATTACGGGAACCAGCGCGACCAGGACGAGAATGAAGACCAGCGCGAAAAGGACAAGGATCAGGCTGGTTGCAACAAGGCGGCTCATTCCGAACCGTTCCATCCGGTCGGCCAGGGGGTCGAGCGCGTAGGCCAGCGCCATGCCGGCCACGAACGGCAGCAGGACCGGCCGAAGCACGTAGACCAGGAGGACAAAGATCACCAATCCGGTGGTCCAGAACAACGCCTGCTTCTGGAATGTCATTCGGTGTCCCCGTCCTGTGCCGTGTCAGGTGTAGCCACCCCGTTGTCCGCTGCCCCGTTGCCATGGGCCATGTGGCGCAGCCAGTCAACGAGATAGGCGAGCGCAGACAATACGGTGAGTCCGGCTACCAGCAATACCAGGCCATCGCGAAGGTTTTCCATCAGCAGGCCGAAGCCGAGGTCCGCGAGAATGACAACGGCCAGCAGAATCTGGCCTGCCGTATTGGCCTTGCTGATCATCAGCGGCGCCATGGCGACCGGCCGGTCCAGCATCCATGACAGCAGTACCGCGACGATGATGAAGGCATCGCGGCTGACGACGAGAAACACAAGCCAGACCGGCATTTCGCCGAGGATGCCGAGCGCCACGTAGATCGAGACCAGCAGTGCCTTGTCGGCGAGCGGATCGAGATAGGCGCCGAGCTCCGTTTGTGAATCGAAACGCTTGGCGATGAACCCATCGACGGCATCTGAGATACCGGCAACGACGAACAGCCAGAACGCGGCCAGGAATTCGCCTGTCACGATCAGATAGACCACGGCCGGGACGAGCAGCAGGCGGCCAATCGTTATGATGTTCGGAAGGCTCAATTTTTCACCGGTTTATGGGCCACTGCCAGCCACGAAATACCGCAAAGGTCGGACCGGCTGGCGCGGCGTTCCTTGGAAGCAGTTAGGCCACGCTCTTAGAAAGCTCAATAGGTCTGGAGCAGCCAGGAACCGCCTGCTTCGAACAAGTCGAGCTCCTCTCGCGCAAGCCGCGTCGGCAGATCCGACAGGTCGCCGCTGAACCAGATCACGATACTGGCGTCACTGCTACCCATCGACTCGACGGCCAAGCCGTTCACTGCGCCGCTGGCCTCAAGGCGTCGCCGCAATGTATCCCATTCGTCGGAACCGTGCGTCAGCAGGGCACGAACGGGCAGCGAACGGCCCAGCGTCAGCCCCACCGTTCCCGCGCCCATGGCAATCTCTTTCCAGCGCTCGGCAAGAATGTCGGCGATCTGCGTCGCGGCGGCGTCCATGCCGCCCGCAGCAATTTCCACACTCATGTCGATCGGGCCGGCGGCGTCCTCGCCGGCCAGGCTGACAAGCATTCCCTCGCCACCGGAGACCCTGGCCAACCGAACGATGACGGCGGAATGGGCGCGGTAGCGGACCCGGAACGCACTGAGCGTCAGGTAATCGCCGTCGATGAGCCGGTCCCTTCGTGCTGCCTGGTCCTCGACTGAATTCGCCGGAAACCGCACCGGAACCAGCCGCTCTTCCATATCCAGCGCGGAAAGGGCCGCTGTAAAGTCGGCGGCCTCGTCCCACCAGCGCTCGACACCGTCGTCGACGAGAACCGGGATAAGCAGGATCGCCGGCGCCGGCTGGTCGACGACTGCAAGGCCGCGTTTGGCGAGGAAACCGCGCACCAGCATCGGTGAGAAAACGATCTTGTAGGTGGCCGAGTATCCTCTGGTGCCGACCTGCTCGCGAGAGTTTTCGTAGCTGGACAGCAGTGTCTCGACCTCCCCGGCCGACGGTTCGGGAGGCGTTCCGTTCGCGGTCACGCGACGCATCAGGCGACGACCAGCGATTTCCATCGCCTCGTCGAGTGCCATCTTCTTGGCGGTAACGGCGTTCCCGGCTATCGCGGAAACCTCGATATCGGCGAGGACATAGGGGTCGAACCGGTCAGCGGGATCGAACGCCCAAGCCTGCGCGGCACTGAGCGATCCGGCCAGCAAGGCCAGGAGGCCCTGCACTATCGCACTCGAATCAAACCTGACCGTCATCGGTACAGTCCGGCTTATTCGCAACTGTCATGCAAGGTCTGCCGGCGGTAGCGCGAATTCGGGATAACGATTCCGTGGCACCAATTCTCCAACCCGTTTGGGCGGCTGCCTCGAACGCGGTGTTCGCCCCCCTGTTGGCACCGCCCTGTTGACATCCAGCCGGCGCCCTTGTCTTTCCACTCCGGTCTGTTTGTATGAGCGCAACCGCGATGGAGGTCCGATTGAGCGCACAAGGTGGACGCGCCGGGAACGGTGTGAGCTATGCCGACGCCGGTGTCGATATCGGCCGTGGCAATGCCTTCGTCGACGCCATCAAGCCTCTGGTGAAATCCACGGCCCGGTCAGGTGCTGACTCGGAAATCGGCGGTTTCGGCGGCATATTCGATCTGAAAGCAGCCGGATTCAAGGACCCGCTCCTGGTCGCGGCCAATGACGGGGTCGGTACCAAGGTCAAGATCGCCATCGAAACCGGGCTTCACGATACGGTCGGAATCGATCTCGTGGCCATGTGCGTCAACGACCTGGTGGTCCAGGGCGCCGAGCCATTGTTCTTCCTCGACTATTACGCGGCGGGCAAGCTCGATCCGGAAGTCGGGTTCGGCATCGTCAAGGGCATCGCTGAAGGCTGCCGGCAGGCCGGCTGCGCGCTGATCGGCGGGGAAACCGCCGAGATGCCGGGGCTTTATGCCGGCGGCGACTATGATCTTGCAGGTTTTTCCGTCGGTGCCGTAGAGCGGGACGGACTGCTGCCGCGCGACGATATCGCCGAAGGCGACGTGCTATTGGGCCTCGCTTCGTCCGGCGTTCATTCCAACGGCTTCTCGCTGGTCCGAAAGGTTGTCGCGGATGCCCGGCTGGGCTGGGATCAACCGGCGCCCTTCGCGCCGGACCGGCCGCTTGGCGCCGCACTGCTGGAGCCGACCCGGATTTACGTAAAATCGGTTCTCCGGGCGATCCGTGAAACCGGTGCGGTCAAAGCGCTTGCCCACATCACCGGCGGAGGGCTGACGGAAAACCTGCCCCGCGTTCTGCCGGCCGGCGTCGCCGCCGACGTCGATCTGTCCAGTTTCGGACTGCCGCCCGTATTTGGATGGTTGTCGCAGACAGCCGGTATCGTGGAAGCGGAAATGCTGCGCACCTTCAACTGCGGAGTCGGCATGGTGATCGTGGTGGCGCAAGATCAGGCAGAGGCAGTCGAACAGACTCTCGGCGGGTGCGGCGAAACCGCCTGGCGGCTAGGACGGATAGCAGCGAGCGAGACTGGCGACCGGGTGCGCTACACCGGGGTCCTCTCCTCATGAGCGGGCGCGTACCCGTCGCCGTGATGATTTCAGGACGCGGCAGCAACATGGCCGCGCTGATCGAGGCTTGCGCCGATCCGGCCTTTCCCGCCGAAATCGTGCTGGTGCTGTCGAATCGCGAAGACGCCAAGGGCCTGGAAACGGCCGCCGCCGCGGGCATACCCACCAAGGTGATCGATTATCGCGGCAAGGGCAGCCGAGAGGCGTTCGAGGACGCCGCCATCGAGGCGCTGGAGGAAGCCGGCGCCGAATATGTCTGCCTGGCCGGCTTCATGCGCCTGCTAAGCGGGCATTTCGTGGAACGCTGGCGGGACAGGCTGATCAATATCCACCCGTCGCTGCTGCCGGCGTTCCCCGGCCTCAACACCCATGAGCGGGCCCTGCAATCGGGTGTGAAGATCACCGGCTGTACGGTCCATTTCGTCCGTGCCGAAATGGACAGCGGGCCGATCATCGCGCAAGCCGCGGTTCCGGTATCGGATCGCGATACCGCGGAGGCGCTGGCGGCCCGGGTGCTGAAGCTCGAGCATCAGATCTATCCGGCGGCGCTGTCGCTGGTTACTTCGGGCAAGGCGCGGGTTGCCGGCGAGCGCGTCATCCTCGACGAGGACACGTCAGAGCTGAAGCCCTTGGCGGTCCCGCCAATGGACGGCTGACGGAACCGGCCAAAGTCAATTGCCGCAGCTTGCCCAGGCGCTTTCCCAGCGTTTCTTTACCGCCGAGATCGGCTTTTTCCACTTTGCAACGCCTTCCATCTCGCCCTGATTCATTTCGGACATCAGCTTCGATGTCGCGCATTTGCAGGTTTCAACATAGTTGGCGTACTGACCGTGCTTGCTGCTCTCCTGAAGGACGCAATAGTCGATCAGCGCAAGACGGGCGCCCTCGTCGGGCGGCAACGCCGGATCCTGCAGCGCCTTCGCTTCAAATCCGATTGCCGTGACGGCCAGTCCCGTGATCCCCACGAGACACACAAAACGCAAAATCCCAGCACCGAACCGCATCATCCGGTCTCCCAATCCTTTGTAAGTCGATTAAGATAGCGTGTTTTTCAGACGGAACTCCGCAGCCAGACACGATTGTCGTGGAAGGCGGCGCCACCATATGGAGCAACCTGATCGGCTCCGGTCAAGGTGTTGATGCCCTTGCCGTCGGCAAAGGCCTCGTTCGGCCATATTCCCTCTGAAATCAGCACTCCGCGCCGCACGCCATCGTAGAGGCGCGCATGCAGTTGAACGGTCCCGCGCGTATTGCCGAGCCGTACCGAATCGCCGTCTGCGATACCAAGCCCTGCCGCATCGTCGGGGTGAACCAGAACCTCCGGCCGCCCCTCGCGCTGTTGCGACGTCGGGGTCTCGTTAAAGGTCGAGTTCAGGAAGCCGCGCGCCGGCGATGTCGCCAAACGGAAGGGATGTTCGGTATCGGCCGTCTCGATGGTTTCCATATGGTCGGGTAGTTCGGGGAGCTTGTCCCACGGCCCCATTGGTCCGTCATTCGGCGCCGCGACGGTCGGCCAGTCCGGACTGAAACGGAATTTGCCATCGGGATAGGCGAATCCATTCAGATAGTGCGCGGTCTCGAAATCCGGTTGAAGGTCGAGCCAACGATTCGCCTCCAGGCCGTCGAGAGTGCCGTAACCTGATTTCTTCAGCATCCAGTCGATGTGTTCGCGCGGCGACATTTCGAATCCTGGATGAGTTGCACCGAGGCGGCGTGCCAGTTCGACGTGAACGACGTGGTTTTCACGCGCCTCCCCGGCGGCCTCGACCAGCTTGGGGCCGAAAATCAGATACTGGTGGCCGCCGCCTTTGTAGATGTCGTCGTGCTCCAGAAACATTGTCGCCGGCAGCACGACATCGGCCATGCGGGCCGTTTCCGTCATGAATTGCTCGTGGACGCAGGTGAACAGGTCGTCCCGGGCAAAACCGCGTTTCACAAGGTCCTGTTCAGGGGCGACGGAGACCGGATTGGTGTTCTGGATCAGCATCGCGGTGACCGGCGGCCCACCGCGCAAAGCCGTTTTATCGCCGTTCAGGATCACGCCTATACCGCACTGGTCCAGCATCCGGACCGAGGGATCGCAGACGTCGGAGCCCTCGAT
>CAJQNW010000433.1 GCA_905479765.1 uncultured Tepidamorphus sp. | reverse complement strand
TCCGGGGCAAGCGCATCGGCATGATCTTCCAGGAGCCGATGACGGCGCTTAATCCCGTGCGCACCATCGGAGATCAGGTTGCCGAGGGCCTGCGCCTGCATCTGGGCTTGTCCGACAGTGAGGCGCTTGAGCGTGCCGTGGCGATGCTGGAACGCGTCGGCCTGCCGCGATCACGCTTTTCGCCGAGCCTTTATCCCCATCAGCTGTCCGGCGGCCAGCGCCAGCGCGTCGTTATCGCCATCGCGCTCGCCTGCGGGCCGGACCTGCTGATTGCCGACGAGCCGACCACGGCTCTCGACGTCACCATCCAGGCGCAGATCCTCGACCTGATCACCGAGGTGACGGCGGAGGACGGCATGGCGCTTCTGATGGTCAGCCACGACCTCGGCGTCATCGCCGAGACCACCGACCGGATGCTGGTCATGTATGCCGGCACGGTGGTGGAGGAAGGACCGACGGTGGAAGTCTTCGCCCATATGGCCCATCCCTATACGCAAGGGCTGTTCGCCGCGATGCCGGCCAAGGAACTGATCGCCCGGGATATGGATGATGGCGTGCGCGGACGACTCGCCACGATTCCCGGCCAGGTGCCCGATCCGCGCGAACCGCGCATCGGCTGTCCGTTCGTCGCCAGATGCCCCCGCGCCCGCGATCGCTGCGGCGTCGAGATGCCGGCGGCCGATCCGTTCGGGCGCGGCCATACGGTGCGCTGCTTCTATCCCGGCAAGGAGGAGCGGGCGGCATGATGGGGTTTTGGAAATCGACTGAACGTATCATCCGGCGCAACCGCCGCACTGGACCCCGGATCGAGTCCGGGGCACGATGCTGTGCCTGTCGCAATGCCTCGCATCAAACTCGGACTCGTGTTCCGAACTCGATCCGGGACGCAGGTTTGGGACGCACGGTCTTCACGACTCGAGGGAGCGCGGCATGAGCATGGCGGCCCCCCTTATCGATATCGACGACGTGGTACGCGACTACGCGCTGCCGCGTCCGGGCCTGTTCCAGCCGCATCCGCTGTTCCGCGCCGTGCACGGCGTCTCGCTCGCCGTCGAGCGCGGAAGAAGCCTTGGGCTGATCGGTGAATCCGGTTGCGGAAAATCGACGCTTGCCCGCATCGTCATGGCCCTCGACAAGCCGACTCAGGGCACCGTCCGCCTCGATGGTGAGGATCTGTTTGAAGCCCCCGCGGCCCGCCTGAAAACGCTGCGGCAACGCATGCAGATCGTCTTCCAGGACCCCTACGGATCGCTCGACCCGCGCCACAAGGTCGGATGGATCGTCGCCGAGCCGATGAGCGTGCTCGCGCCGGACTCGAGCAGGACGGAGCGCCGCCAGCGGGTCGGGGAGGTGCTCGACGCCGTCGGCCTGGCGCCTGCATACGCCGACCGCTATCCGCATGAATTCTCCGGCGGCCAGCGCCAGCGCATCGCCATTGCCCGGGCGCTGGTTACCGGGCCGGAACTGATTGTCGCCGACGAACCGGTCTCCGCGCTGGACGTGTCTATCCAGGCGCAGATCCTCAACCTGATGATGGATTTGCGTGAGCAGCGCGGCGTCACCTTCCTGTTCATCAGTCACGACCTGACGGTGGTCAATCACGTCACCGACGACGTGGCGGTGATGTATCTCGGCCGGGTGGTCGAGCAGGGGTCGACGGCTGATGTGTTCGCCAGCCCGGCCCATCCCTATACGGCGCTGCTTCTGTCGGCGGTGCCGAAGCCCGACCCCGCCTTCCGCCGCCGCGCCAGGGGCATTCCCGTAGAACCACCGGCAGCCCCCGCCGAGGGCGCCTGTCCCTTCGCGCCGCGTTGCCCTAGGGCAAGCGAGCGATGCCGGGCCGAGGAGCCGGTTCTGGAACCGCACGGTGGCGGCCGAACGGTGGCGTGCTTCCACCCGGTGGGGTAACGGGTTGTCGCTTCGCCTTCCGCTCATTTACGCATAAGCGGGAATCCATGGCCGCAGGCGATGTCTGTCCGTGGGGCAGGTGATGCCTGCTTCCGCGGGCAGGAGCGGAAACGAGCTATTCCGCCGGGTGCGGGGCTTTTTCGGGCACCGCGGGTGCGTGTGGCATCGCTTCGGCGTCCACGGCAACCTTCCCGGCCAGATACGTGTAGACCACGGGGATCACGAACAGCGTGAAGAACGTCCCGACCAGCAGGCCGCCGACAATGACCAGGCCGATGTCCTGACGGCTCTCCGCGCCCGCGCCGGTCGCGATCGCCAGCGGAACGGCACCGAGCACCATGGCGCCGGTGGTCATCAGGAT
This sequence comes from uncultured Tepidamorphus sp., assembly GCA_905479765.1. Classification (GTDB taxonomy): domain Bacteria; phylum Pseudomonadota; class Alphaproteobacteria; order Rhizobiales; family Tepidamorphaceae; genus Microbaculum. The sequence continues at coordinate 21,974 of CAJQNW010000433.1, read as the reverse complement.
CGGCCGGAGGCGCAGGACCGAGGCCTCGATCACGGCCTCGCGCATCGATTTTCCGGTGGCGCGCAGCTGGTTGGAAACTCGACGATCAGGATGCCGTGTTTGGTGATCAGGCCGATCAGCGTGACGAGCCCGACCTGGCTGTAGATGTTCAGCGTCGAACCATCGAGCCAAAGCGCCAGCAGGCCGCCGGTGATCGACAGCGGCACGGTCAGCATGATGATTAACGGGCTGCGGAAGCTCTCGAACTGGGCGGCCAGAACCAGGTAGATGAAGGCGAGCGCCAGTCCGAACGTCAGATAGATGCCGGTATTCGAGGTCTGGAACTCGCGTGACTGGCCGGAATAGTCGGTGCGTACAGTGGCCGGCAGGGTCTCGTTCGCGATTTCATTCATGAAGGCCAGCGCCTCGCCCAGCGTGTAGCCCGGCGCCAGATTGGCCGAGATGGAGGCCGAACGCAGCTGGCTGAAATGGTTGAGTTGGCGGGGCGCAACGGTTTCCTCAACGCGCACCAGATTGGTCAGCTGCACCATGTCGCCGGTGTCCGAACGGACGTAGATCTGACGCAGGTCGTCGGGATTCGTGCGTTCGAGGTCGGCAATCTGCACGACGACTTCGTACTGGTCGCCGCCGCGCCGGAACTGCGTCACCTGGCGGCCGCCGAGCAGGGTTTCCAGCGTCCGCCCGAGCACCGCCAGATCGATCCCGAGATCGGCGACCTTGTCGCGGTCGACATCCACCTTGAGCTGCGGCTTCGACAGCTTCAGGTCGGAATCGACATTGATGAGCCCGGGATTCTCCTCCGCGCGCTTCACGAATACGTCGACCATTTCCTGCAGTTCCGAATACGGCTGCGATGTCTGCAGGACGAATTCGACCGGCGAGCTTCTGAAACTCTGGCCGAGCGGCGCCGGGGTCGAGGGAAAGGCCCGTACGCCGGCGACCTTGCCCATGCCCGGCATCATGCTGCCGGCGATCTCCTGGGCGGTGCGGGTGCGCTCGTCCCAGGGATCGAGGCCGACGAAGGCCAGCCCCTGGTTGGCGAGCGGCGTGCCGACGATCACGAAATAGCGCTCGACTTCCGGCACCTCGGCGAAGACGTTCTCGATCTGCTTCGCGTAGCGGTCGGTATAGGAGACCGTTGCGCCTTCTGGACCGGAGAAGAAGCTGATGATCGTGCCCTGGTCCTCGTAGGGAGCGAGTTCCTGGTTGATGTTTTTCATCAGGAAATAGCTCGACCCGGCGACCGCCAGCCCAATCAGGATGACGAGTGGCCGGACCCGCATCGCGCCGCGCAGGAGCGCGCGGTATCCGATGGTCAGGCCGTCGAAAGCGCCTTCGAAGACCCGGTAGAGCCAGTTGTGCTTCGTCTGGTGCCTGAGCAGCTTGGAACACATCATCGGCGTCGCCGTCAGCGCCACGAAGCCAGACACCAGCACAGCGCCGGCCAAGGCGAGCGCGAACTCCGTGAACAGCCGCCCGGTCGAGCCCTGCATGAAACCGATCGGTACGTATACGGCGGCAAGCGTCAGCGTCATCGCGATGATCGCGAAGCCGATCTCGCGCGATCCCTTGATCGCGGCGTCCATCGGCGCCATCCCGGCCTCGATGTGGCGGTGGATGTTCTCCAGCATGACGATGGCGTCGTCGACGACGAGGCCGATCGCCAGCACCATGGCGAGCAGTGTCAGCGTGTTGATCGAGAACCCGAACACATACATCAGCGCGAACGCGCCGATGAGCGATACCGGGATCGTCACCAGCGGAATGATGGTGGCACGCAGCGAGCGCAGGAAAATGAAGATGATCAGCACCACCAGCACGATCGCCTCGCCGATGGATTCGTAGACATTGCTGATCGATTCCTGGATGAACAGCGACCGATCGTAGGACGAAGCCAGGATCATGCCCTCGGGCAGCGACTCGATGATCCGCGGCAGCGCCGCGTTCACGTCCCGGGAAATGTCGAGCGGGTTTGCTGTGGCCTGCTTGATGACGCCGACCGAAACGGCCGTGCGCCCCTTGAAGCGGACGTTGCGGTCTTCGTTCAGCGGTCCGATCTCGGCGCGGCCGACGTCGGACAGGCGCACGAGATAGCCGGCATCGGTCTGCCGGATGACGAGATTGTTGAATTCTTCCGGTGTCCGCAGATCGGTGGCCGATTGCACCGTGAATTCGCGGTCGCGGCTTTCGATAAGACCCGCCGGGATTTCGATGTTCTGGTTGCGAAGCGCCGCCTCGACATCCTGGACCGTCACCGCGTAAGCCGCCATGCGGGCGCTGTCGAGCCAGATGCGCATGGCGTACTCGCGGTCGCCGAAGACGGAGACCTGGGCGACGCCGGGCAGGCTCTGAAGCTGGTTCTTGACCACTTTGTCCGCGATGTCGGAGACCTCAAGCGGACTGTGTGCGCCATCGCTCGACAGCGACAGGTAGACCGTCGCCCTCGCGTCGGCCTCGACCTTGCGGATCGTCGGCTCGTCGATCTCGTCGGGCAGGTTGCGGCGGACCCGGCTGACCCTGTCGCGTACGTCGGCGGCAGCGTCCGAGGGATCGCGGTTCAGATTGAAGGTGATGTTGATCTGGCTGCGTTCCTGCCGGCTCGTCGAGGTCATGAAGTCGATGCCCTCGATGCCGGCCAGTCCGTCCTCGAGGACCTTGGTCACCTTGGTCTCGACGATCTCGGCGCTGGCGCCGGGATAATTGGTGTCGACGCTGACCACCGGCGGGTCGATGTTGGGATATTCGCGCACCGACAGCCGGTCGTAGGACACCAGGCCGATCAGCACGATGACGAGGCTCAGCACGGTCGCGAAGACCGGGCGGCGAATACAGAGTTCCGGGAGCGTCATGGCTGGTTCACGATCCCCGATTCACGAGGCCGACGGGCCGCTGGGGGCGGGCTCCTCGTCGGCGTCGTCCATCATCGTCACCGTCACCTCCGCGCCATCGCGTAATTTCAACTGACCCGCCACCACCACGATGTCGCCGGCCGACAGGCCGGAGAGGACCTCGACGGTGCCATAGCGCCGCTGACCGATCGCCACTGGCGTCTGGACGGCCTTCCCGTCTATGACCCGGTAGACGAAAGTGCTGCCGCCTTGCGTCACGATCGCGTCCTCGGACGTGACGATGGCATCGTCGCGTACCGCCGTCTGCAGGCCGACGCGGGCGAAAAGACCCGGCCTCAGCACGCCGTCCGGGTTCGGCACCGTGGCGCGTAGTGCGATCGAGCGTCCCGCCGGATCGATCTGCGGATTGATCGCGTAGACCTTGCCGGTAAATTCGCGGTCCGCGAGCGCGTCGACCGTGATCCGAATCTCGGCGCCATTGCGCACGTCGGCGAGGTAACGTTCGGCGATCGAGAAATCGACCTTGATCGGGTCGATTTTCTCGAGGTTCACGAGCGCCTCGCCGGGCTGGACATAGTCGCCTCGGCTGACATTGCGCAAGCCGACGATTCCGTCGAAGGGGGCAACGATCTTGGTCTTTTCCAGCCGCACCTCCGCCATGGTCAAAAGCGCGCGGGCGACCTGCTTTTCCGACAGCGCTTCGTCGCGGGTGCGCACGGTGCCGACCTTGTTCTTGAGGAGCCCGTCGGCACGATCGAAGTTGGCTATTTTCAGATCGTGATTGGCCTTCGCCTCGACGAGCTGGGCCTCGTAGACGCTGGAATCGAGCTGGAACAGCAATTGGCCTTCCTTGACGGGCATGCCCTCGTCGAATGCGATTGTTCCGACGCGACCGGCGATTTCTGGGCTGATATCGGCGGATTCCGCCGAAAGCAGCGTACCCACGGCGGTCGCCTCCTCGACGACGCGCTCGACCGTAACCGTCCGCGCCTCCACGGCGACCGGACCGCTCTGGGCGAACGCGGATGTCGTGACTAACACCAGCAACGCACCGAATGCGGCAGACCGTACTGTCCCCGACATGTCTGTCGTCAACTGGCTTTCCTTTCTTGAATCGATGGTGGACTGGATGTTTCGGCTCCCGCCCCGTTTCTGCGGTGGTAAGGATGGCATCAGGCACCCTCTGGTCAAGAGGGTGCCGATCAACTGTTCCGGCGCGGCGCGGTCATCTTGACGGGCCTCCGCACTGTCCATCGGACGCAGGCAGCCTTCAAAAGGTCGACCAGCAGCACTGGTTCGTCCCCGCTTAACGTGTCCCCGCTCAACGCATCGACGAACCGTTTATTGTGCTGAAGCCACAGCCGGCATGCAATCGCCTTTGGCGGCGACGGTGATCGCGTTCTATCCGCTCTGAGCGCTTCGACGAGGGAACAACAGCCTTTCGCGTATTGCGGTACCTCCGGGGTGTCCCGGCTGATCGAGTGCACTAAAAAGGCGGGTGCCGCCCGTGGCCACTTGAGGAGACATTGATGTACTTCGATTTCGACGAGATCGCGCCCGCCAGCTACGCAAAGCTACTGAACGCCACGGCGGTGCCCCGGCCGATCGCCTGGATCGTGACGAAAAGCCTTTCGGGCGACCTCAACGCCGCGCCGTTTTCCTACTTCAACGTGTTTTCCGCGAACCCGCCGATCGTCGGTGTCGGCATCGGCTCACGCGACGGCACGACGTCGAAGGACAGCTCGGCCAATATCCTTGCGACGAAGCAGTTCGTGGTGAATTTCGTCTCCTACGAGACCCGGCACATGATGAATATCTGCGGCGCCGACTATGACGCCGGTATCAGCGAAATCCAAAAGGCCGGATTGTCGATCGCCGACAGCGTGAAGATCGATGTCCCCCGGATCGCCGAAAGCCCGGCCGCCTACGAATGTGAGCTCTACGACACCATGAATCTGGGCGGCAGCCGCCAGATTATAGCGGGCCGCGTCGTCGCCGTTCACATCGACGATGACAAGATGATCGATGCGGAACGATTGTATGTCGACACGCCCAAGCTCGACCTGATCGGGCGCCTGCATGGCCGGGGCTGGTACGCACGCTTGAGCGATCTGTTCGAGATGCCCCGCGTCTCGGTGGATGACGTGGAGAAAGGCTAAGCGGGCCGGATCGCGAGGGCATGATTCGCGCGGCCAGCTCCATTTTCGCGGAACGGCGTCGGCCAGGTCGTCAAAATGCCGTAACGTAATCTTGCGCGCTGTGGCCGGAGAGGGGCGGCCGATGCAACTTGTGGTGCGCGTCCGACCGGAACGCCGGTCGGGATACGCGACTAACAGTGGTAAATTGGCAACGAAACTTTGAAGAGTCGCTCCACCGGATGTGGTTTGACGTAACGCGCGTTGGCGCGGTGAGGAAAGCCCTGTAAATCTTTGGAAGGGCGAGTGGAATTGATCTGTGAACGTAGAGAGTGTGACCCGGTGACAAAGTTGGTGAAGTCGTTTTTCGGTTCGGTGGCCGCTCTTTGCCTGACATCCCTCGGCGCTCAGGCCGCCGATATGATCATGGACATGAAGGCACCCCGGGAGCCCGTCTACCGGTGTGACATCGTCGGCTTCATCGAGCTGCCGGGTACGGACATCTGCTTCCGTATCGGCGGTTACGCCGCTCTCGAGGTCTACGCGTTCGAGGATCAATGGCCGCCGTCTGTCGGCGCCGCTTTCGGTATCATTCCCGACGGCCACACTCTCGAAGATACGTTCGGGATGTACGCGTTTACCCACGTCAATTTCGATGCCCGCACGCAGACGGAATACGGAACGGTCCGCGCCTTCATCGAAGGCGAGTTGACCGACAACGATACCCGCACGGGCGGACAGTTCGGTCTGCGCCATGCCTTTGTCCAGTTCGGCAACTGGACGTTCGGCAAGACCTGGTCGACGTTCCTGCATCTCGATTCGAGCCCGATCTATTCGGACGTCGTGACGGTGATCGGCGACAACTACATGCGCCGCAGCCAGATCCGTTACACGCAGACGTTCGGCGAAGGCTGGTCGGTCTCCGTGGCGATCGAAGACCAGAACTACGACTATCCGTACGCCTTGCGCGCGACCGGTGCCTGGGCCCCCGTGGCGGCGAATGCAGTCGTGAACGACCGCAATGAAGCGCCTGACCTCGTCGCCAATATCCGTGCGGATGGAGACTGGGGCAACGCCCAGCTGGCCGGCGCGCTGCATCGCAACGAATTCCGCGAGGTTAATGCGTCCGGGCTGCCGGTAAATGCGAGTGACAGCGATGTCGGCTGGGCACTGCTGGGCGGCGCCATGATCAATACGCCGTTTTCCGGTGAGTACGACTATTTCACCATCAAGGGCATCTATACCAACGGCGCCACCCAGTACAATCAGGACAACTTTCTGTACTCGGGCAACGTCGTATGGGGCAACTGCGCGTTTCCCGGTGGTGTCAGCGATTGCATCATGGACGACGTGACGACCTGGTCCGTCCTCGCATCGCATACGCACTTCTGGACATACGAGGTCTACACGACAATCGGTGCGGGCTATCAGAACCTGGAATCGCCGCTCACCTCCTTCAATCCGTTCGTCGCATCATTCGCATCTGATTTCGAGATGGACACCTATGAGATCTTCGGCAACATCTCGTGGAAGCCGGTACCGCGGACAACGTTCATGCTCGACCTCCATTATGGTCACGTGGACTTCAACGGTGCCGGTACGTCTGGCGGAGTGTTCAACCCGTTCATCGTCGATCCGGCCGCCAAGGATAGCCAGGGCGCGTTCCTGCTCGCGCTTGATATCCGCCGTACCTTCTGAGCACAGCACCTTTCCATCGTTAATGACGGACTCGCTCCGTCCCTGAAGGTTTGCCCGCGGCGCCGGTCGCACGGGGCCGTCGACGAGCCCTGAGCGCTGCGACCGCGTCTGGCTGCGCGGGGTGCGCGTGGCGTGTTCGCGGTCCCGCCAGGGCGACTGCCGGTAAAAATACTCCAAAATCAATCAGTTGAATGCCGTTTCCCGACAGACGGGACGGGGTGTTCTACAGCAAGTAAGTATATAATTTTATTAAAAGCGTATTCAATAAATAATAAACTCCGAGTATTTCTTTATTTGAATTAATAACACGGGGATATTTACTCGAAACAGACAGTTCGGACTAACAGGGTGTTGTCGGCTGGCTTGTAGTTTCCGCATGAAATCTAATGCGGGAGTTTGCAAATGCCGAGAATCATTCCGATTCTCTTTTTCGTTGTGCTGCTGGCTTTTGGCGGGTTCTCAACGCTTTTAGCCCAAGCGCAGACCCAGGTGTCCTATTCGGTAGTCGCCAAGCCCGAGAAGAAGTCGTCCAATGCGAATCTGTCGCTCGGGGTCTATGACCCCGACAAGCGATTCAAGAAGGTCAAGCGCCGGAAGAAAATGGCGTTCGAACACGTCTTTATCGCGTGGCACTCTTTTGACCGCGTCGAATTGCAGGAGCGGGTAAGCTACGCGGCCAAGCGCGGCCGCGCGATGATGGTCACCGTCGAGCCGTGGACCAAGGCGCCGAACTGGACCGATGGCGGAGACGAGCTGTTCAGCGACATCCTGAAAGGCGAATACGACGAGGAGATCACCACGGTCTGCACCGAAATCTCCCTGATCAAGAACAAGCCCATGGTGCGCTGGGGCCATGAAATGGAAGAGGTCACAGGTCGGTATCCGTGGGCGCGGGACGACAATAAGGGTTACATCGCAGCCTTCCGGTACTTCGTCAAAAATTGCAGGGTGATTGCCAGGAAAGCCCAGTTCGTGTGGTCGCCGATCGGCCACGAGCCGCTGCCGAAGTACTATCCAGGAAAAAAATTCGTTGATGTGATCGGCATACCGATCTGGGGCTACCAGAAAGCGGACCGCATGTGGTACGGCCATGATCGCAGCTTCAAGGAAGCCGTCCGCGAAAAATACGAGCGCGTCACCCGCTACAAGAAGCCGGTGGTCATCGCTGAACTCGGCGTGAGCGGTTCGCGCAAGTACGAAAAGAAATGGCTGTCCAGCTTTCAGGATGCAGGCGACGCGTTCCCGCGCCTGAAGGCGATGGTCTACTTCAATATGCGGGAGCCATCCGAATGGCCCGACGGGCTGGGCAAGCCCGACTGGCGGGTCAGCCCGAAGATGATGCGCCGCTACTCAAACCTGTTCTAGGCGGCTTGGGGTTGGCTCTCGGCCAACGCCGCAAACAGCTGGAAGACAAATCCCGCGTCAGCTCTGCCGGCGCGGGATTTGTCGTTCAGTCGATGAAGTCAAACCGGTGCCGGGAGCCTGCCCGGCCGGTTTGCCGGCCGGCGCGAATGCGCGGATGCGCCTTGCATTGCAGACGCCGCGACCTACATGGGCGCCGGCGGGGTCCCGGCTCACCCCACCGAAACCAGGCGGACGCTTGGTTCGACCATGGCTTCCGCCGGCCCAGGGCGCGCTGACAGGGTCTTGAATTCAACCGTGTCGCCTACCGGCTCGGGGCTCAGGCTATCGGGATGGGACTTGCTCGAACGTCCGATCCCTATGGCCGTGAAGCCGTGCGCTTCGAGCAATTCCGGCGCATATGCGTTGCGCAAATCGATGAAGGCCGGCGAGCGCATTACGCCATGAAGCCGATCGAGGTCGAGCTGCGTCAGCTCATGCCAGTCGGTCATCAGAACGACGGCATCCGCATTCGCCGCGCATTCGTAGGGTCCGGTGGAGAACTCGACATCCTCCATGAGCATGCGCGCCTGATCCATGCCCTCAGGATCATAGGCGCGAACGTGCGCGCCAGCCCTCTGCAACAACTCGACGAGCGGGATGGATGGCGAGGCGCGCATGTCATCTGTGTTCGCCTTGAAGGTCAGGCCGAGCACCGCGATCGTCTTGCCTGTGACCGATCCGCCGGCGGCGTCGATCACCTTCAGCGCCATCCGCCGCTTGCGCGCCTCATTCACCGAAACCGTATCTTCGACGAGCCGCAGCGCAACGCCGTGGTCCTGTGCCGTGCGAAGCAGCGCCAGCGTGTCCTTAGGAAAGCACGATCCGCCGTATCCCGGTCCCGCCTTCAGGAACTTGTCACCGATCCGGGTGTCGAGACCGACACCCTGCGCCACGTCGTCGATATCCGCGCCCACGTGCTCGCAGAGGTCGGCCATTTCGTTGATGAAGGTGAGTTTCGTCGCCAGGAACGCGTTCGCGGTGTACTTGATGAGCTCGGCCGTCCGGCGCTTCGTGACGAGGATCGGCAGCCCCGCGGCTTCCACACGCTCGTAGACTTCCAGCATCGCCGCGCGGGCGCGCGGTTCTTCGGTGCCGATCACCACCCGGTCGGGCCTGGTGAAGTCGGCGATAGCCGATCCTTCACGCAGGAATTCGGGATTGGAAACCACGGAAAAATCCGCGTCCGGGCGGGCCAGGGAAACGATGTGCTCGACGACATCTCCGGTGCCGATCGGAACCGTCGACTTGTCGACGATGACGGTATAGCCACGCAGCGCTCCGGCGATTTCGCGGGCGGCATCGTAGACATAGGACAGGTCCGCCTCTCCATCGGCCGGGCGCGGTGGCGTGCCGACGGCAATGAACACGACATCGGAGTCAGAGACGGCATCGGCGAGATTTCGCGTAAAGGTCAGACGTCCCTTCGCCGCGTTCTCCCTCACCAGTATTTCCAGTTCGGGTTCGTAGATCGGGATCACGCCGGTATTCAGGCTGGCGATCTTTTCAGCGTCGCGGTCTACGCAGACGACGTGATGTCCCCAATCGGACAGACAGGCGCCGGTGACAAGACCGACATATCCCGAACCGATGACCGATATCTTCATTTACCCAGCCTCTCGTACATGTGATTCCGCGTATGTAACCGCGTCGATTTCCGCATTCGTCCGGCGGGCGCCGGCCGGTATCCCGGTCCCAATTTGATTTCCTAGTCCCGGCGCCAGACCTCGGACCAGAAATCGGGATTCCAGGTCAGTTTCGTCGCGCCTCTGATACCCTGTCCCGCACCGGAGACCGTGTAGGATATTTTTGTGAGGCCGATCGACTGGGTGCCCCACGCAAGAGCCTGCAGCCCCGTATCGCCGTTGACGGCCACGGCGGCAACCGACACCGTCGAGACCGAAAGGGCCAGTGTTGCCTGGGCAGTCATCAGGCGCATCGGCTTCCAGTTCAGCTCGATGCCGTTTTCCTTTATGTGGCGGGCAAGAATGACGATCAGCAGTAGCGCGTAGATTGCCGCGTTCACGAATGCGAAAATGTAGAAGCCCCTGGCGATATCGATGTTGGTTAGCAGCAGCGCCGGTAGCGCGGATGCCAGGGACAGGAATGCATAGGGCGCAAGCACTCTGATTGGCAGCGGTCCAGCTGAATCTGTACCTTTCGGCGTCACCCTGAAATCGACGACGGTGCCCGAGAGCCAGTCCCGAATGCCGGCAATCGTTCCGATGAGCGACCATGGCCAGCGGGCAAACAGAAACAGCAGGCCTTCCCAGCTCAGCACTTTTGCGTCGTACGGCCGGAACCACCCGCTCGATTTCAATCGGTAGGCGATTGCCACGAGGATGATCGAGATCGGCAGGAAATGCAGGAGGAAGCTCGGGTAGGCGATATTGACGAAATTGACGTCAAAAATGAGTGCTGCGATCGGCATGACGTACATCACCGCCATGAACAGCGAAAAGAGCGGATACCAGAGCTCCGAAAACAGAAACTGGAATTTCAGGCGTCGCGGCAGCGTCGGATAGTAGGTCGGCGTGAACTGAAGCAAGATCATCATCAGGCTACGCGACCATTGAAACTCCTGGGTCATGAGATCGGCGAAGGTGTTCGGACCGTCCCCGTGCGCGATTGCGTTCAGGGCATGAACGCCCTGCCAACCATGGGCGTTCATTATCAGTGTCGTCGAGTGATCCTCTGCGAGTTCTGGCCCGAGACCGCCGATCTGCTTGAGCGCCTTGGTGCGAACGGCATAGTGCGAGCCGATGCATAAGGGAGCCCATCCATTATTGTACCCGGCCTGCAGGGCCCCATGAAGGGTCCCTTCGGCATAGAGTCGACCTCTCGCTGACCAGCTGTTGTCAGCGTTCTTGTCGCAGATGCTGGGCGCTGACACGTAGCCTACCGCTGGATCGGCGAAAGGCTTGACCATTTCCTCGAGATAGGTGTCGCTCGGCACGTGGTCGGCATCGAGCTGCGAGACGATGTCGTAGGCCTCATAGCCATACTGATCGTAGAAAAATGCGAGATTGCCTTCCTTGCAGCGCGTACGTCGTGGCCAGATGGTCAAGTGGTAGTCGTCTCGTCCGCGCCGCGTCGAAATTCGCACGCCGTGTGCCACGCACCAGGCGATCGTTTCTTCGCTGGGATCCTCGTCGGCGAGCCATACGTCGCAGGGGTAGGTCTGGCGCAGCATCGCTTCGAGCGTCTCGGCGACAATGGAAAACGGCTCCGACGGTGCCTTGGTCACGACCATTGCGACCCGGAAATACCGTGGTGCGCGAAGGTTCGGAGCCGGTGCCCGGCTATTCAGGAAAATTCCCAGCGGATAGAGCGGGAGAAACGTGACCCAGGCAACGACCAGCGTGATTATTATGTATCGCACCGTGTCGGCATTGTGCTCGGGCTGCAGCCACCAGGTCCAGAAATAGACGAGTGCCAAAAGATAAAGCAGGCTGCTCACGACGTATTCCCGCTTTCGCGGGCCGCTCATAAGCGGTACCAGCAGCGGTACCGGCGGTATGTCTATTTCTGCTGACATGTCGGCGGGCATGAGGTCAGTCTGGACGACGTCGCTCATGACGGCAGATCCAGCCCGAACGACGGCGCCGCCGTCCTGACGATCGTGTCGATGTCCGACAATTCCGCCTTGAAACCGAGGCGATCGGCGGCGAGGCGCGGGTCGGCGAAGAGGGCAGGCGGATCTCCGGCCCGGCGCGGCTCCATGACGATCGGCACCTCGCGGTCCGTCACGCGGTGGATCGCCGTCAGGATCTCGCGGATGGACACCCCGCGCCCCGTACCCAGGTTGACGGCCGTGCTGACACCGCCGTCGGCGAGATACGCTGCCGCCAGCGCATGGGCCCGCGCCAGATCCGTGACATGGATATAGTCGCGCACGCAGGTGCCGTCATCGGTCTCGTAGTCGTCGCCGAAGACCGCAAGGTGGGGAATCTGCCCGCTTGCCGCCATCAGCGCGCGCGGGATCAGGTGCGTCTCCGGATCGTGCCGTTCGGAGAGCTCGCCCTCCGGATCGGCGCCGCAGGCGTTGAAATAGCGCAGCGCCACATACCGGATCCCGTAGGCTGCCGCGTAGTCCTCGACGATGTGCTCCATCATCAGCTTGCTGCGGCCGTAGGGGTTGATCGGCGCCTGCGGCTCGCTTTCGCTGATCGGCAGCGTTTCCGGAACGCCGTAGGTGGCGCAACTGCTCGACAGGATGATGTTGCGCACGCCGGTGGCGCGGCAGGCGTCCAGCAGCGAGAGCGTGCCCGCGACGTTGTTGTGATAGTACTTCGCCGGATCCTCGACGGACTCGCCGACATACGCGAACGCGGCGAAGTGAATCACCGCTTCGGGCTTGTACTCGGCAAGCGTCGCGGCGATCCGGCCGCTGTCCAGGATGTCGCCTGCGACGAACGGCCCCCAGCGTACCGCATCGCGGTGACCCGCGATGAGATTATCGTATGTGACAGGCTCATACCCGTGCGCCGCCAGTACCTTGCAGGTATGGCTTCCTATGTAGCCGGCGCCGCCGGTTACCAGGATTCGCCGGCCTTTCAAGCTGCGGACTCCTTGATGGGCTCCTTCATGGCGGCGTCTTCCCGCCTCAGGAATTCATCGAAATACGCAATCGTCTTGCTCAGCCCCACAGCAAGCGGGACGGTCGGCCGCCAATCGAGCTTTTCATCGGCCAGCCCGATATCCGGCCGCCGCCGCTGCGGATCGTTGGCGGGCAGGGGGCGATAGGCGATCTTAGATTTGGATCCGGTTTCCGCGATGACCATTTCGGCCAGTTCACCGACTTCGAACTCCCCGGGGTTGCCCAGGTTGATCGGGCCGGTGACGGCGTCGGGCGAGTTCATAAGCCGGACGAATCCCTCAATGAGGTCGTCGACGTAGCAGAACGAACGGGTCTGGGTGCCGTCCCCGTAGATGGTCAGGTCCTCGCCGCGCAGTGCCTGGACGATGAAGTTCGAAACGACGCGGCCGTCGTCGGGCCGCATGCGGGGACCGTAGGTATTGAAGATCCGGCACACCTTGATGCGCATGTCGTATTGCCGGGCGTAATCGAAGAACAGCGTTTCGGCGCAGCGCTTGCCTTCGTCGTAACAGGCGCGCGGGCCGATCGGATTGACGTTGCCCCAGTAATCCTCCCGCTGAGGATGCATGAAGGGGTCTCCATAGACCTCCGAGGTCGACGCCTGGAAAACCTTGATGCCCCGCGCCTTTGCCAGGTCGAGCGCGTTCAATGCGCCCAGGAAATTCGTCTTGGCCGTATGCACGGGGTCGGCCTGGTATGCAGGCGGCGAGGCGGGGCAGGCGAGATTGTAGATCTCGTCGACTTCCAGCCCATAGGCGGCGGTCACATCGTGCTCGATGAATTCGAAGCGCGGATTGTCTGACAGGTGCGTCAAATTGTGCCGGGTGCCCGTCTGCAGATTGTCGAGGCACAGGACTTCGTTGCCCTTGCTCAGCAGCCGTTCGCAAAGATTCGAACCCAGGAAGCCGGCGCCGCCGGTCACGAGGATCCGCTTCGCCGAACTTTTGTTGCGCGTTAGAGGGGTCGTTGTCCGCGCGGACTCAAACTGTTCAACTGTCATACCCAGCCTACTTTCTATACTGCGACCGAAAGCGCCCCCACAATCGTCGCGGCAAACCACTCCACATCCGCTGCCCATCAATTGATGTGACAGCCCAAAATTATTCGATCGTTGCTCTCGCCAGTATGATCGCGGGTGCTCCCTCCATTCCTGGAGTCGAACCGATCAATAAACCGGCTATGCAATTGGTATTAGTGTTCTTGTTCTTCGTCCAAGCCTCATGTTTCGTCGTTGACTTGTCGTTTAAAGCGGTACTTGCAGTTTTGGCGCGATCTAAGGGGTGTGAGTTATTTCACCAAATCCGATTGGCTTCTTATTGCGGCACAAATCTGTGCCGGAATTGGAGCTACACACCGTAACCCCGAGCGAAAAAACCCACAGATACTCAGTGAAATTTAGGGTCCTGCCATTTGAGCAGGTAATTTCACTGTGGGTACTTGTATCGCGCAAATTTACGGCGACGCATCCGCGATAGAACCTTCTCTTGGCTATCCAAACTTTCTGATCGGTTCGAATAAAGTCTTCTTATTGTCCATACGCGCCTTACCGGGCGCCCGTCCGCTTCCTTTCTGTTTTTCATAAAATTGGTTGTTTTGCAATTGTGCGGCAAGGGTTCGGCCAATTAAATTTTAGTATGGTTTCCAGCGCGAAACGCAAACGGAAACAGGAAGGTATCCTAACAAAATCAATGGGATAAGGATCAGTTCCCGTCGACACTGGAGAAGCGGAACACGGCGTTAACTCTTGCGCGCCAGAATACCGTAGCGGAATGCTACAATTTGATATGTGAGCATCGGCAGCTTCCGCGTGTATAAGTAAAGAATACACGTCATCGCCGTAGTTTTCATATCGGTAAAAATTCATACGGATCTCTCGAGTAAAAGCCTGAGAATTAATTGATTTCGAAATGCGAATGTAAATTTGCCGATGACCCCACTGTCGATTGGCGGTTCGTAGCGTCCGTTCAGCTCATGCGGCCAGGCAGTGTGTCGTCTACCATGACCTGCAGGAAGCCGTTGCTGCACCGTTCGACGCGGGCTTCCACTTGGTAGACGGCACCCAGCGTTTGCGGTGTGATCGCCGCCTGCGGTGTGCCGCTGGTCACCATCGCGCCGTCGCACATCAGGACGATGCGGTCGGCCCAGCGACACGCCAGCGTCAGATCGTGCAGCACCATGACGACGATCATGGCCCGCTCCCGGGCGAGATCGCGCGTAAGGCGCATGACATTATGACTGTGATGCATGTCGAGCGCGCTGGTCGGCTCGTCCAGCAACAGGATTCGCGGTTCCCTCACGACGGCCTGGGCGAGGCTGGCGAGTTGCCGTTGCCCGCCGGACATCTGGTCGAGTGAGGTCATCGCCAGATCGGCGATCTCCAGGCGCTCCAGAACCGCGCCGGTCCAGCGCATGGCTTCCCTCTTCCCGCCCGGCACGGAGTCCGGCGTTGCCATGAGCGAACTCATGACCGATTCGAATACGGTGAGCGCGACTTGCTGCGGCAGGGCTTGCGGCATGTAGGTGACGGTCGCCGCGTGCCGCTCTCGGCCGACGCGCAGCAGGTCGTCTGTGCCGAGCGCGATCCGGCCGCTCGCGGGCAGCAGCCGTGCCAATACCCGCAGCAGCGTCGTCTTGCCCGCCGCGTTCGGGCCGACCAGCGCGGTAATCTCTCCGGGGTTCAGGCCTGGCAGGGTAATGCCGTCCAGCACGCGTTTGCGTCCGTAGCCGGCCCGAAGATCGCTTGCCTCCAGCGGCACCACCGTCTCGTCGATCACGTCGGCGGCGCTCATGACCGCTCCGGGCGGCCGAGGATCAGCGCTATGAAGATCGGAATGCCGATCAGCGAGGTCACGACGCCGACGGGAACCAGAACGCCGGTGACTAGCAACTTGCTGGCGATCGAGGCCAGAGACATGACGAGTGCGCCGGTGAACAGGCTGGCGGGCAGGAAAAAGCGGTGATCCTCGCCGATCATCAGCCGGGCGATGTGCGGGCCGACGAGGCCGACGAAGCCGACCGTCCCAACGAAAGCGACAGCCGTTGCGGTGAGGAGACTGATGCGCAAGAGGGCGACGAATCTCAGTCGCACGGTGTCGATGCCGAAACTGCGGGCCCGGTCCTCGCCAAGCCGAAGCGCCGTCAGCTTCCAGGACGCTGCCACGGAGAAAGGGAGGAGGCAGGCAAGCACTGCCGCCAGGATTGCGGCCTTTTCCCAGTTCGCCCGTGCCAGGCTGCCCATCATCCAGAAGACGATCTGTTGCAGTGCCTCCTGGGTCGCGATGAACTGCATCAGCGCCACCAGCGCGTTGAAGGTGAAGAAGGTGGCGATCCCGAACAGCACCAGCGTTTCCGGTCCGCGCCCGCGCAGTCGGCTGACCGCCTGCAGTAGCAAAACCGACCCGAAGGCGAACGCGAAGGCGTTGGCGGGAACGAGCCAGGTCGCCGGTATCCATGGGATTCCGACCTGCAGCACGATCGCCAGCGCAGCGCCGAAGGATGCCGCCGAAGCAACGCCCAGCGTGAACGGGCTGGCCAATGAGTTGTTGAGGACGGTCTGCATTTCGGCGCCTGCCAGCGACAGCGCGCCGCCGACCAGGATCGCCATCACCGCGCCGGGAAGCCTGACGTCCCAGACGATGACCTTCAACGGTCGTGTCGCCGCGTCGGGCCAGAACAGGATGCGCAGCGTATCCATCGGAGTCAGTGTCGACGGTCCGGTCATCAGGTCGGCAAGGAACGCCAGAACGAGTGCCGCCGCCAGGCCGGCGAGCAGGACCCGCCGGCGACGGATCATCACGGTGTACCGTGCTGCCGGCGATATCTGCCCGACCTGTCCGGTCATCGAACCTGCCCGGAGCGCAGCTCGCTTGGCGACAGCCCGAATCGGCGCTTGAAGGCGGTGGCGAAATTCGCCGGGCTCGCGTAGCCGGCGATATGGGCCGCCGCGGAGACGCTGGCATCGCCGACTTCCAGGGCGAACCGCGCCTTGAGCAGCTTGCGCTCGCGCACGTAGTCATAGACCGATGTGCCGTGCACGGTGTGAAACAGCCGTTGCAGGGTCGATACGCTGGCGCCGACCTCGCGCGCCACTTCCTCCAGCGTAACGTGATCGCCGGGCCTGGCGTCGAGGTAGTCGCAGGCTGCCTCGACGCGGCGGCGGTCGCGCGGATGGATCGTCGCGGTGTCCTCCGGGCCGAATTCGGCAAGCCCTGTAAACGATTCCAGCAACAGGCCGGTGACGCGGTTTTCAAGGTGAAGCCGATCAAGGTCCCCGGGCAGCCCGGGCGGATGCAGGATCTGTTCGGCCAGCGCGATCGCGTGGGCGCTCGGCTCCCAATAGGCATGTGCCATATGGGTGCCCGCCAGGGCCTGCAGCAGCGGTTTCACGTCCGGGACGATCGTCTTCAGATAATCGAGCGTGACGGTGATGTTCACCTTGCGCACATGCATGCCGCGCCGCGACCGGCGCACGAACAGTTCGGGCTGTTCGCGGAGAAGGAACTGCCCGCAGGGGCCCGGCTTGCCCTTTCGGTTCGCCGACAGCGCGAAATGCCGGCCGCCAAGTTCGAAATCGATGTCGCCTTCCAGGATTAGCGAACAGGTCAGGCCCGGTCGCTGAACGACCTCCGTGGTCAGATCGTGCAGTTCGACCGTGTCGGTCGCGTGCACGACAAGGCCCGGACGCAGGTCGATCAGCCTGTACTGCCCCGTCAGCGCCTCGCCGTCATGCGCCGCGCCCGGAGAGCGAATGCGGAAATGGGTTCCGACGATCTGTGCCGCCTGTTCCAGGTCCGAACCGCGAACCACGTCCGGGCGATCGTGAAGATCGATACGCATACTAGTGTCTGTCCCGTCTATCCGACCCGGCCACCGCATCCACCCGATAGAGGCGATCCGTCCCGCTCGCCATGCTGTGCACGTCCAGCAAACAACTTTGACGCTGCACCAAAGACCCCGGGCATGGCCGAAGCCCCTGACGCACCGTATAAAATTAAATATGACAAAAATAGTCATGTTTGCGTGACGACTATCAGTGGGAAGGGTTGGGGTCAATGAATCGTACTTTGATGCGCCGCGACGGAACGCTGCGGGCTACGACCGCCATGCGCTCTGTATTGCTATTGGCGGCGGCGGTTTCGCTGCCGTCGGTTGCCCGGGCGCAGGACGCGACATCCGGCGGACAGGTGGAGCTCGACACGATCGTCGTTCGCGACGAGGGGGCCTCCACCGAAGGGACCGAAAGCTATACGACCGTTCTGACGACGGCCGGCGGCAAGGACGAGCAGGAGATCCGTGAAATCCCGCAGACCGTCAACATCGTCACCCAGCAGCGCATCGAAGACCTGAACATGACGACACTGGAGGACGGTGCACAGTGGACACCGGGCCTGCGGGTCTTCCGCAACGATCAGGGGCGCTCGAGCATCTTCTCGCGCGGTTTCGAGTTCGACAGCTTCTATGTTGATGGCCTGTGGGCGCCGCTCAACAGTGCCTACGGCTTCCAGCCGGACCTCGCACCGTTCGAGCGTATCGAATTCCTGAAAGGCCCGGCGGCGCTGTTCGCCGGGTCCGGCGAGCCGGGCGGTACCGCCAATCTGGTGCGAAAGCGCGGCCTCGATGAGTTCGGCGTGACCGCGACCGCGCACTACGGCTCGTGGCAGGACGGACGTGGCGAGATCGACATCACCGGCCCCTTCAACGCCGAGAAGACGGTGCGCGGCCGCGCCGTCGTCGCCTATCAGGGCGCCGAAAACTTCGTCGACGTCAACGAAGCCCAGGTCGGCGTCGCCTACGGCACGGTCGACATCGATTTCACCGAGAACACCACGCTGTCGGTCGGCGCCTGGTATCAGGAACGCGACATGACGCCCAATAACGCATTGCCGACCCGTGCGGACGGTGCGCTTTTGAATGTCGACCGCTCGACCTTCCTCGGGGCTGACTGGAACACCTTCGAGAACAACTCGACGGATGTGGTCGCCGAGCTGGAGCATCGCTTCGACAGCGGTGGCCACGCCCGCCTCGCGGCGCGCTACACCGGCCGCTATGCGGACGGCAAGTATGCATTTTCAGCCGGTGCACCCGATGCCGCCGGCAACGTGAACTTGCGCGCGGCCGCCCTCGAGGCCTGGCAGGAGGCCGTCTACATCGACGGTTATGTCAGCAAGCCGTTCGAGGTCTACGGGCTGGAGCAGAACGTCATCGTCGGCGCCGACTACAAGCGCCTGGACCAGACGGCCAATCAGGGCGGCGCGATGGGTTTCGCGATGAACAACATCTACGCGCCGAACCCGAACGTCATCGAACCGACGATCCCGTGGTCGTCCGAGACCAAGATGACACCGGAAGAAACGGGCCTTTACGGCCAGCTTCGCCTCAAGCCGGTAGAGCCCCTGACTTTCGTGCTCGGTGGCCGCGCCGCCTGGTATGAGAATAACGTCACGGATCTCATCGGCGGCGGCGTGCAGTCAATCGAAAACGATGGCGAAATCAGCCCCTATGCCGGCGTCGTCTATGACCTGAACGAGTACTTTTCGCTCTATGCGAGCTACACCGAATCCTGGCAGCCGCAGACGGAACTGAATGCGGCCGGAAACGTCCTGCCGGCGCGCAGCTCGAAGCAGTATGAAAGCGGTATCAAGGGCTCCTTCCTGGACGGCCTGGTCAACACCTCGCTGGCGATCTTCAAGATCGAGGACCACAACCGCGCCATCGCCAATCCGGTGGTACCCGGCACCTACTTTGACAGCGGCCGGATCGACGTCAGCGGTCTGGAGGCGGAAATATCCGGTTCGCCGCTGCCGGGCTGGGACCTGTTCGCCGGATACACCTATCTCAATATGAAGTATCTGGAGGACTCCGCCACGCTCAGCTACCGGTACTATCTGCCCCAGCACACCTTCAATCTGTGGTCGAAGTACACCTTCCAGGAAGGCGCCCTGGAGTACCTGTCCCTGGCAGGCGGTCTGACGGCGGTCAGTTCGTTCCACAATGTCTTCGGCCCGCTGACGATCCGCGAGAACGGCTACGTCACCGTCGACGCGCAGGTGGGCTATCAGTTCACCGAGAACGTATCCGCGACGCTGACCGTCACGAACCTCTTCGACGAGACCTACTATGAGCGGATCGGTGTGCCGGCCACCTTCAACTTCTACGGTGCGCCGCGCGCCGTCATGGCCGAAGTGAAGGCGACGTTTTGACCCCCATGTCTTACGCCCGTTCACTTCCGGGGAGGCCGGCGCGGCGCGCCGGCCTTTCCGCCCTTGCCGCCGTGATGTTTCTGGGGCTCTTCACGCTGCCGCTCGCCGCGGACGAAGGGGAGGGCGTAGCGCCCGTCACCATTCCGAACTCCCGGATGCTCGATATCGACGCGGCAGGGTCCGGAAAGACCTTCCGATTGATGATCTGGGAGCCCAGGACGCCGGCGCCGCCGGAAGGATATCCGGTGATCTATCTGCTTGATGGAAACGCTGTCTTCGGCACAGCGGTCAATATCGTCGATTTCCGTTCTCGCGCCCCCAGGACCACGGGGATCGAGCCAGCCGTCATCGTCGGCATCGGTTATCCGACGGACGAGCCGTACGATCTGGTCCGGCGCAGCTATGACCTGACGCCGTCCGCCGAGACCTACAATCTGCCCGAGCGCCCCAACAAAACGGCCTGGCCGCCGGTTGGAGGCGCGGACGAATTCCTGGCGGTCATCGAGAATGACGTGAAACCGCTGGTAGGGGATCTGTTCCCCGTCGACAGGGCTTGCGAGATCCTGATCGGCCATTCCTTCGGTGGGCTGTTCGCGCTGC
Organism: uncultured Tepidamorphus sp.; assembly: GCA_905479765.1. Lineage (GTDB taxonomy): Bacteria > Pseudomonadota > Alphaproteobacteria > Rhizobiales > Tepidamorphaceae > Microbaculum. The sequence goes on along the minus strand of CAJQNW010000433.1, from coordinate 1,492 downwards.
ATACGCTCTTCACGCAGCCCGATGCCTTCGATGTCTACATCGCGGGAAGCCCATCTATCTGGTTCAACGACCGGCATTTGATGCGCGAAGTGGACAAATTCGCCGATCGGGTTCGCGAAAATAGCGGCAAAAGGAATCTTTTCATCGGGATCGGCGAGTACGAGCAGGATCTGAGTCCCGCGGAGGCGCGCGGGCCGGAGCCGGAGAAACGGCGGGCCTGGAAGGAAGGAAACAGGATGGTCGACAACGCGCGCGACATGGCGGCGAAGCTGCGGGAACTGGAAGGACCCGACCTGCAATTCACCTACACCGAATTCGAGGGAGAGGATCACAGTTCGGTCGTTCCAGCACTTCTTGCCCGAGGGCTGGGCTTCGCCTTCGCACCGGAGGAAAGCGAATGATCTCTGGTCTTCTCTCACGCGTCGTTGTGGGCGTCGCGCTGCTGGCCGGTACCGCCGGATGGGCGGGCGCCGGGCCTGTCGTCGAAGACCTCGCCGGCCGTTCGGTGACACTGCCCGATTCCGTCGACAAGGTGATCCTCGGCGAGGGCCGGCTCCTGCAGGTGCTCGGCATCTTCGATACCGAGGACCCGACCGCCCGCGTGGTCGGCATGCTGGCCGACTTCGAGCGGCTCGATCCCGACGGATACGCGGCCTATGCCAATCGGTTTCCGGCGATCGACGACATCCTGCGCTTCGGCGTCGCCAGCGAGGACAGTTTCAGCGTCGAGCAGGCGATTGCGCTGGAGCCGGATGTGGCGATCTTCGGCATCGAGGGGCACGGACCTTCGGCCGGCGCCGCGGAGGTGATCCGGGCTCTCGAGGCAGCCGGCATCGCCGTCGTCTTCATCGATTTCCGCCAGAAGCCGCTGGAAAACACCGAGAAGAGCGTCGAGCTGCTCGGCACGGTGCTGGGCAAGGAGGAGCGCGCCAGGGCTTTCCTCAATGTCTACCGTGCGGAGATGGCGAAGGTCACCGAACCGCTCGCCAGGGCCGGTATCGACAGGCCATCCGTATTCATCGACAGCCGCGTCGGCCTGATGGAGGAGTGCTGCGGCACCATGGGAAACGGCATGCTCGGCCAGATGGTCGAGCTGGCCGGCGCCGACAACATGGGAACCGCGCTGTTGCCCGGCGTCGCCGGCAACGTGAGCCTCGAATACCTGCTGACCCACCAGCCCGATATCTACATGGGCACCGGCATCGGTACGTCGTCGACGCTCGCCACGGACTCCAGCCGGATTGCGCTTGGCGCCGGGATATCGGCGGAACAGGCGAAGGCGTCCTTCAATCATTCGCTTGAGCGTCTCGGTATCGCCGACCTCGACGCCGTGCGCGAGGGGCGCGCCTTCGCCATGTGGCACCATTTCTACAACACGCCGCTGCATGTCGCCGCCGTGCAGCGGATGGCCAAGTGGTTCCATCCCGAGCTATTCGCCGATCTCGATCCGGAAGCAACGCTCAAGATGCTCTACGACAAGTATCAGGCGGTG
>CAJQNW010000432.1 GCA_905479765.1 uncultured Tepidamorphus sp. | reverse complement strand
GCCTTGATTGCACCCGCCCTTTCGGGGGCGCCCTTCTCGAAGCCCGGAAATCCGACGGCAATCGAAAGCGCTAACATCGCGGCCGCGGCCGCCAGGATGAACACGCCTCCCCCGAGCCCGCGGTCGACCAGCAGCCCGACCAGCAAAGGCGCGGCCAACGCCGGTATCGCGCGTGCCATTTCGACCTTCGCGTTAGCCGTCGCGATAGTGCTTGTATTTGCAATCTTCGGGATAACCGAGAGGCCCGCGAGCACGAAAAGCACAATGCCGAACCCGGCGAAGGTTACGCCGACGCCGAAAATCGGGAGGCTCAGCCAGTGGCTGCCGGCCGCGGCCGCAGCGAACCCGGCCGCTGAGATCAGCGCGGCGCCGGCGATCGCCCACTTGGCCTGAACGCGGTCGACGAGAACGCCGAACGGAATGGAACCCAGCAGATGGGCCAGAGCCTGGCAGGCGACGAGGAGTCCGATGATTTCGGGCGGTGCGTTGAAAACAACCGCGGCCAGTAGCGGCACTGCGGTGACGGCGATCTGATCGGCCGTATGCATGCCGAAGGCGGAAAATGTAAGTTTTTCGAGTGCGCGCATCGCGATGAACCGGGTCCTGGAAGTTGGCACCCGACATTGATCGCGGACTTTGTCGTCTCGCCACCCGTTTCCTGCGCACGTGGGGCGGCAGCGGATTACTTGAATACACGCCCTTCGGGCTGCACCGGATTTTCGACGAGCGGCTCCGGGGCACTTTGGATGATCACGCGGCGCTGGACGGTGGGGGGCTGTTCGACCACCTGCGGCGCGCTTACTTGCGGTTCGGCCGAGCTCGGGTAGCTCCATTGTGGCGATCCGCCCAGCGGGGCAACCGGCTGGATCGGCCCCGGTTGCGGCGTGATCACCAGCGGCGCGTTCAGCGGCGGCGCGCGCTGGCCGGGCTGCTGCGCGGGCGCCGTCCCGACAGGCGCGTTGGCCTGGGTGGATGGCGACAGTGGCTGGGCGAGCGGCTCGCGCACGATAATGCCGCCGGTCGACAAGTCACCGTCCCGCGCGGAGGGAATGTCGTTCAGGATGGTTTCGATCCGCCGCTGCAGTTCGCTGTTGTCGATCGAGCCGGCAGTGCCGCTGCCCGATTGCGGTAGAGAGGGCGTCGTCTGCGTAGTCTCCGGCGGAAGCGGCTGTTCGGCGGCCTCCCGCTGGCGCGCCAGGTCCTCGGCCTGGCGGCGCTGGTCTTCCTCCGCCTGGCGGCGCGCCGCGTCCTGTTCTGCCTTTTCCCGCTGGGCTTTTTCCTGACGGGCCCTCTCCTCTTCGGCCTCCCGCGCGGCGTCCGCCGCCTTGGCCGCGTCTTCCTCCTGCTGCAGCAGCTCGCGTTCCTTGCGCTGCCGTTCCTGACCCTTCCGGATCAGCTCACGGCCGAGCCGCTGCCGCTCCAGGATCTCCGACTGCAATCGCTCCAGCCGCTCGACCTCCTGCTCGAAGGCGCGAACCGTCAGGTAACCGAGCAGCGGATTGACGTCGATCTCGCGCGCCGGGTCCGCCAGCGGACCGGCAAAGACCACGCCGACTTCGCGTTTGCGGCCGTCTTCATCGTCGGCGCCCGTCTGCAACGTCCATTCGGAATCCAGGCCGAGGACCGGCAGGTCGACCGTCGCCGAGGCAAAGGAATCCAGGTCGCGCGCGTCGATATGGATCGTGCTGGCGCGCAGCACGCCGGAACTGATCGAGAACGCGCCCTCCATCGACTTGAACGGCAGCGAGCCCGAATCCAGATGGCCGGCGAACGCCGCGCACACCCTCTCCTCTTCGAGGTCGAGACCCGCGTCCGCAGCGCTTACGATCTGATCGAAGGCAGCCGGATTGAGTCGCCGCAGGATGCCGTTGGTGGCGGTGAACGATCCGGTGCCGGAAAGTGACGACACGATCGCAGCCAGGCTTCGTCCCCGCCCGTCGAGCTCGATACCCGCCGACACCTCGCCGCTGGCCACGGCCCGGCCGTTTTCCTTCCAGACGATTTCCTCCAGCCGTGCGTTGGCCAGATCGGCGCGCCCGGAGAACAGCAGCACCCCGTCCGCGTCGACAAAATCAAATCCGGCGGCCATTCGCCCGCCGAACAGATTGCCCTGCAGGCTATCGAGCGACACCCGCGTCTCGCCGAACGTGAAGGTCGTCTCGGCCCCCGTCAGCACGACACCGTCGAACAGGGTGAAAGCCGGCGCCGTGATTTCGATGCGTCCGCGCCAGCCTGGTCTCTCGGTCCGGGCCAGCACCGTGGAAGGCCAGGCCGGCTCCCCATAGACAACCTCGGGAAACCGGACCGCCTCCGCGCCGACCAGCGACCCCAGCAGCCAGGCAAGATCGACATGGTCGATTTCCAGCTTGCCGCCGAGCGTGTGCTCCGCCCCGCCAAAATCAACGCTCAGGTCGCCGCGGACGGTTGTCGCGCCGTGCGCGACCTCAAGACTGGAAAGACGCCAGATATCGTCGGTCGCCGACAGGTCGCCGCGAACCTGGAGGGCCGTGGGTGCAATGGCCGGCAGCGCGATACCGGCAAGCGCCAGCAGCGATTCCGCGTCGGCGATCTCGACGTCGATGCTCCCGGTGACCTCCCGGCCGCCCTGTTTTGGCAGGCGGCCGCTGCCCGCGACCGATCCGTGCACGCCGATACCTTCGGAATCGATGCGGAAATTCACCGCGTCGTTGGGCCTGCCCGAAGCCTCCAGAGTGGCCCATCCCCACTCCGGCTGCGCGCCGGATTGCAGATCAGACGGGCTCAGTCCGATCTGCCGCGCCAGCAGACCGCCATCGACATTGACGAGCTTCAGCGACGTTTCCACCGCGGCCGCGCCCAGCGCATCCATCTCGCCGTCGTAGCCGAACTGGCCGTTGATTTCGGTTCCGCCGACGGTTCCCTTTAGCGTCAGGTCTCCCTTGCTGCCGGTGTCGGTCCGCGCTGCCGCCAGATCCAGCGAGATATCCGCGGGAACGAGCACGTCGGCACGGGCAGCGAGGAGGTCTGCTGCCGCTTCGACGCCGAGCGTCCGCAGGGCCTCGATGACACCGTCCAGCGCGCTTGCCGTAACCGTCAGCCCCAAGTCGCCGTCCGGCGCCTTGGCAAAGCTGCGGATCGCGCCACCGCCCGACAGCCGGGCGCCGCCGATATCGCCGATCACCAGTTCCTCAATGGCGATGTCGCCCTTTGACACCTTGCCGGAAACGCTCAGGTCGCGGGCATCGATGTCGGCAAGCGACAACAGGCCGATGCCAAGATCCAGTTCGAGATCAACCCCGGTCAGCAACGCTTCCAGGGCGCGCGCCACACTGGCTTCGTCGCCCAGTTTCGCGGGTTTCGTTTGCGACAGGTCCAGCTCTTCGGCGGTCAGCGCCACCGCCACGGTGCCCCGGTCGTCTGCCCCCCCGCCAGAGCGCGGCGCCGTATAGGCAATCGATCCCTCGATGTGCGACTTGCCGGATTTGACGTCGCCGCGATCGAACATCATGCCGGTGCCATCGAGGCGCATCTGGCCGGACACTTCAAGGCTGCCGGCGGGAATGGCAAAACCCGGCAGCCGCGCCCGATCACCGAAAATCCAGTTGGCGAACACCGTCGCCTGATTGGTCGACAGCCGCGCCGCACCATCGAATTCTGGCGTTTCACCGGTAAACCCGACGGTTCCGGCCAGACCGAGACTGGTGCGGCCTGGCGCCGAGACGGTCGCCCGTTCGATCGTCCACGCCGCCTCCTCGACCTCGAGGTCGACCGACAGGCCCTCCATGAGACCGCCCGCCAGCACCGTGGATTCCACATCGAGTGCCAGATGGCCGGGCAGCGGGAAGATCGCCGGATCGAGCAGGCCGCCGAGCCGGGCGACGGCCTCGCGGGGGCTGACCGGTTCGTCGGGGCCTGATCCGAAGGCCCGGTCGAGATCGACCTGACGGGCCGAAACCACCGCGTCGAACCGCGGGTTGGCGCCAAGCCGGACGTTCGCGGCGCCGGCCAGCGACACGTTCTGGGTTTCGGTTCCAAGCCGTACCGACAACTGGTCGAGCACCATTTGCTCGGGCGACGCGGTGAGCAGGCCTTCCAGCCGCCATGTTGCGGTATCCGCGTCTTCGGCGGGCCGCTCGGCGACCAGCCGACCATCGAAGGCCGGCATGTCCTCGATGCGCAGGAAGGCACCGTCGACCTCGATGACCAGCGGCCGGGCCGCCGGTATGATCGAGGCCGTCACCCGCATGCCCGTGCCATCGTCGGCCATGCGGCCCGTCGCCAGCCGCACCGAGTAGCGCTCGCCATCGACCACGCCGCCGCCCTCGACCTTGAACGGACCGCGCAGCGATGTCGCCGAGCCGGTCAGGTTCACGTCAGTCAGGGCGATGATCTCACCGGACCGCTCGTCGTCGATGTCGAAACGACCCTCGACGATATCGAAGCGCGCGATGGCGACACGGTCTGGATCGACCGGGGCAGCCAGCTCGCCGGCGCCGGTCCAGGTGACACGCCCCGCCGGATCGAGCCCCAGCACCGCGTGGGGCCGCACGAGGGTCAATCCCGTGACCTGCAGATCGCCGCTGAGAAGCGGGGTCAGCGCGGCCTGCATGTCGATGCGCTCGATGCCTTCGCCGGAGCCCGGCTCGCCGATCCGCACGGTTTCGGCCTTGAGGCTCGGGAACGGCACAAGGCGGACGGTGAGATCGCCCTCGAAGGTGACCGGCCGCCCGATCAATTCACCGGCACGCGCCTCGAAATACGTGCGGTAGCTGGACCAGTCGATGAAGAACGGCGCGGCGAACGCCGCGCTGAGGATCAACGCGACGGCAATTCCCAGCGTTAGCAGGAATGAATTCACCTGAAGGAACTCCGTGTACAGATCGCATCAAGCCCGATTCGCCGTGCCAGCGGCAAACCGACTCCTACTGCCCCTAAAAGCCTACTATACGCGGACAATTTTCCCAGGATTCAGAATATTTAGCGGGTCGAGCGCCTTTTTGACGGAGCGCATCACGTCGACGGCGCCGCCGAGCTCGGCATCGAGGTATTTCATCTTGCCGTGGCCGACCCCGTGCTCGCCGGTACAGGTGCCGTCCATGGCGATCGCCCGTTCCACCAGATCGTGCATGAAGCTCTCCACGCGCGCGACCTCGGCCTGATCCTCCATATCGACCAGGACGGACACGTGGAAATTGCCGTCGCCCACATGCCCGACAATCGGCGCCACCAGGCCGAGACTCTCTATATCCGCCTTGGTCGCCAGAATACACTCGGCCAGCCGCGAGATAGGCACGCAGACGTCGGTCGCGAGCCCCTCCGTGCCCGGCCTCAGCTGCATGTCGGCGAAATAGGCATCATGGCGCGCCTGCCACAGCCGGTTGCGCTCCTCCGGATCATGCGTCCACTCGAACGGTCCGCCGCCGAAATCCTCCGCGATAGCGCCGAACATCTCCGACTGTTCCCTGACGCCGCCTTCCGAGCCGTGGAATTCGAGGAACAGCGTCGGTGTCTCCCGCAAAGTCAGCTTGGAATAGGCGTTCGAGGCGCGCACCTGCAACTCGTCGAGAAGCTCGATACGGGCGACCGGGATGCCCGACTGGATCGTTGCGATCACGGCGTTGCAGGCATCTTCCAGCGTGTGAAACGGACAGACCCCGCCTGAAATCGCTTCCGGAATGCCGTGCAGCTTCAACGTGATCTCGGTGACGACGCCAAGCGTGCCTTCGGAGCCGACGAGCAACCTGGTCAGATCGTAGCCCGCGGACGATTTCCTGGCCCGCGTGCCGGTATGGACCAGCGAGCCGTCCGCCATCACCGCCTGTAGCGACAGCACGTTGTCCTTCATGGTGCCGTAGCGCACCGCGTTGGTGCCCGACGCCCGCGTGCCGACCATGCCGCCGATGCTGGCGTCCGCGCCCGGATCGATCGGGAAGAACAGGCCGGTCGCGCGAAGCTCGTTGTTCAACTGCTTGCGGGTGACGCCCGGCTGCACCACGCAGTCGAGATCCTCCTGGTGGACCTCCAGCACCCGGTTCATCTGGCTCACATCGAGCGAAATGCCGCCAAACGGCGCGTTCACCTGGCCTTCCAGCGAGGTTCCGGTGCCGAACGGAATGACCGGTACGCGGCATTCGGCGCAGGTTTTCACCACCGCGATCACGTCCTCGGTCGACTGGGCGAACACCACCGCGTCCGGCGGCTGGTTCTTGTGCCATGTCGTGGTGTGGCCGTGCTGCTCGCGCACGGCTGCCGCCGTGCTCATCTGGTTGTGGAAACGGCCCGAGAGGCTCTCGAGAGCCGTCCCAAGATCACCCGTTTCCGGCACACTTGCCAACACGCTTGGTTCCGCGACGCCCGTCATTCCTGCCCTTCCGCATTTCCGCCCTTACGATGGGGGCGAAAATCGCTATGGTCCCCGTACGATAGGCCCCTGATTGTGACGCACTTTAGCAGACGGCCGGGCCGCGCCAAAGGCCGTTGCACAACCAAACAACCGTACATACCGCCGCATACACGGGATTTACCGCATGACAGACGTTTTCGACGCCAAGACCAGCCCCGCCGCGTTCCCGGCTCCGTTCGTTTCCAGCGTCATGGCCGTGAAGCCTGACTGGATCGACTACAATGGCCACCTGAACATGGCCTACTACAATGTCCTGTTCGACCAGGGCATCGACGAGGCCTTCGAGACGGTCGGGCTCGGCCTTGACTACCTGAAGGCGCGCGGCGGCTCGTTCTTCACCGCCGAGACGCACGTCTGCTACCTGCGCGAAGTGAGCCTGGAAGATCCCGTCAGGGTCCGCGTGCACCTGCTCGACTGCGACGCCAAGCGCGCGCACGTCTTCGAGGAACTGGTCCACGCGGAGGAAGGCTGGACCAGCGCCACGCTGGAGCAGATGTCGCTGCACGTCGACATGCAGGCCAAGAAGGTCACGCCTTGGCCGGACGATATTGCCGAAAACTTCAAGGCAATGCATGCCGCCCATTCCGCCCTGCCCATTCCGCCTCAGGTCGGCCGGGTCATCAAGATCAAGCGCGGCTGAATGCGCATGAGCGAACGCGTGGAGACCGGAGCCTGCTTCTGCGGTGCCATCACGGCCGAAATGCACGGCGAGCCGTTCTGGATCGCCGTCGACCACGACGACGATTGCCGCCGCGCCATCGGCGGCCCGCTGACGGTCTGGGTCGGCTACCGGCCCGCTCAAGTGCGCTTTACCCGCGGTACTCCGAAATCCTTTTCGAAGACCAAGGGCGTCACGCGGACCTTCTGCGCCGACTGCGGCACGTCGATCGGCTATGCCGACGAGGGTCTGGACGACGAACTTTATCTGAGCATAGGGTATTTCGACCATCCCGAGCGCTT
>CAJQNW010000431.1 GCA_905479765.1 uncultured Tepidamorphus sp. | reverse complement strand
GTGGTGACCGGGGATGCCGTGTTTTCCCCCGTCAAGGAGGTCCCATGAAACCGAATGAAAACCTCGCGCCGATCGAGTTCGGAGCCGAAGGACTCAACATCGATGCCAGCCTCGTCGGTGCCGGTCTCAATCTGGATCCGGCGACCGTGCTGGCGCGCATGCACGAGGGCGCCATCACAAGCTTGTGCGAGCGCGGAGTCGATGAGGACGCCGGCCAATATCGTTTGACGTTCTTCCATGGAAACCAGAGGTGCCGGATCGTCGTCGATCAGGACGGCAACGACCTGCGTCGGTCGATGCTGGATTTCGGCGACCTGCCATTGCCGGCGTCGGTGCGTGGAGGGCAGGGGGTTCGAAAGCAGCCCCGATGACCCGCCCGCCTTCCCATCCTAGCGGCTCCTTCGCGCGAGCGCGGCAGTCGCCGTGAGGTGCATGCAATTGCCGCGCGGTACGCTTCAAGTCCGGATAGAAAAATGAACCCGGTCTTGTCCAGCCGCAGTCGTCGGAGATCTGCCCGGACGCAAAGTTGTCCGCGCTGCCTTAGCCGCGGATGAGCATTCGCCCGCCGTCAACCAGCAGGACGTGCCCTGTCACGAAGGATGCGTCCGGGCTTGCCAGAAAGTGATACGCGGCCGCGATGTCATCGGGCTGGCCAACGCGTCGGATCGGCTGCCGCCTGCCGGTTTCGGCCACTCCGTCCGCGCCTAGCGAGTTAACCGAATCGAGTGTTTGCGGTGTTTCGATGATGCCGGGCGAAATCGCATTGACGGTGATGCCCGACGGCCCGACTTCCGCGGCGAGCGAGCGCACCAGTCCGGTGATCCCGGCCTTGGCGGCGGAATAATGGGCGTGCTCCTCCCAGGCCTCGAACACGCCTGCCGTCGAGGCCGTGGCGAGCAGGCGGCCGTACCGGGCCTCTTTCATCGGCGCGAGGCATGCGCGGAACAAACGCCAGACTCCGGTCAGGTCGATGTTCAGCGTATTGCCCCATTCCGCGTCGTCCAGTTCGATCGACGGGCGGCGGCGGGCGATCGCCGCGTTGGCCACGGCAATGTCCAGCCGGCCGAAGTCCCCAAGCGTACGGTCGACAAGGGCGTCGACGGAATCCGGTGCGCCGACGTCGACCTCGACAACGACCGCCCGGCGTCCCAGGGCTTCGATGTCGGTACGCACCGCATCGACATCGTGACCGTCGGGTGAGTACACCCCGAGCGCCACGTGAGCGCCGGCCTCTGCGAAGCGCCGCGCGGTTGCAGCGCCGATACCCGAGGCCGCGCCGGTGATCACCGCGACCTGATCCACGAGTGCAAACATCACAATCCCCAGTTCTGTGCGGACGCCGGTCGCGGCGAATTCCGGTTTTGTATCGGGTTCAATAAGCCGTCCAGCCGCCGTCAACCATCAGCAGGTGGCCGGAGACGAACGTGCAGTCATCTGAAGCAAGAAACAATGCCGCCCCCGCGACATCCTCCGGACGGCCAAGCCGCGGGAACGGCGTGCGCGCGAGCGAATATGCGGTAGCGGCATCGACGGTCCCGTCGCGCAGATACTCCGCTTCGCCGGGATGGTGGCCGGTAATGATGCGCCCGGGCCCCACCGCGTTGACCAGTATCCCTTGCCGGGCGTAATCCACGGCAAGCTGGCGGGTCAGCTGCGCGACGCCCGCCTTGGCGACCGCATAGGTCAGGTGGTCGGGAGGCGCGGTCACCCCCAGTTGCGAGGTCATGTTGATGATCCGTCCCCGGACGCCCCCGTTGTCGTCCTGGCCGACCATGGCCGCGATCGCGCGGCGGTTGACCATGTAGTGGCTGCGCAGATTGAGGTCCATGTCCGCGTCCCACGCCTCCGGCGGCGTGTCGAGGATGGGGGCGCCACGGAACACGCCGGCGTTGCTGACAACGGCATCGATCCGGCCCGAAATCGCCGCCGCCGCGGCAAACAGTGCCTCCACGTCCTCGATGCGTGTCACGTCTGCCCGCACGAAGGAGGCCCGGCCTCCGGCCGCTTCGATCACGCCGACGGTGTCGCCGCCCTCGCGGGCCGGTGACTCGTCGTCGGCGATGTCCGCGACGACGACATGGGCGCCCTCACGCGCAAAGCGCTGCGCGATGGCGCGGCCTATCCCGGCTGCGCCGCCGGTGACGATAGCTGTGCGGCCAGCGAGCCTCATGAGACAGGGATCGTCACGACAGGCCGTCGTTGCCGGCGACATCCGCGGCGGCGAGACCGCCCAGGCGCGCGTGCAGCCGTCCCCGTGTGGCGAACGCCCAGATGATCACGACTTCGTCGCGGCGCGGCGCGTCGGTGAAGCTGGCCGTCAGCGTGTCGTAGTGCGAGCGCACATACAGCGCGTCCTTGTAGGCCAGCGGCACGTCGATGGAACTGCCTGGAGCGCCAACCTTCCCGGTGGACGGCACCCAGGCCTTGCCGCCGCCGACCGCGCGCCGGACCGGGTCCGCGGCGAACTGGGTCAGGAAGGCGTTGCCGTGCTCGTATTCGCCGTCCATCCCGACGATGCACGCCTTGCCGTAGCTTTCCACCCGCACGTCGCCCAAAGTCTCTTTCAGCCGGCGTCCGAATTCCATGCCGAGCCGGTCGGAATGCGCCACGATCGCGTCGAGGTCCTCACTAAAGCGGCCCGCATAGGGATTGTGGACCGCCACGGCCATCGCGATCTTTCGCACCGGATCGCCATCGGCCGGCATGCCGCTTTCGTTGGCGAGCGTCTCTTCGATCTGGGTGAACCATTTGCGGATACGATAGTCGGCAAGGGGAGTGGCCGGTTTGGTGGGCATGCAATCACTTCCGTTTTTCAGGGTGCGGCGCCGCGGTCGTTTGCGGCCGCGATCAGGTCTTCTCCGGCGAACCGGCCGGCGTGTCGCCCGCAGCGGCGGCGCTGCTGGACTCGGTGGCATTTGCCGCATTCAGGCGATGGTCCGCGCCGCCGAAGTCGAGCACGTCCATCAGCGTCTGGTGGCTGGCGCGAACGTGGTCGCGCATGATGCGTTCCGCCGTGGTTCCGTCGCGCTCTTCTATGGAGCGCAGAATGCTTTGGTGCTCGTGATCCGACTGCGGCGCGCGCCCTGAGCTGCGGACCGTGAGGTGCACGAACTGCGACTGGAACATCTGGTTCATAAGCGTCTTGTACAGTTGCATTAGCTTTGGGTTTCCGGCGCCCTGCATGATCAGGTCATGGTATTCGTGTACGAGCTCGGCATACTCGTCGAGATCCCCCTTGGCGATCGCTGAATCCGATCGGCGAACGTTCTCGCGCAGCTTCTCGAGTTCGGGAATATTGCCACGCTGCGCGAACAGGCGCGCCGCGGCGCCCTCGAGAATTTCCTTCACTTCGAACAGCTGATTGACCTCCAGCCGCGAAGGCGCGGCGACGAAGGTTCCCACGCGCGGCTTGATGACGATGAGGCCTTCCGCCTGGAGTTGCTTCAGTGCCTCGCGGATCGGCGTTCGGCTGACGCCGAACTCCTCCGCCAGCGCCGCCTCCGACAGGGCCGCGCCCGGCATGAGGTCGCCGCGGGCGATCCGGTTGCGCAGGTCGATCGCCACCCGCTTTTGTACACCACGGCCAGAGGCCACATCCCGCTCCTCGTCCAGGAATTTCCGCACCGGCAGGTTACCTTGAGTGCCGGGTAAATCGCTATACTTGCATGCAAGAGGTGTCAATAGGCAGCATGTGATGCATGCATGAAAGCAGGCCTCGGCCGCCATCTCGTGCCAGGGCGCGGCATAGGTGAGAAATGGCAAAATACCAAGCAAAATTGCCGAAATTCGATGCAGTCTGCATAGAAATTCGGCGCCGATCGGCTGCGTGTTTAGGCATTTCGGGGCCGACGATGATTAGCAGAGGACGCGAATTGACATGCATTTAAAGACCATAGTATGCATATCTACCATGCAAGAAGGTGCAGGCGCCAATCCTGTCTCGGCGGCTGCCCCGTACCCTCGCAGATCGCACGTCCCCTTCCATCGCACCCTGTTCGGAGAATCCGGTCCATGACAGTGAGAATCCAGAGTTCCTTCGGCGCCGCAGTTGCGCTGTCCGCCTTTCTCGTCGGCTACGGCGGGCAAGCGCTTGCGGCCAATGATGCCGCCCCCAATCGCGTCGACGGCGTCTCCGTCGACCTCATGGCCGACGCAGAGGTTGTCGTCGACACGTCCGCCTACGTTAAGGAGCCGCCCTACACGATTGCCTCGATCATGCAGGGGCCGATCAACGGCTGGGGTCTGACCCTGGATACGACGATCGCGTATCTCGCCTCCCAGGAGAAGGATATCGGCAAGCTGGTTGTCGTGCCGGTGAACGCCAATGTCGACCGTCAGATCTCCGCGATGGAGAACACCATCAAGCTCAAGCCCGACCTGATCATGCTCGAACCGCTCAGCGCGGCGGCATTGAGCGCCTCGGTCACGCGTGCCGTGGCAGCCGGTATCCCGGTGGTCGTCTGCGCCGATGGCGTGGAAGGCAAGCCCTATACGGCCTATGCCGACGTCGACCTCTACCGTGCGGGCTATGAATCGGCCAAGGCGCTTGCCGAAAGCCTCGGCGGCAAGGGCAAGGTCATCATGATCAGCGGCATTCCTGGCGTCGACGCCGCAGAGGTGTGGAAGCAGGCGGCCGAGGACGTGCTCGCCACCTATCCGGACATCGAGATCGTTGCCAGCGAATATGGCAACTGGTCGATCCCGACGTCCAAGGAAAAGGCGACTGCGATGCTGGCCGCCAACCCCGAGATCGACGGCGTCTATGCCGGCGGGTCCGAGGGTGCCATGGGTGCGCTGCTCGCGTTCGACGAGGCCGGCCGCGATCAGCCGGTTTACGGAACCGTCTCGCCGCTCAATGGCTGGCTGCGCCTTGCGATGGAACACAAGGTGAAGTTCACTGCCTGGCCGCAGCCGGCGGCGCTTGAGGGGAAATACTGTGTCGACACCGCGCTGAAGGTTCTGCGCGGCGAGAAGGTCACCAAGTTCGTGCATATTCCCGAAGTGGTCATCACCGACGAGAACGCCGCTGAGCACTACATCCCGGAACTGAACGACGACTTCAGCGTCCCGGCCGTCGCGCCGATCGAGGTGTATGTCGAGGCGGGATTCGGCCGCTAGTGACTACGCTGGCACCCAGCAACGGAGCAGCGCCGGACGAACCGGCGCTGCTTCTGCGCCTTGATGGCATACGGAAGGCCTTCTCGGGCATTCCCGCGTTGAAGAGCGTGCACTTCGACCTGAGGGCAGGTGAAGTGCATGCTCTGGCCGGCGAAAACGGCGCGGGCAAGTCGACCTTCATCAAGATCATCGGCGGTGCCTATTCTCCGGATGCCGGGACCATCGAGATACTCGGGCACAGCCACGCCGCGCTGACCCCGCGCCAGGCGCGGGAACTCGGCATCGCGGTCGTGTATCAGGAATTCAACCTGCTCCCGGACCTGACGGTCGCCGAGAACATGTTCGTGGGCGATCTGCCGCGCGG
>CAJQNW010000430.1 GCA_905479765.1 uncultured Tepidamorphus sp. | reverse complement strand
GAAGTGCGCCTGATCGATGCCGAAAAACCCGACAGCGACCCGGTGCTGGTGGCGGCCCGGCGGCCACATGTCGAATACAGCGTCGATCACCATGCCGGCTCGGACGCCCTCGTCATCCTGACCAATGCCGATGGCGCCGAGGACTTCAAGATCCTTACGGCCTCCCTCGCCGCGCCGGGACCGGAGACCTGGTCGGACTTCGTGCCGCATCGCGAGGGCCGGCTGATCCTCGACATGGTCTCCTACCGCGACCATCTGGTGCGGCTGGAGCGCGAGGATGGGCTGCCGCGCATCATCGTGCACCGGTATGCCGACGGCGAGGAGCACGCCATCGCGTTCGCCGAGGAGGCCTATTCGCTGGGCCTGCAGCACGGCTACGAATACGGCACCGCGACGATCCGATTCAGCTATTCCTCGCCGCGCACGCCGGCCGAGGTCTTCGACTATGACATGGAGAGCCGCGAGCGCACGCTTCGCAAGGAGCAGGAAGTGCCGAGCGGTCACGATCCCGCGCAGTACGAGGTGCGCCGCCTGCATGCCACCGCTCATGACGGCGAGAGCGTGCCGGTCACCCTGCTCTATCGCACCGACACCCCGCTCGACGGCAGCGCGCCTTGCCTTCTCTACGGCTACGGCTCCTACGGCATTTCCATGCCGGCCTCGTTCAACACCAACTGCCTATCACTGGTCGACCGCGGCTTCGTCTACGCCATCGCCCATATCCGCGGCGGCAAGGACAAGGGCTATCACTGGTACCGGGACGGCAAGGGCGAAAAGAAAACCAACACATTCCATGATTTCATCGCGGTCGGCGAGTATCTGGCAGATGCGAAAATCACCGCGCGCGGCAAGATCGTCGCGCACGGCGGCTCGGCCGGCGGCATGCTGATGGGGGCGGCCGCCAACATGGCGCCGGAGCTGTTTCTGGGCATCGTCGCGGAGGTGCCCTTCGTCGACGTGCTGGCCACTATGCTGGACGCGACACTGCCGCTGACGCCACCGGAGTGGCCGGAATGGGGAAACCCGATCGAGAGCGCTGACGAATACGACCAAATCGCCGCGTATTCGCCCTACGACAATGTCAGCGACCAGGCCTATCCGAACATTCTGGCGCTTTGCGGCCTCACCGATCCGCGCGTCACCTACTGGGAGCCTGCCAAGTGGATGGCTAAACTGCGCGTCCACAACACCTCCGACGCGCTTTTGCTGCTGCGCACCAACATGGATGCCGGCCACGCCGGCGCATCAGGCCGCTTCGACCGGCTGAAGGAAGTCGCGCTGGTCTATGCGTTTGCCCTGAAAATTTCGGACAAGGCGGAGTAACCGCCTAAAAAACGCGTGAACCTGACATAGTATTACGTATCGGCGGTGCCCTAGATACGCATTCATGTCTGGTCACTGCTGTTCCAACGATGCCACTTTCGACGGCACCTCGGCCGCCTTCCGGCGGGCCCTCGTTGCCGTCATCGCCATCAATGCGATCCTGTTCGTCGTCGAGATGACCGCCGGCCAGTTGGCCGGATCCAAGGCCCTGCAGGCCGACGCGCTGGATTTTGCCGGCGACACGGCAACTTACGCAATCAGCCTGTTCGTCATCGGCCGGCCGCTGATGTGGCGCGCCCGTGCCGCGCTCCTGAAGGGCCTCAGCCTCGGCCTCATGGGCCTGTGGGTGCTTGGATCGACGGCCTGGCAGGTTCTGATCCTCGGCGTGCCCGAAGCCGGCGTGATGAGCGCGGTCGGGTTTCTGGCCCTGGCCGCCAATGTCGCCAGCGTCCTGATCCTGATGAAATGGCGCGACGGCGATGCGAACGTCCGGTCCGTCTGGCTGTGCAGCCGCAACGACGCGATCGGCAATGTCGCCGTGATCGGTGCGGCCGGCCTGGTCTTCCTCACCGGCACCGCCTGGCCTGACCTGATCGTGGCGGCCCTGATGGCCGGCCTGTTCCTGTCGTCGGCACTGCAGATCCTGAAACGGTCGCTGTCCGAGATGGCAACGGCCCGCCAAGACATCCCCGTTTCCGAGCCGGCCGAGTGAGACGGCGTATCCCCTCGCTCGTTGCGCATACCCCCTCTTCCGGGAACGCGGCCAAGAGGACTGGACCCCACATTAGTTTAGACTTAAAATAATTTCCCGATATCTCGCCATTTGCGCCGAGCTGCGCTAGATGTGCGCCAACCGAACAACGAAACGTCGAAGAACGGAGAAACTCGCTCATGTCCGTCGCCGCCAGCGCGAAGTCCTCGCCCTCCAGCTACGCCAAGTTCGTGTGGGAAGACCCCTTCCTGCTGGAGGATCAGCTCACCGAAGACGAGCGGATGATCCGCGATACCGCGCAGGCATATGCGCAGGACAAGCTGATGCCGCGGGTTCTCGATGCCTATCGCAACGAGAACACCGACCGGGCGATCTTCAACGAGATGGGCGAGCTCGGCCTGCTCGGTGTCACGGTGCCCGAGGAATACGGCGGCGTCGGCGCCGGCTACGTCTCCTACGGGCTGGTCGCGCGAGAGGTCGAGCGGGTCGACTCCGGCTACCGCTCGATGATGAGCGTGCAGGCCTCGCTGGTGATGTATCCGATCTACGCCTATGGCGACGAGGCGCAGCGCAAGAAGTTCCTGCCCAAGCTCGCCTCGGGTGAATGGGTCGGCTGCTTCGGCCTGACCGAGCCCGACCACGGCTCCGACGCCACCCACATGGAGACGCGCGCGGTCGAGGAGACCCGCGACGGCGTGAAGGGCTGGCGCATCGACGGCGAGAAGATGTGGATCACCGGGATGCACGAGGCCACGCATTGCGTGATCTTCGCGCGGACCTCGGGCGAGGCGGGCGACGCCAAGGGCATCACCGCCTTCCTCACGCCCTCCGACACGCCGGGC
>CAJQNW010000429.1 GCA_905479765.1 uncultured Tepidamorphus sp. | reverse complement strand
TTCCCGTCTACGGCATGCCGGTGGAGTTCGGCGAGATCTTCGGCTTCGGCAAGCTGTTCGGCGTGCCCGTACCGATCTATTTCGCGGCGCTCCTGGTGCTGATCACCTTCTTCTTCGTCAACTGGACGCGCCAGGGCCGCTACTTCTACGCCGTCGGCGGCAACGAGAAGGCGGCCCGCCTGTCGGGCATCAACACCAGGATGACGCTGTTCATCACCTACGTGCTGACGGCGCTGCTGGCCGGTATCGCCGGCATGCTTTTGACCGCCCGGCTCGATACCGGCGAGGCCAACATCGGCGCCTCGATGCCGCTTGAATCGATCGCAGCCTGCATTATCGCGGGCGTCAGTTTGCGCGGCGGCGTCGGCCGGGTGGAAAACGTCGTGCTCGGCGCGCTGTTCATCGTTCTCGTCCAGAACGGCATGAACCTGGCGCGCATCGAAAGCTATCTGCAGATAGTCGTGCTCGGCGCGCTCTTGATCCTGGCTGTCATCGCCGATCAGATCCGTCTTCGCTACATCGCCGGATCGCAGGACTGAAAACACGGAGTACCGGTGGCACGCGGCGGGAACAGCCGGTGCCGTCTAACAAAACACCAAGGGAGGTCACGACCATATGACGTTCATTAACTGCGACATGGGCGAAAGCTTCGGGCTCTACCGGATGGGCGACGACGACGCGATGATGCCGCTCATCTCGGCGGCCAACGTCGCCTGCGGCTTTCATGCGTCCGACTTCAACCACATGCGCGCCACCGTGCGGCTCGCCAGGACGCATGGCGTCAAGGTCGGCGCGCATCCCTCGTTGCCGGACCTTCAGGGTTTCGGCCGGCGCGAGATGGCGATCCCGCGCGACGAGCTCGCCAATTGCCTGATCTATCAGATCGGCGCGCTGAAGGGCTTTCTCGATGCCGAGGGCATGACGCTCAATCACATCAAGCCGCATGGCGCGCTCTATGGCATGGCGTCACGCGACGAGGACGTGGCGAACGCGGTCTGCGACGCCGCCGACGTCTACAAGGTGCCGATCATGGGCATGGTCGAGACCTGCCATGAGGCAGTCTACACCGCCCGCGGTCACGGTTTCATCGCCGAGTACTACGCCGACCTGTTCTACAATGGCGACGGCAAGCTGATCATCACCCGCGAGCACGAGCCGGTCGACCCGCAGGACGCCGCTGAACGCTCGGTTCGCGCCATCCGCGAAGGCGTCACGAAATCTGTCGACGGCAACGATGTGCGTGTGCGCGCCGACGCGATTTGCGTACACTCCGATACGCCGAACGCCGTCGAGGTGGCCCGCGCCGTGCGCGACGCGGTGGCGCCTTATCTCGAGGCGGCGTGACGCCGCAGACTTCAGGCCAGTCGAACCGAACACGAAAGACGGTAACCATGAGCATCGAAATATTCTCGCCCCTGCCGGGCACCTTCTATCGCAAGCCTGCCCCAGACCAGCCGGTCTACAAGGAATCTGGCGATGCCGTCGCCAAGGGCGATGTGATCGGCCTCGTCGAGGTCATGAAGACCTTCTACGAGGTCAAGTCCGAACTCGACGGCCACATCGATGTGTTTCTCGTCGAGAACGAGGACCCGGTGCAGGCGGGTCAGCCCCTTGCCAAACTCAAGGGCTGAAGCGGAAGCCGGCAAATGAGAACCAGTGTCGAGTCCGAAATCTGCCGCCCTGGGTCCTGGATCGAGTCCGGGACACGCGGTTGCGGTGTGTGGCGTATGCCGATCCCAACAACGGGACGCGTGGCCCGGACTTGATCCGGGGCCCAGGCAGCCGCCAACGCGGACACGGGACGTACTGAGGAATATTGACTGAATGTCGATCCGTAAATTGCTCATTGCCAACCGCGGGGAAATCGCCGTGCGGATCATCCGCGCGGCGCGCGACCTCGGCATTGCGACCGTCCAGGCCCACAGCGACGCCGATGCGGACTCGCTGGCTGTCCGGCTCGCCGACGATGCCGTGAATATCGGCCCGCCCCAGGCCGCCAAGTCCTATCTGAACATCAAGGCGATCGTCGAAGCGGCACAGGAAGCCGGTGCCGACGCGGTGCATCCCGGCTACGGGTTCCTGGCCGAAAGCTCCCATTTCGCCGATGCCGTGGAAGCCGCCGGCATGGCCTTCGTCGGCCCGCGCGGCGAGACCATTCGCATGATGGGCGACAAGGTGGCGGCCCGGACTGCGGCGATGAACGCCGGCGTCCCGACCGTGCCGGGCAGCGACGGACGCATCGACGACGTCGGCGAAACCGAAAAGCTCGCCGCCGAAATCGGCTATCCGGTGATGATCAAGGCGGCCGCCGGCGGCGGCGGCCGGGGTATCCGCATCGCCCATGATGCCAAGGAATTCGCACACTTCTTCCAACTCGCACAGACCGAGGCGAGTTCGGCCTTCGGCGACGGCGGCCTCTATGTGGAGAAGGTGATCGAGGACGCCCGTCATATCGAGGTGCAGGTGCTGGGCGACGGCACCGACGTCGTGCATTGCTTCGAGCGGGAATGCTCGCTGCAGCGCCGCCGGCAAAAGGTCTGGGAAGAGGCGCCCTCGATGGCCGTGTCGCCGGAGGCCCGCGCCATGCTCTGCGCCTCGGCCGTGGCGTTGGCCAAATCGGTGAACTACCGCGGCGCCGGCACGCTGGAATACCTCTATGACGACACGACCGGGGACTTCTACTTCATCGAGATGAACACGCGCATCCAGGTCGAGCATCCCGTCACCGAATGGATCACCGGCATCGATCTGGTGGCCGAGATGTTGCGCATCGCCGGCGGCGAGCCGCTGCGGCTGAAGCAGGATGACATCGTCTCGCGCGGCCACGCCATCGAGGTGCGCATAAACGCCGAGGATCCGGCCAACGACTTCCTGCCGTTTCCAGGCGTCGTCGGAACCTTGAGCGTTCCCGGCGGTCCCGGCGTGCGCTTCGACACCATGCTCTATTCCGGCTACGCGATCCCGCCGTTCTACGACTCGCTGCTCGGCAAGCTGATCGTCTGGGGCGACACGCGCGAGCACGCCATCGATCGGCTGAAGGGCGCGTTGTCCGAACTCGACGTGCCCGGCGTCAAGACCACCGTGCCGCTTTACACCGCGCTTGCCGGCGACGCGGATGTGCGCGCCAACGCGGTCCATACACGATGGCTCGAGCACTGGCTCGAGTCGAACGCAAAACAGTTGTGAGGGGGAGTTAGCCAGAAATGGAAAACAGATATTCCTTTGGCGGCGACGAGCACATCTTCGTCGAAGTCAACGAGGAAATGTCGCTCGAGGCATTCTTCAAGAGCCTGTCGATCACCACGGCGGTGAAAGAGGCCGACATCAAGGGCGTCACCGAGATCTGTCCGGCCAACGCGTCGTTCCAGATCAAGTTCGATCCCGATGTCATCAAGCCCGACGACATGCTGGCCGAACTGAAGTCGCTCGAAGTGGCAGCCGAGAGCGCGGAGTCGCGGATCGCAACGCGCATCGTCGAGGTTCCCGTCTACTACCAGGATCCGTGGACGCACGAGACGCTGATGCGCTTCCGCGAACGCCATCAGGACCCGAACGCCTCCGACATCGAATATGCGGCGCGCATCAACGGCTACGACACGGTCGACGATTTCATCAAGGCGCACTCCGGTGCGCCCTGGTTCGTGTCGATGGTCGGCTTCGTGTCGGGCCTGCCGTTCCTCTACCAGATGGTCGAGCGGCAGCGGCAGATCCAGGTGCCGAAGTATCTGCGCCCCCGCACCGACACGCCGAGGCTCACCGTCGGTATCGGCGGCTGCTTCGGCTGCGTCTATTCGGTGCGCGGCGCCGGCGGCTACCAGATGTTCGGCATCACCCCGATGCCGATCTTCGATCCCAAGCAGGAGATCAACTACCTCTCCGACTTCATGGTGTTCTTCAAGCCCGGCGACATCGTCAAATGGAAGCCGATAGGCCGCGAGGAATACGACCAGAGGGTCGCCGAGGTCGACGCCAACACGTTCACGCCGCTGACCCACGACGTGACCTTCGATCTCGCCGAGTTCGAAAAGGATATCGACGGCTACAACGCCAAGCTGATGGAGGGCCTTTATGGGAATTAATGTGATCAATCCGGGGCTCGCCACGACAATCCAGGACCTCGGCCGGCCCGGCTACTACCATCTCGGCATTCCGATCGGCGGCGCCATGGACCGCTTCGCGCTGCATTGCGCCAACCTGCTGGTCGGCAACGACGAGGGCGCGGCCTGCCTGGAGTGTGTGTTCATGGGCCCCGAGCTCGAATTCACGCAAGACGCGACCGTCGCGATCACCGGCGCCGACCTGCCGCCGAAGGTGGACGGTGAACCGCAGGACACCTGGACGTCGTTGAAGGTGAAGGCGGGGCAGGTTCTGTCCTTCGATTTCCTGAAGGGCGGCGCACGCGCCTATATCGCCGTCTCCGGCGGCATCGACGTCCCTGTCCAACTCGGCAGCCGCTCGACCTACGCGATCGGCGCGCTCGGCGGCTATGAAGGAAGGGCGATCGCGGCCGGTGATACTCTGCCGGTCGGCCAGGATGCCGGTGTAGCCGAGGGCCGCAGCGTTCCGGCCGCCATGCGGCGTATGCCCACCGGACCTGTCGAGCTGCGCATGATTCCGGGCCTCTACTGGCACCGCATCACGAAGGAAGCCGGCGAGCACTTCTTCGACGACATGTGGAAGGTCGCGCCCGAGTGCGACCGCATGGGCTATCGCTTCCGCGGCGGCCGTCCGCTCGACTTCGTCCCGCGCGAGCAGCCCTTCGGTGCCGGTTCCGATCCCTCCAACATCGTCGACGCCTGCTATCCCTACGGCTCGATTCAGGTGCCCGGCGGCACCGAGCCCATCGTGTTGCACCGCGACGCGGTGTCGGGCGGCGGCTACTTCATGCTCGGTACGGTGATCTCAGCCGACATGGACCTGATCGGCCAGATGCAGCCGCATACCGAGACGAAGTTCGTCTCCGTCGACATGGATCAGGCGCTGAACGCGCGCCACGAGCGTGCCGATGCGCTGCAGAAGGTACGCGACGTTCTGGTCTGAACGGCAACGATAACCGTCCCGGAAAATGGGGCGGGCGGGCTTAGACGAAACGGCAGTCAGGAGACGGTGGCGGGACAACCCGCCACCGAACGGGGAGAGTGTGCATGAACTGGATTGGCAATCCGCTTCGCCGCAAGGAAGACCAGCGGTTCATCACCGGCGCCGGCACCTATGTCGCCGACGTCGCGGACCGGCTCCCGAACGTCGCCCATCTGCACGTCGTGCGTTCGCCGCACGCGAGCGCCGCGATCCGCGCGATCCGCACCGAGCACGCTCGCCAGCAGCCCGGCGTTCTCGACATCTTCACCGGCGCCGATCTGGAGGCCGCCGGCATCGGCGGCCTGCCGTGCGCCTGGCCGATCAACTCCACCGACGGCACGCCGATGGCCGCGCCCGCGCATCCGGTACTGGTGACCGGCAAGGCGCTGCATGTCGGCGATCCGGTCGCGGCGATCGTTGCCGAAACGCTGGCTGAAGCAGAGGCCGCAGCCGAGCTGATCGAAATCGACTACGAAGCCGACGCCAGCCAGACGGAGCTTGCCACGAGCCTCGAGCCGGACGCGCCGGTCGTCCATCCGGATATGGATTCCAACCTCTGCTTCGACTGGTCGCTGGGCGACGGCGCCCGGGTCGATGCTGTACTGGCCGACGCCGCGCATGTCGTCGAGCTCGACCTGATCCAGAACCGGGTCAACGCCAGCCCGATGGAGACGCGCGGCACGGTCGGATTCTACGAGCGCGGGCGTGATGAATACACGCTCTACACCTCCAACCAGAACCCGCATCCGATCCGGGTGATGCTGTCGGCCAGCACGCTGAAGATCCCCGAAGAGCGCATCCGGGTGATCTCGCCCGATGTCGGCGGTGGCTTCGGCATGAAGATCTACCACTACAACGAGGAAGTGCTGGTGCTGTTCGCCGCAAGGCGCATCGACAGGCCGGTGCGCTGGATCGCGACGCGCTCGGAAGCCTTCCTGGCCGACACCTACGCGCGTGACCATGCGACGACGGTGAAGTTGGGTCTCGCCGACGACGGGACCTTCCTGGCGCTGAAGGTCGACACGGTCGCCAACATGGGCGCCTATCTCTCGACCTTCGCCCCGGCGATCCCGACCTTCTTCTACGGCAATCCCTTTCCGGGGCCCTATGCGATGCAGGACGTCCACGTCCATGTCCGCGCCGCCTTCACCAACACCACGCCGGTCGATGCCTATCGCGGCGCCGGCAGGCCCGAAACGGCCTATGTCCTGGAGCGGATC
>CAJQNW010000428.1 GCA_905479765.1 uncultured Tepidamorphus sp. | reverse complement strand
AAGGGCATGGACTGCTGCGGCGCATCTTCAATCACATGATCAAGGCCCGCGAGGCCGAGGCCAAGCGCCAGACGGCGCGCGCGCTGTGGACCTACAGCGATGATTCGCTGAAGAACCTCGGGCTTACCCGCGAGGAACTGGCGCGCTGGCATGCCGGCCCGACCGACTGAATACCCGGATTGACGATCTAGACTGATCCAGAGTTTCCTCCCAAACTTTCAATCCCCGGTCCGGCATCCCCGGATCGGGGTTTTCTTTGTGCGCACCGAGGCCGGGACCGGGTCGGGGATTTCTTGATGCGCGCCGGACTCGCGTCGGATTACTCCGGTAAGGCGTTGCGATCGCTTCGAGGCCGCTTCTGCCCTTGAAGGGGGATTGATTGGAGCAAGTGCAGCTTGTTGTCCGCGAGCTCAACGACCTCCAGAGCGCAGATTCTTCCGGCGATGGGAAATGAGCCGATTTCCATTACGTCGAGGCGCTCGATGATCGACTGGTCCCGGTTCGAAGCAACAGTCATGTGTGGTTTGAACGAGATCCCAGGGTGCAGGGTGCGCCGATGCGGCCCATCGTAGAGCCTTTCGTGCAAGGCGAGCAGATCGTCCGTGCCAACTGAACTCACCAGGAACAGCTTGTGTGTTTTCTCGAACGGGTCGTAGCCGATTTCGCTGCCGGAGAATTCGACAGGTATCTCGCGCGCCCGCGACGCGGCCCGTTGGCAAAATGCGGCGAACGCCCCGGGCGCCGCAATCCGCACGCCGAATACCAGGGTGATATGCGGGTCTACAAGGTTTGCTCTTTCCGGCTCATGGGCAGACCTGAACGCTGCAATATTCCGGGCAACCCGCGGCTCGAATCTTGGGTATGCAAGCACATAAATCATCGCGTGACGCTGCTGCATTGACGATCGAAATTCAATGCCAGCATCAATGCCCGCGGACCAGCCATTCGCCGAACGTGGCGCACCTCATCCATGCACGCCGCGATTCCGGCTCGACTTCGCCACCTTGGCCCAGACCGTGAAGAAAAGGAAAAGACGCGGCCTCACCGCGATTCAAGCACCAATGTCGCCCAGCCGTCGATATCGATGCGGAACAGCGGCACGCAGCCCTGCGCCCGCCAGGCGGCTTCCACCTCGCGGCGCTGGCTGACCAGCAGGCCCGACAGGATGATGACGCTTCCCGGTGCGAGCAACGGCCTGACCTTCGGCGCCAGCGCGACCAGCGGCTTGGCCAGGATATTGGCAAAGACCAGGTCGTAGGGTGCGCCGGCCTGCACTGCCGCCGTGCCGACCCCGTTGGCGGTGAAAGCCCGGATCATCGCGCCGACGCCATTCTTGGCGGCGTTTTCCCTTGTTACCTCAACCGCGACCGGGTCGATATCGGTCGCCATGACCTTCACGTGCGCGGCCTTGGCCAGCGCAATCGCCAGAACGCCGGTGCCGGTGCCGATATCGATCGGGCGGGAGAACCGTCGTGCCTTCAACAATCGGTCGAGCGCTTGCAGGCAGCCCAGCGTGGTGCCGTGATGACCGGTACCGAAGGCCATCCCGGCTTCGATCTCGATGCCGACCGCGTTGGCGGGGACCCGGTGGCGGTCATGATGGCCGAATACCGTGAAACGGCCGCCGTGGACGGGCGGCATGGCTTCAAGGCTGTCCTTGACCCAGTTGCGGTCGGCGAGCGCCTTTATGGTGATCTTGCGCTTGGCGGCCGCCTTGCCGAGCGTACGCACGAGGATGGCGCGCAAGGTGGCCTCCTTCGGCTCTTCGGTGTAGTAGGCCTCGCCGAGCCAGCCCTTACCAGTCTCCACCATGGCGACGGCGGATGTCTCCAGTTCCGGCGCGTCGGCAAGCGCATCGGACAGAACGTCGGCCTCGGCCTCGTCACGGGTGGGAATGCGGACCCTGTAAATGGCGAACCTCCTGGCCGGCCTGGCGGCGATTGAATGGAATTCCCGCCGTCATACTGCTATGTCGCCTGCTCGGATAGGGGATAATGGCCATTCCGAAGCCTCGTTTTGAGGTGGCCCCAGATGAATCGACGATTTCCGGGATCTGATTGAGACGCAATGGCCAAAACGGACTCAGACTCAGACCAAGCCGGGGACGCCGTCGAGACACATAACGGTCCCGTGCGCCGCTGGCTGCCGGCGGGCGTCGTTCTGGCGGCGGTCTTATGCCTGTATTTCGGCCTGACGCTGCCCAGCCTGCGGTTCAACCGCTTTTTCCTGCTGTCCGAGCACCATTCGCTGCTCGGCGTGGTCGTCGCCTTGCTCGACGAGCGCGAGTATTTTCTCGGGCTCGTGCTCGGCGCGTTCTCGGTGGTGTTTCCCGGCCTGAAGCTGATGGTACTGGCGCGGCTCGCCATCGGCCGGCTGACAGGCTGGAACGGTTGGGGAAGGGCGGTTCGGGTCGCCCATTATTTCGGGCGCTGGTCGATGCTCGACGTGGTGCTGATCGCGCTGGTGGTCTTCGCGATCAAGCGCTCGGGCCTTGCCGACGCCGCCGCGCTGCCGGGCATCTGGTTCTTCGCAGCCTCGGCAGTGCTGTCGATCATCGCCGCGCGGCTGCTGGAAGCCGGAAAAGAAGCCTAGAACGAGGCTCTGAAACGCAAAAGGCCGCCCGAACGGGGCGGCCTTGAAAACCTTGCTCGGGGTTTGAAACCCCGCGAACGCGGGTCAGCGCGAATAGAACTCGATGACCAGGTTCGGTTCCATCATCACCGGATAGGGAACCTCCGGCAGGCCGGGGACGCGGGTCATCGACACCGTCAGCTTCTTGTGGTCGACGTCGAGATATTCGGGAAGGTCGCGCTCGGAGCTGTCGATGGCTTCCAGCACCAGGGCCATCTGCTTCGACTTCTCGCGAACCTCGACCACGTCGCCAACCTTCAGGCGCATGCTCGGGATGTTGCAGCGGCGGCCGTTGACCATGACGTGGCCGTGGCCGACGAACTGGCGAGCGGCGAAGACGGTCGGGACGAACTTGGCGCGGTAGACCACGGCATCGAGACGGCGCTCGAGCAGGCCGATCAGGTTCTCCGAGGAGTCGCCGCGCATGCGCTGCGCTTCGTCATAGGTGCGGCGGAACTGCTTCTCGGTGATGTTGCCGTAGTAGCCTTTAAGCTTCTGCTTGGCCTTGAGCTGAAGGCCGAAGTCGGACGTCTTGGTGCGGCGGCGCTGGCCGTGCTCGCCGGGGCCGTATTCGCGCCGGTTGACCGGGCTCTTGGGCCTGCCCCAGATATTCTGGCCCATGCGGCGATCGATCTTGTGCTTCGCCTGGATGCGCTTCGTCATCGATTGGAACCTCTGTTTCTTCGAAAGTCTCGTTCAGTCGTCGTATAACCCGCTCCTCCTCTGCCGTTCGCACGGCCGACAGGCTAGGGGGCGAACCCCCGACACCACGGAAGCGGAATGAAATACGCGGACCTAACGGCCCGCGCGCGCTGTTAGATATAGACGACAGGGGGTTCTGTCAAACGCCGCCTGAGCCTGAAACCGCCTGCAAGGTGGCGGCTAGTCGGCCGACTGTGCGGCCCTGGCCGGGGGCGAGCCGGTCATTTTCTCCGGCGTGGCGTCGACCTGAAGGATCGTGCGCAAGAGCGTCGTATCGGCTTTCGGCGGCGTGATGGGGCCGAGCGGCAGGATGTTCTCGATGTTCGGGGCGTAGTTGAAGCGCTCGAAATCCTTTTCCAGGAATTTCACCGCCTTCTTCAGGGTGCCCGGATCGCTGAAATAGTCCTTCAGATAGTCCGCCGCGCCCGTGGCGTGGGTCTGGAAGGACTCGATGGAGGGAACGCCGTGGCCTTCGAGGAAGCTGGCGGTGGGCCGCAGATCCTCGAGCTGGCCGATATGGGTGAACGGCGCGAACCCGTAGCAGATGTTGATCGACTGCGGCCGGAAATGCCGGTCGACCTTGTGCGGCATGTCGTGGGTGATGTGATCGACGAATTCGGAAAACGACAGCTGGACGTCGACGGGGACCTCGTAGCGCTTGCTGTAGAGCTTCCAGACCTTGTTGTTGGCGACCGGCTTGATCTTGTTGAGAAAGCCCGAAACCAGGCGAACCAGAGGATGGCGCACGACGGAAAAGAATACCGAATCAAGGACTTCGTCGGGTCCGGAGATCTTCAGCGTTCCGTGGCTTATGCTGAGCGCGGGGGAATTGTCGTGGGCGCGCGGGTTGGCCTGCAGCGTCTGGGTGCCGCGCTTCTGGTCCACCGCGTTCCACAGCGTGCGGCGGATCGTCGAGGTGCCGCTCTTGGCATTGGCGAAATAGACGATGCCGAGGTCGGGGTAATAGGTTAGGTTCCGGCGCACGTTCGGCCGCACGGTCTGAAGGTCCGTGGCCTTGTCCCGGGTATCCACTAAGCCGAGCTTGTTGAGCACCAATTCCGCCTTGTAGGTGATTGCGCTAGCCATTTTCCTCCGGACCGGGGGGATCCGCTCATGCCATTTGAAGCCCTCTGTATAGCTAAGCTGACTTGCTACGGCCACCCCCAAGCGTTGCGCGGCCGGTGGGGCGCGAGACCGCCGGTCATGGGGCCGAACGGGTGATCGCGAGCGGCAGGGCGTCCAGCGAGGCAAGCCCGAAACCGGCCAGCAGATCCGCCAGCGCCGCGCGCCCATCGGGAATCGCCGTGAACAGCGCCTCGGTGCCTTCCGCGGATGTATCGGCCTGTACCTGGCCGGCAAGCAGGCTCGCCACCCGCCGGGCGATCGCCGGCGCCGGATCGATCCAGGTGACCGGCCAGGGGGCAAGGCGTTCCAGGTAGTCGAGCAGCAGCGGATAGTGGGTGCAGGCCAGCACCACGGTGTCGGTGCGGCGGCCGGTTCGTTCGACGAAGACCGGGGCGACCTCCGCGCGCAACGCCTGTTCGTCGACCGGTTCGCCGCGCATGGCGGCTTCCGCCAGCGCGGCAAGCCCGGTGGCGCCGACCAGGGTAACGTCGACATGGGCGGCGTAGGCGGCGATCAGCGCCTGGGTGTAGTCGCGCTTCACCGTTCCCGGCGTCGCCAGAATGCTGATCAGGCCGGATCGTGTCTGCTCGGCCGCCGGTTTGACCGCCGGCACGGTGCCGACAAAGGGGAAACCGTGGCTGGCGCGCAGAAACGGCAGTACCAGCGTCGAGGCGGTGTTGCAGGCGATGACGGCGATATCGGGCGACCTGCGGGCCACCACTGCCTGAAACGTCGCCAGCACGCGGCGCACCACCTCCTGCTCCGACAGCGCGCCATAGGGAAAGCCGGCGGTGTCGGCGACATAGGAGATATCGGCGTTTGGGCAGGCGCGGCGCACCTCCTTCAGCACCGACAGGCCGCCGAGGCCGGAATCGAAGACGACGATATGCGGCATCTCTCGGTCGGGTCCCGGTTAATCGCGGCGGTGCTTGAATTCGGCCAGCGCGCGGATGACGCCGCGCAGCGAGCGGACTTCCTGTTCGCTGAGCTCCGCCTTCAGGAAGATTGTCCTCAGGTTTCTGACCATAGTCGGGCGCTTTTCCAGCGGAAACAGGAATCCCGCCGCGTCGAGCTCGCTTTCGAGATGCTCGAACAGGCGCTGGATGTCCGCCTTGGGGGCCAGCGGCGGGGCCGGCTGGCGCGCGCGGCCGCCCTGGGTGCCGCGCGTGCGGAACCATTCGTAGCCCGTCAGCAGCACCGACTGGGCGAGGTT
>CAJQNW010000427.1 GCA_905479765.1 uncultured Tepidamorphus sp. | reverse complement strand
CGCCTTTGCCTGGTCGCACTACGTGACCCGCCTCGACGGCGATACCGGCCTGATCGAGAAGGTGACGTCGCTGCCCTCCGGGGCGGCGCCGATCGAGGACGTCAACTTCAAGCACCTGACCATCGCGCCGGACGGCACGCTGATCCTGAAGGACCAGACCCGCCCGGTCGGCTGCACGCTTCAGGGCACCATGGCGATCATTGCCTGCACTCGGCAGGGCATGAAATCACCGAACTCCGTCCTGGTCGCGGTCGATCCGCAATCGCTGGAGGTACTCGACAGCCTCGAACTGCCCGAACCGGCCCCATCACCCCACATAATCGCCCCCTATGGTAACAAGACCGCGATTTATATGGGGATGCAGAACACCCTCGGTCGGTTCTTCTGGGATCCCGAGACAAAGAAGCTCTCGATCGACGAGACCTGGCAGGTCAAGCCGCTCCAAGAAGGGCAGGTCGCCATGGCCGCGCCCAGCATGGTCGGCGACTGGATCTCGGTCCAGACCAACGGTCTCGTCAGTGATAAGAGCGCCTCCAGTATCGTCGTGGTGCACGCTGACGACGCGAAGAAGACGCAGTCGCTCTTCCCGTTCGGCCAGCTTCAGCCCCATGAGGTCAGCTTCGCCCCGCCAAAGAACGGCGCCGATCCCGAGAACAACATGATCTACTCGGCCGACATGGGCATGAAGAAGGTCGCCGGCATCAGGATCGACCCCGAGAGCGGCAAGCTCGAGACGGCCTTCGTGCTGGATGACATCACCAGTACGTTCCAGCCGGTCTTCGGCCCTGCCGACAAGCGGGTGCTGCTGCTGACCAACATGAAGCTACCACGCGAGAACGAGCCGATCCTCGAGGCCTTGCAGAAGGCGAACTACACCGAGCAACTGACCTGGCGCGACGCGGCAACCGGCGAAATCCTCGCAGAGTCGGATTTCTTCGAACCCCTGACGATCAACTCGCTGACACCTCCGGGCTTCGGCGGGCGCGTCTATTTCCCCACGGCAATCGGAAAGGGCTTCTACATCCTGCAACCGATGCCGGCGCCGCCGACTGATAGCAAATGACGGACCGCCGTTGCCGGTCTCCCTATGAAATGAGATCCTCCATGAAAGACCTCAAGTCGCCTGTTATCGCCGCCACACTGACTCTCGTTACGGTAGGCGCCGCACTGGCATCCGAAATCTCCGATGTGCTCCCTGCGAGCAGCGACAACCTTGCAGTATACGAAGAAGTCGGCGACTGGACCGTCTATTCCGACGCGACCAGGCTTAGCTGCCTGGCCGAGAGATCCGACGCGAACGGCAATGTTATGCAGATGGGTATGACGAAGGACCTGTCGGCAGCCTACGTCGGCGTGTTCACGTTGGCTGACATTCCGATCAAGGAGAACCAGCCCGTCGAGATCGCGGTCGACGGAACGGTGTTTACGGGCGAGTCCTTTGGCATCCGCAGCGGGAAGATCTCAGGCAATTATTCCGGCGGGTACGTCCTGTCCAACAGCCCGGATTTCGTGACGGGTATAGCCGAGGGTCGGGAATTGGTCGCCTTCCCCGAAAAGACAGGTCTCTTCGTCATTGACCTCACCGGAACGAAGCGGGCCATCGAAGAGGTGAAGAAGTGCGGCGCAGCGCTGCGCGGTTGACCTGTTTTCGTGACTCGGATCGGGCGCAGCCGCGTAAGCGTGTGTCGCTTGTCGCCGAGGCGCAAGAAGTTCAGGGCCCGGTAACCGATAGGCCAAAGGCACGTTTGTACCGGCTTCGGGCCAGCACCACCCCAAGATGCGAAAACGATAGAAGGAAGGCAAACCATGAAACGGCAATTCATTCTTGCAAGCGGCGCCACAGCCGTTGCGGCCTTGCTGTTCGTCGGCTTCACACGGACGAAGGCTGCTGAGGAGCCGAAGATCGAGCTGATGTTCGTGCAGACTGCCGAGGATCTTGAAGTCGACAAGGAGGCAGGGACGCTCCGGCTCGTGAACGTCATGCCGCAGGCTCTCTATTTCTCGGATCGTCCGGAGCGTCTCGCGGGGCATCTGACCATGGACAAGTATCTGGAGGAATGGACGTCCAAGGCGGGTCCGGACAACTTCGGCGGGGACCCGCCTAACGCGACCTTGTCGGTCTACGAGGAAGGCAACCCGCAAAGCACTCTCGTCGTCGTAGAACTTCTCGACCCGGTGCTCGATGGCGAGGACATGGTCTACCACTACAAGCTGATCGATGGCGAGCTACCGCAGAGCGGCGGCCAGACTGCGGCCTTCATTGACTGGATCGGGCCGGGCGGCGGCGTTGGCCGCGGTTTTCACGGCATCGGTGTGGGAGCGCGTGGCCCAGGTGTCGCCGGATGGGCAGGTGTGGCGGCCCGCGGCACGGCCTGTGCGGCTTCGCCCAATTGCTATTGAGATTCGCTTTCGCGGTGTCCCGACGGCCGAACGAGAGTGCGGACCGAATGGCACAATGATGCCTCCGGTGGCATCCGGACAAAGTGCCAGTTGCGAAAGTCATTTCGCCACGGACAGCGGAAATTCGCGATGAGCAATCTGCTGCGGCTTCTTAGAGCGACCTTCGTTGGCGGGCTTTCTTTCTGTTTCCGTTGGTACTTATCCTGGTCGTTGTACAGAAACTGACGGAAGTCCTGCGGCCGATCGCGGCCCAGGTAACGGGTTGTGATGATGCCTTGGCCGGAATGTCTGGTTTGGGGCGCGAAGCGGCCTTTCGCTGCGGCGAAATCGAACGGCAGCATCGCGCCATAGCCGGACTTATGCGCCCCCAGTTTTGCTTCCCGAGACCGGAATTTCGCGGCATGGCCCCTGACAGCCGTTGAGAAGCCCACGCCGACTTCCACTCCGCTCTAAGGCCCTGCAGGCGAATTGCCGACGTTCACGGCACGGTGGAGAACTTGCAATCGCCTGGCGCAAGTGGCCCCTCTGAGGTTCGCTTCGGTATTTCAGAAGCGTCGAAAAAAAATGTCTATGGTTCCGAGGAGATCGCCTGGTCACATTTCGGAACGCCCGGGCGAGGTGGGCCGGGACAAAATACCCCTACCGGTTCTTGAACACCTGCGAAGACCGTTACCGCAATCACCGGTACTCTGAGTCGCATCACCGGTTGCCGTCATTCCTTATGGCCCAAGATGGATTGAGCGAGCCGGCATACTATGCTTTTCTTCCCTTTGGTTAAGCCGATTTCGGACATCGCCGATTGGCAATACGATACCAACGCAAAATATAAAAAATGAGGAGGGAAATCGCGGATGAGGAACAATCGAAACGCACGGTTGGCCAAAGCGCTGCTTCTTGGAGCCGCCGCATTTTCCCTGACAGGTTTCTGGCAAACTGCGGCGCTTGCGCAGGAGCCCGCTGATCGCAAAGCATTCTTCGGAGAACAGCACATTCATACGAGCTGGTCTGTCGACGCCTGGCTGTTCGGCAACCACCTGACCGGTCCGGATGACGCGCTGAAATACGCCCAAGGCGCCACGATCAAGCACCCGCTCGGCTATGACATCAAGATCGAGCAACCGCTCGATTGGATGGGTGTCACCGATCATTCCGAATATGTCGGCATTACCAAGCAAGCGAACACGCCCGGCTCGGCGGTCAGCAAGATGCCCGAGGCGCAGCCGCTTATCCTGAAGAACCCGAACGATCCGGCAGACGTGGCGAAAGTCTTCGCCTACCTCGTGTCGCTGGTCAGCAAGCCGCCGATCAAGGCCTTCATGAGCCCTCAGGTCGCCGGCACGATCTGGAAGGAAAACGTCAAGATTGCCGACGAAAACAACAAACCCGGCACGTTTACTGCTTTCTGTTCCTACGAGTTTACCTCGCAGTACAATTTCCGGAACCTTCATCGCAACGTCTACTTCCGTGATTGCGCAAAGGTAGCGGATCAGCCGTTTTCATCGATGGACTCGTGGCATCCAGAGGACCTGTGGAAATGGATGGATGCGCAGCGCAAGGCCGGCAACGAGCTGCTCGCAATCTCGCACAATGCCAACCTGTCCGACGGCTGGATGTACCCGATCGACGTCGACAGCCTCGGGCGGCCGATCGACGCGGCGTGGGCCGCTTCGCGCGACCGCAACGAACGCCTGATCGAGATGAAGCAGATCAAGGGACAGTCGGAGACCCACCCGCTGCTGTCTCCCAACGACGAGTTCGCCAACTACGAGATATCCAGCTTCTTGATCGGACTGCCGGCGGATTCGGGCCAGATTCCCGCAATCGTCGGCTCCTATGCCCGGCAGGCCCTGAAAGACGGCCTGACCATGCAGGATACGCGGGGATATAATCCCTACAGGTTCGGCTTCGTCGGCGGCTCCGACTCGCACAACACAGGCGCCCCCTACCGCCAGAACAACTTCTACGGTGGCCACGGCATCAACGACGGCACTATCGAGACCCGGATGGCAGGGCACATCTTTACCGGGTCGGACGTCCGCTGGGAAAGCCCGGCGGGTCTCTCGGTGGTGTGGGCGGAGGAGAACACCCGCGCCTCGATCTGGGATGCGATGTACCGCAAGGAGACCTATGCCACGAGCGGCGTGCGCATCAAGCTCCGCTTCTTCGGCGGCTGGGACTACGAGAGCGACATCCTCGACGGCCAGGACTGGGTCAAGGCGGCCTATGCCCGCGGCGCCACCATGGGTGCCGACTTGCCGCCGGCATCGCGCCAGGCAAAGGCGCCGTCCTTTGTGTTGTGGGCGGTGAAGGATCCGACCGCGGCCAATCTTGACCGTATCCAGATTGTCAAGGGCTGGACAAAGGACGGCCAGAGCTTCGAGAAGGTCTACGACGTTGTGTGGGCGGGCGACCGCAAGCCGAACGCAGCGAGCGGCGAAGTGCCGCCGATCCGAAGCACAGTCGATCTCGAAAAGGCAACCTATTCCGACACCGTTGGCGCAGTCGAACTGAAGACGGTGTGGACCGACCCAGACTTCAATCCAAGCCTGCACGCCTTCTACTACGCTCGGGTCCTTGAAATCCCGACGCCGCGCTGGAGTACCATCCAGGCAAGGCAGCTTGGCATCGAGCCGCCCGGCGTTGTCCCCGCTACCCAGCAGGAACGCGCCTGGAGTTCGCCGATCTGGTACACGCCCACGGCCGAGGCTCGCGAGGCCGCCACGCCCGGCCTGACCGTGGCCGAGTTAACGCAGAACGAGGCTGCGCCTCTCGATGAGAACGCGCTGAAGACACTAGTCGTCGGCAAGGCCATCTGGGTGCGCAACAACGTCACCGGCGAGGTTATGAAGATCCGCTACGACGAGGACGGGTCGGCGGCCATTCTTCACGTAGGTCGCGATGCCTTGCTCCCCAGCCTGACCGGCGACGTCGTGCAGGCGAGCTACCAGACCACAGCATCACGTTACGAGATCAGAGACGGGAAGATCGTGACCCATATCTCCGGTACGCCGATCTCCATGGCGGTCTATAAATCCACGGCATCGCAGGGTGGAAACGTGGCGCGCGAGCAGGAGACCTACTACGGCGCCCGCAGCAACGAGTTCGGCTACGCCAACTACGAGATCCTGCTCAAGGGTCCGGCGGACCTAGTCGAGCTCCCGAAGAGCGACGACATCGCCGACAAGGACCAGTCCAAATATCTTCACACGCCTGAAAAGGAGTGAGCCAACTTGGCTGACGAAACGTTGCAGCGGGAGGCGTTGTCTTCCCGCGGCGTCTTGCAGGGCTTGGCGCGCGAACCGCTTGTTCATTTTCTGGTGATCGGCGGCTTGTTGCTTGGTGGTTATGCGCTGCTCGGACAGGACACCGCACCGGACGATTCGTCGACCGAAATCGTGCTGAGCGTCGACGATCTCGCACAGCTCCTAATGATCTTCGAGTCCAAGTGGAGGCGCCAGCCGACGCAGGACGAATTCAACCTCATGGTTGAGGATCGCATCCGTGAAGACATCCTGTACCGTGAGGCGCTGAGTCTTGGCCTCGACAAGGACGACACGATCGTCAGGCGCCGCATGGCGCAGAAGATGCAGTTTCTTGCCGAGGATGTGGCCGCGCAGCAGGAACCGACGACCGATCAGCTCCGGTCGTGGTTCGCCGAACACACAGACCTCTTCACGGTCCCGCAGCGGATCAGCTTCCGCCACCTCTATTTCTCGCCCGACAGCCGCGGCAGCAGCGCGCGCGACGATTCGGAAATGGCCCTTGCTGAGCTTGAGGATGCGCCGCTGGACACCGCTTCGGCTGAGTCGCTCGCCGATCCGTTCATGTTTCAAGACTACTACGGCGACCGCGCGCTCCAGGCAATCGCGGGTGAGTTTGGTCCGGAATTCGCGCAGGCAGTGTCAAGGCTTGAGCCGGGGTCCTGGCAGGGCCCGGTCAAATCCGGATTTGGCTGGCATCTCGTCTACGTCGACAACGTGATCGCGGGGCGGGTGCCCGCGTTCGAGGAAATCGAGCAGGAGGTGAAGACCGCCTGGCTCGGGATCCAGAAGGCTGACGCCTGGCGCGAGGCCTACGACGATATGCGGGCGAAATACACGGTCCTTCTGCCGGTACCGGCAGAGGCGGACACCGCAGCAGTGCCCGCCGAGTCCCGCCCTCCGGAGGCGCTCGCTCCGGACAGAGAGGCGCCGCTTTGAGCGGTTTCCACCCAGGCTGGCGCTGGCTGCCGTTGGTCGTCGTGCTGTTTACCTGGATGGCGGCGATCCCCACCGCCCAGGCCCACGAGTCGCGCCCGGCCTTTCTGGAGATCGAGGAAACCGCACCCGGCCACTATGACGTTCGCTGGCGCACACCGGTTCTGGCCGGTATGCGCTTGCCGATCGTCCTGCGTTTTCCCGAAGGCGTTCGCAATGTGCGGGAGCCGCTGGTCCAGGAGTTGAGCGATTCCCTCCTCGAGCGACGCTGGATTGAAACTGGACCCGAGGGACTGGCCGGACAGCGCATCGGCTTCCCGGGCCTGGAACTGACGATCACCGAGGCGGTGGTTCGAGCGGAAATGCTCGATGGTCAGAGCTGGATGGCGATCGCCCGCCCGTCCCAGCCCTGGGTCGAATTCGACGTCACCCGCAGCAGGGTCGGTGTCGCCATTGACTTCGTCCGGGAGGGCATCTGGCACATCCTGTCGGGCTGGGACCATCTCCTCTTCGTCTTCGGACTGCTCCTGCTCGTCAGGTCGCCGATGATGCTAGTCAAGACGGTCACCGCCTTCACGATCGCCCACAGCCTCACCCTGGCGGCGGCGACCCTGGGCTATGTGGAACTTCCGTCGCGCCCGATCGAGGCCGGCATTGCCCTGTCCATACTGTTCCTGGGCGTCGAGGTCGTCCGCGAGCAACGCGGCCGGACCAGCTTCACAATCCGCAACCCCTGGGTCGTCGCCTTTGCCTTCGGGCTTCTGCATGGCTTTGGCTTCGCAGGGGTGTTGTCGGAGGTCGGGCTGCCGCCGTCCGAGGTGCCGCTGGCGCTGGTGTCGTTCAACGTCGGTGTCGAGGTTGGCCAGCTGGCGTTCGTTGCCGCGGTGCTGCTCCTCGCCCGTGGCCTGAAGTTTCTGGGAGTCATCTGGCCCCGTCGCATGGAGCTGGTGCCGGCTTATCTGGTCGGATCGCTCGGCGCTTTCTGGCTGCTGCAACGGCTGGCCTTGGCGTAGTTTCAGCTCGCCTGTCGCGGTTGGTATCGTCTGCGCGGGCGTTTAATCGGAGAGACGTGTGATGCGCCAGGCTCTTGTGACAGGTTTAACGATCGTGGTCCTGGCAACCACCGTTGCCCGTGGTTGGTCCTGCGGGTTCGAGGATCCGAGTAGCGCCACAATGCAACGCGTCATGCTCAATGTGGTCTACCCGGATTCCCTCTACGTCCAGGGCGCGGTGGATACGGCCTTGCGAGCTGGCAAACTCAAGCCGGCGCATTTCGCCAAACCGGGCGACTTCTTCGCCCTGCCGCGCACCACACGGAACCTTCGCCATCTTGCCGTCGTGCTGGCGGATGGAACACCCAACGAACTGCGAGCGTTTTCCGTCGTCCTGATGGGACCGGTTCTTTGGACCCGGTTTCAACCGGACAAGGCCGGCCTCGCCGCCGAACCTCACGTTGCTGGACCTGCGGCCGGCGAGGTGGTTGTCGTAACAGATGTGCCTGCCCTGGCTGCTTTGGTTTCGGGTGAGATTTCGGGCGCCTACGCCCACGCGCTGGGGCTCGTGCGGTATTACGGTGATCCGGCCGAAGCCGAAGGCATCCGAGAGGCGTTTCTCGCGGCGTTCCCTGGCGATCAGTCAGCCGGGGAGAGCCGCCCCAAGCGCACCACCCTTACGGAACGGAAATGACAGCGGTGACAGAACGGAACTTCCGACGTCCGCATCCAACACCTGGGAAAGCCTACCATTGTGCGTTTTGGGCCAGGAGGCACCATTCCCGACATAGCGGTCCAATGGCAGCTTTGGGCGGTAGTTGGCGGTATAGGCGACGTAAATGTACGTCGGCTTCGATCCGCCAACCTCCGATTGCGGACTGTCAACTTCCGGCCGATTGTGTTGAAAAACCCGGCTCGAAAGCCGTGGGCTCTGGTGATTTGCGGCAGGCGCACGGGATCGGCAGTGCTCAGGCGGGCTTGGTGCTGTTGTCGGGATGAGCTTTGCGAGTTTGCGGAGGTTTGGTGCGGTTGCTGCGAGGTGGAATTCATCGCGGGCGCCGTTCGGGCCCCGTAATCGGAGCCGGTCGAGCTTCAGGATGCGCTTGAGATGGGCAAACAGCATCTCGACCTTTTTTCTCGCGCGGCTTGAGGCGACATAGGCGTCCGCGGCGGCAATATCGCGCGCCATGTCGCGCGCGCCTTCGTAGAGCGATCGCAGGATCTTGCGGGCCGGCGTCTCCGGGCAGCACGTCTAACAGCGGTCACAATCGAATTTTCTGGCGCGATAGCGCACCATGCCATCCTCATCGACTAGGGGGCGTTGCGCCCGATGGACCTTCTGGCGTGGCCGCGGTTCCATGCCAGCAGGGCAGGTATAGGCGTCGGCCTGGTGCTCGTAGATAAAGTCGGCCTTCTCGAAGCAGCCATCGCAGCGCTTATACTTGTCGAAGACCGGGATGTGCGGCTCGATGCCGTGTTAGGTCACAGCCGATCCTGATCCCAATCGCATAGCAGCATTATTTCCCCGCGTGCGGCGTTGCATCGCGTCGGTGTCGAACGATCATTTTCCGAAATCGGATAGTGGGGTCCGGCCGGCGTCTCTACTGTTTCCTCGTATCGAGCAAGCACGCGGTGAGTGCCGGAGCATAACGGGAAGCCGATGGAGTACTGCGATCGCACTGCATTGCGAACTGCCTGTCTCGCAGCATCCTTACTTGCGCTCGCGCTGGATCACAGTGCACGCGCCGATGACGCAGACGATCTGGCGGCGAAGTCACAGAATCCCATCGCGTCAATGATCAGCGTGCCGTTCGACAACACTTTTGATTTCGGGGCGACCGACGGCAGCGCGTGGGTAATGAACGTGCAGCCAGTGATCCCGATCACGGTGGGGGAGTGGAATTTAGTCAGCCGGATCATAGCGCCAATCGCCGACGCGCCGGGCGGCGTCGTGCTGCCCGGCAATCCCGACCCGATCGGTAGCGGTCGCGTGTTTGGGCTCGGCGACATCAACTATTCGCTTTTCTTTTCCCCGGCAAACGCCGGCCCGATCATTTGGGGCGTCGGTCCATCGGCAAACTTTCCGACGGCAACGGATTCGAGACTTGGAACCGGCAAGCTCTCGGTCGGCCCGACGGCGGTCGTCCTCATGCAGCCCAAACCTTGGTCGATCGGGGTTCTGGTGCGCCAGATATGGTCTGTTGCCGGACCAGAAAGCCGGGACGAGATTAGCCAGTTCATGATCCAGCCCTTCGCCAACTACAACCTTGACGACGGCTGGTACATCTACTCGGACCCGGCGATCACCGCGAACTGGCAGGCAGGCGGCGGCCAACGATGGACCGTTCCGCTGGGTGGCGGCCTGGGGCGCATCTTCACAATTGGCAATCAGCCGCTGAACGTTCGTGTCGGCGCTTTCTACAACGTCGAGAAGCCAAGCAATGCACCCGACTGGTACGCCAAATTCACTGTCCAGTTTCTGTTTCCAAAATGAGTGGAAAACGAAACCGCAGGCCCGATTGCAACGACATGCATGTTCTGGAGAGAAGCAAGATGAAATTCACGAGATACTTGACGGCGGTGCTCCTGATGACCGTGGCGACGGCCGCCCAGGCGCAAGCGGACAAACCCAATATCCTGGTGATCTGGGGCGACGATATCGGCCA
Organism: uncultured Tepidamorphus sp.; assembly: GCA_905479765.1. Lineage (GTDB taxonomy): Bacteria > Pseudomonadota > Alphaproteobacteria > Rhizobiales > Tepidamorphaceae > Microbaculum. Next base: position 18,524 of record CAJQNW010000427.1, on the reverse strand, counting down.
GTCCAATATCAGCGCCTACACTCGCGGACTCATGGGGTATCAAACGCCGAACATAGATCGCATTGCGAAAGAAGGGATGTTGTTTACCGACTATTACGCGGAACAATCATGCACAGCCGGACGCTCTTCCTTCATCACCGGACAAAGCGTATTCCGCACCGGGCTCTCCAAGGTTGGCCTTCCCGGCGCGGATCTTGGCATGCGTGAAGAAGACCCGACCATCGCCGGGCTTCTCAAAGCTCAGGGGTATGCAACCGGTCAGTTCGGCAAAAATCATCTCGGCGACCGCGACGAGCACCTGCCGACCAATCACGGATTCGATGAGTTCTTCGGGAACCTCTATCATCTGAACGCGGAAGAGGAACCGGAGAACGAAGACTATCCGAAAGATCCCGCGTTCAAGGAAGAGTTTGGACCTCGCGGCGTTATTCATTCATGGGCGAATGGCGACGGCACGCAGCGTATCGAAGACACGGGGCCACTTACGAAAAAGCGTATGGAAACGGTCGATGACGAGACATCGCAGCGTGCTCTGGAATTTATTCGTGAACAGACTGCGGCGGGGACACCGTGGTTTGTATGGTGGAATGGCACCCGAATGCATTTCCGAACGCATGTTAAGCCGGAACTGCGCGGCATCTCGGGTCAAGACGAATACTCCGATGGGATGGTGGAGCACGATATGCACGTCGGACAGTTCCTCGAACTACTTGACGAACTGGGCATAGCCGACAACACGCTCGTCCTGTATTCGACCGACAATGGACCGCACTACAACACTTGGCCGGATGCTGCGGCGACGCCTTTCCGTGGCGAAAAGAACACCAACTGGGAAGGTGGCTGGCGCGTGCCGGCGATGGTTCGGTGGCCCGGCAAGATCTCCGAGGACTCGGTCTCCAATGAGATCATGAGTGGAATGGACTGGCTGCCGACTTTTCTGGCCGCGGCGGGCGATCCAGGCATCAAAGAAGAGCTTGTCGAAGGCGGCGTTGAAGCCAATGGACGAAAGTACAATGTTCATCTCGACGGCTACAATTTCCTGCCCTTCCTGACCGGCGAATCAGAATCGGCGCCGCGCGACGAGATCTTCTACTTCTCGGATGACGGCGACCTGACGGCGCTGCGTTACCGTGACTGGAAGATCATCTTTATGGAACAACCCACCCAGGGTACAATGCGCGTCTGGATGGATCCATTCGTGCCTTTGCGCTTGCCGATAATCGAGAACCTCCGGCGCGACCCGTACGAGCGGGCGACGATCACCTCCAACACCTATCACGACTGGCAGTTGGATCGGGTTTTTCTGATGGTGCCGGCGCAGAAGTATGTGCGTGAGTTTCTGGAGACGTTCCAGGCTTTCCCGCCACGCCAGAAAGCGGCGAGCTTCAGTCTCGACCAGGTGATGGAAAATCTGTCGGCTCCCGCCGGGGCTCGGTGAGGAGCCATATCTGCCTTTGGCATGCGGCCGCCCGTGAACGGGCGGCCGCATCGAGCCGGTTGTGGCCGGAGGGTCGTCGATGCGTGTCTCGAGAGCTTTCGTTGTCTTCTTTTCAATTTCGGTTTCGCCGGCCCTCGCCGATCCGCTGCCTTCCTGGAACGACACACCGACAAAGGCGGCCATCATCGACTTCGTGGAAACGACCACCGCGCCGGGGAGCGATGCCTATGTCGATCCATCCGAACGGATCGCCACGTTCGACAACGACGGAACGCTATGGGCCGAGCAGCCCTATTACTTCCAGATCGCCTATGCGCTCGACGAGGCGAAGCGGATGTCCGTGGCCGATCCAGCGATCGCAAAGAACAATCCGGCGATCAAAGCGGCCGTTGAGCGCGATATCAATGGGCTGCTTACTGACGGCCTCGACGGCGTCCTTGAGCTTCTTGCGATTACCCACAGCGGAATGACGACCGGCAAATTCCAAAGCAGTGTTGCTGCTTGGCTCGAAACCGCGAAACATCCCGAGACAGGCGAGCGTTACACCGACCTTGTTTATCAACCGATGCTGGAACTGTTGTCATATCTGCGGGAAAGCGGTTTCAAGACCTACATCGTTTCCGGGGGCGGCATCGATTTCATCCGTGTCTTCTCTGAAGACGCCTACGGCATTCCGCCCGAACAGATCGTCGGGTCAAGCGTCCGTACCAAGTTCGAGGTGTCGGATGAGACAGCTGAAACGGTTAAGCTGCCCGAGTTGTTCTTCTTCGACGACAACGAAGGCAAACCGGTCGCCATCGACCACCATATCGGGCGCCGGCCGATTATCGCGGTCGGCAATTCCGACGGCGACCAACAGATGCTCCAGTACGCAACCCGCAGTGCCCGACCAGGCTTGGGCATCATCGTCCATCACACCGACGCTGAGCGCGAATGGGCCTATGACCGCGACGCCAAAGTCGGTCATCTCGACAAGGCGCTCGACGAAGCCGGCGAACGCGACTGGGTGGTCGTCGACATGAAATCCGACTGGCGGACCATCTTTCCTTCGGAATTGCGGCAATAGGACCCATGGCAGCCAACCTTGGCCAGCAGCATTGCCGCTTCTAAGCCAGTCCGGCGCTGCGCGTCCGGCACAATGTCTCCGAGGGCAACTCGCCGAATAGTCGGCGGTAGTGCTGGGCGAAACGGCTAAGGTGATAGAAATCTTGCGACAGCGCGACGGTCGTAACATCGATTAGATCGGTGGAATGAGCGTTCGATAGAAGCACCTCCCTTGCCGAATTCAGTCGCCGTGCGAGAATGTACTGATTGGGACTGACACCCAGATATCGTCGAAACGCATTGTTCAATGATCGGGCTGTCACGCCTGCGGCATCGGAGAGTTCGGCAACGGATATCTTGCTCGCTTCAGATCTTTCGAAGTACCCGAGCGCCGATACGATAAGATCGTAACCCGTGATACCGCTCGTCACAGTTGGGGTGACGCCGGCTTCGGGTGGGAGTTGATATGCGCGTAGGAGAAGCTGGAGCGCGCGATCGCAGGTCGACTGGGCCCACTCTCTTCCGTTCGATGCAGAGTACTCCTGATCGAACGGCACCATCAGGACTCGGGTTAGCGATTTGAATTCAGCAACAAGAAAATCCGGCAGTGCTCGGACGCACTGTTCGATAGGAGTTTGCATGTAGTTCGTACTGAGTATCGGCAGGCCTAACTCATCGGCGACGTCGTCGGTCACATGAATGGTCAGGGACTCCCAATCATCGCCCATCACTGAACGGTGCTCGCGAACCGGACCCTTTATGACGATAGTCCCCGGTGGAAGTTCAAAACCACACCACTTCTTCCACGTAAAACAGATCACGTACGCCAACTCGCCATGACGGTGGCCGGATCGGTCTGTCAGTGCCTTGCTATTGCGCAAGCGGTAAAGAACCGTATTGCCGAATTGCAGTTGATCAAAGCGGGTCGTCAACGTTCCGGTGCCGAGTTGCACCGGATCAGTGTCCCAGCCGATCAGATTCTGCCTAAGTTCATCGAAACTGTGAAAAGTCGTGCTTGCCGCATTGAAGCGGACATGCTCCCTGAAATCCATGAAATTGCGCTTCCGATCGATTGACGAGCGGGATTCCGAATTCGGCTAGCTCGCAAAGTACTTGCGACCTTATTCTGCCGTGTGACGTATGGGCAAGCCGGCAAAGCTTTGCCTTTTGCTCCTTGAGGTGTCCCGCGAGCTGGAGGGATTGGCGTGGCCTGGATACTTCTGCTCTTTGCCTCGGTTCTCGAAATCGGCTGGGCGATCGGGTTGAAATTTACTGAAGGCTTTACGCGACCGCTCGTTTCCGTGGTCGTGGTGGTGGCAATCGCCGGAAGCTTTTATCTGCTCGCGCGGGCTTCCCGCAAAATACCGATAGGCACTGCCTACGGCGTTTTCGTCGGCATCGGCGCCGGCGGAACCGGGGTATTGGGCATTCTGCTGTTCGGCGAATCCGCAGCTCCGGCGCGGCTTGCAAGTCTCGCGGCGATCGTCGCGGGCGTCGCAGCGCTGAAGTTGTTTGGTAACACCGCTGCCGAAGAGTTGGCACCGACGAAGTCTTGAAGGATTACAGGATGATCTGGGTACAGCTATGTCTCGCGGGACTTCTTGAAGTGGTCGGAGCAGTCGGCATCAAATATACAAAGGGCTTCACGCATCTCGGCTTTACCGCGCTCGTCTTCGTTGCGCTCGCTATGAGCTTCTACCTGTTATCGGGCACGCTGGAGGTGCTTCCCGTCGGAACCGCCTACGCGATATGGACCGGTATCGGCGCGGCTGGCACCGCGATATTCGGGATCACGTTTCTGGGGGAGTCGATAAACGTTGGGCGCGTTGCCGGGCTTTGCCTGGTTGTCTGTGGCTCAGTCGGGATGAAACTATTCGCGTAGGGTTCGTTCTTATCTCGGGAGGAAATAGGAATGGCCAAACGGGAAATGCACCGCTGATGAGCAAACCCACCGGGCCCGGCGTATACCGCCATCCACAACTTCTTGCGGGTATCGACCAGCAATTGATTCTCCGGACTTTGTTCGCGATGTTTGCGGTCGCGTTCGTCGTCCAGATTTGCCTGTTCGTATTTTCGTACATTGCCTTTGATGGGTGGGAAGAACGTGGCCAATTCGGTGATAGCTTCGGCTTCATCAATTCGATCTTCTCTGGCTTCGCGCTTTGCGGCATCATCTTTTCGATCGTGATACAGTTTCGCGAACAGGCGCGTCAGCGCCGCGAGGCGCGTGTCGTGATCGAAGCGGACTTCGATACGAGGAAAGCCCTCGTCGCGGCAATAGAGTCTCAAACCGAAGAGCTTCGTCTGCTCCGCAAAGGCATCATTCGCGGCGTTCCGGAGGACACCGGCCTGTCCGATTAATCGACATCAATTTGACAGGAGACGCCGATTGTTGGTTGCAACGCCACTTTACGTCAACGCGCAGCATCGTCTGCTTACCGCCGGCTCCGGGCCTTCGATCATGTTTGCAAGAGGCGACACGGATCAGTTCGAAATCGACTTGCAATGGAGAGCGGTCCATAGAGATAAGACGTCTGCTCCGACAAGCCCAACTCAGCATAATTCCGCCCCGCTGCAATCTGCGCTGTCGAAAACTGCTTCTGAGTCATCTGCGAACTTCATTCTTCGGAAAACCGTCTGAAAAATAACCTCGGAAATGGACCACTTTCGTCATGCCACCTCACACGACGTTGCAGGTCCAGATCCTCATTTTCAATTCCAGTCGACGTTAAATCGGGCGACCGTATCGGCGATCTGGCTTCCGGTCAGTTGAATGCCCTGAATGCCCCGCATGAGCAGTGCCAGCTTGGCGGTTTCTTCCAGCTCTTCCATCGCAAAGACGGCGGCTTCCAGATCCTTGCCAGCGACCACCGGGCCGTGATTGGCGAGCAGCACCGCAGATCGCCGGCCTGACAGGCCGCGCACGGCTTCTCCCATGGCGGGATCGCCGGGAAGGAAGAAGGGGAGCAGCTTCACCTTTCCCAGACGCATGATTGCATAGGACGTCAGGGGCGGCAGCGCGCTGTCCGGATCGGTATCCGGCAGCATTGACAGCGCGACGGAGTGGGTGGAGTGGAGATGGACGACCGCGCCGGTCGCAGCTCTTGTTGAATAAAACGCCGAGTGCAGCGGGATCTCCTTGGTCGGCTTATCTCCATCCAGGAGCGTGAGGTCCGCGGCGAGGTGGCTGATCCTTCCGGGATCGAGAAAGCCCATCGATCGGCCGGTCGGCGTCACCAGGAGTGTGCCGTCGGACAGGCGGGCTGAGATATTTCCGGAGGCCCCGCAAGTCAGCCCCCTGTCGAAGAGTGATTTGGCGAAGCGAGTGATGTCTTCGCGCAAGCGGCTTTCTTCAGTCACGCCCGAACCATCCGTTCCAGTGCCTCTTCAAAGAAATCTGGTCCGCCGAAGTTACCCGACTTTAGCGCAAGGGCCATAGCCCGCCCTTCCGGCAGAAGCAGGGGAACGCCGGCAGCCGCCCGGGGCCCGATGTTTAAGGCCGTGGCCTTCAATCCCGCGACGACGGCGCCCGAGGTTTCCCCTCCGGCTACAATCAGCCGCGACAGCTTCCGGTCGGCCAGGGCGGTTGCCAGTTCCGTAAAGAGTCCCTCGATCGCCTCGGCCAGCGCGGCTTGGCCCCAACGCTCCTGCGCTGCGAGAACCTCGTCCGGATCGGCCGAGGAGTAGACGAGTGGCGGCATGTCCTGCTGCAGCGTCCATTCCGCGATTTCTGCCGCATTCAGCCGCCCTGACATGACCGCATCGGGCGTGATCTCGAATGACGGCGCCTTCGCCTTATAGGCCGCGACCTGCCCACGGGTGGCCTGGCTGCATGATCCGGAAAGGACCGCGCCTTTTCCCGCGATCGGTTGCCATTCGGGCGTTGCAGCCAAGGCACCGAAGTTCGCAGGCAAACCAAGCGCTATGCCTGAGCCACCTGTCATAAGCTTGCGCCCCCGCGCCGCTTCGGCAATGGCGAGGAGGTCATCGTCGCGGATCGCATCGACGATCACCATCGCCGGAGTTGCAGGCAGGGCCGCGGCGATCGCCTCGGCGCCCCGAAAGACGACGTCAGCCGCAACATGGGCGACCGGCCAATCGGTTTGCGCCTGCAGGACCCTTCGCAGGTCGGCGTCGCGCATCGGGGTCAGCGGATGGTCCTTCATCCCGGAGTCGCTGAGCAGGACGTCTCCAACGAAGAGATGCCCCTGATAGACGGAGCGCCCGTTTTCCGGAAAGGCGGGGCAGACCATCACCTGCTGCTCGCCCAGACGTTCGGCCAGGGCCGCGGACACCGGGCCGATGTTCCCGGCCGGTGTTGAATCGAAGGTCGAGCACACCTTGAAAACGATCTGCGACGCGCCTTGCGCCAGTAGCCATTCGCAAGCCGAAAGCGACAGAGCGACCGCATCCCGCGCCGGAATATTGCGGGACTTCAACGCGACAACGCCAGCCTCAACGCCCGACGCAGCGGAGTGCGACGGCACCCCGATATATTGAACCGTGCGCATCCCGCCTTCGGCCAGGGTGAGTGCGATATCCGATGCGCCGGTAAAATCATCCGCGATCACGCCGAGTTTCATGACACGATCATTCCGGCCCGGCCATTCTCAGGCTGCCATCGACCGATGCCCGGACCAGCGGCACGGTCCGTGCCGGCCAAACGGTTAGATTCTGTCATGTCCTGACCTCGGAAAAGGTCTTGACCTCCTTGTCCTCGATCATATCCGCCGCGGCCTTGTCGAACTGAAGGAAATGCTCGGTTTGCATATGGGCGTCGAAAGCAGCCCGATCCTCGTACAGCTCGTAAAGAAATACCTCGTCGGGACGGCCCGGATCGGTGGCGACGTCAAAACGGTGGCAGCCGCTTTCCAGCGCCAGCGAAGCCCGGGCGTTCTCGATCATCAGCGGCATGAACGCCGCTGAATTTTTGTGGGCGATCCGGAAGGTGACGGTGACGGCAAACATGAGCGGCCTTTCGCAGAATGTGAATAAGGATCATAGAGATGGTGGGCACCTAGGTCACTTGTGCGCGACGCAAAGTGGTGTCTTCAGCAGTTTAGCCTCCTGGGCCCTATCCGGACAGTCTGAATTCATGGCTAGCTGATCCGTATCCTCGCGACCGCATACGGCGCCAGGGTAACGGCGGAGAGATCGATCCCGACCTCCGGGATCGACATGGGATCGCGGCAGGCCGCCTCGAAACTCGTTTCATCGAGTACCTGCGCCTTGCCGTTTCCGGACAGGCCTTCGACCGCGACGGTCTGCTCCTCGCCGGTGAGGTTCGAGAGCCAGAGCTCGGTTTCGCCATCTGTCGAAACGGCAAGCGCCTGCACGTCGCGGGCGTTGCTGATCGTCGTCTCTCGCACGGTCGCGCCCTGCAGCGCAGCGTGGCCGGCAATCACGGCGAAGTGCGGCATCGCTCGGGCGTCGGCCTCGTCGAACCACGGTTGGGCATGGTCCTGCTTTGAATAGACGATGCCCGACGGCCCGGCGACGGCGGCGAGCGTCACCGCGTCGACGCCTGCGCGCGCGGCATGTGCCAGATAGCCCGCGTACCACGTCGCGCCGATCAGTCCGCGTTCGCGCGGGTCGACGCGGTTCATCGCCTGACGGATGTTCTTCGGGTTCTCGGCGGGCACGGCGCCATACGGGTTGTCGCGCATCGAGATCGCCGTCGGGAAAACCCAGTAGGGCTTGCCGCCAGCGAAGGCGCGCACCGACTTGAAGATCGACGGCAGTGCCTCGAGCGTCTCGGTCACGGAAATATCGTCGCCCGCATGCACGATCGGCGAACCCGTATGACAGATAAAATCGAGCGCATCGGCCGGAGGACGCTTGCGGTTCAGCTCGGTGAAGTAACTGAACATGCCGCCGCCGACGGTTGTTCCGGGAAACGCCTCGCGCGCTGCGCTGAACAGCTCCGCCCATGTCGGCGCCGGCGGGAACACCGATCCCGGCAGCGTGCATTTCAGGTCGGTCGCGGGTGAGACGGCGACACGGGCGAAGGTCACTCCCTTAGCCGCATCGCGGATCGCATCGATGTCGCGCTTCAGGATCGCCGGATCGGCACTCGGATTGCCGTCGGCGTCGAGGCAGGGAACAATGGCCTCCAGCACCAGTTCCGCGCCGAGCGCCGCGCCCAATTTGCCATGTGCCTGCATCGTCGCCGCGTCGTGCCCCTTCCGCTTGTCGAAGTGGCAGACGACGAAGCCGACCCCGGCATCCTTCAACAGGTCGATGTGGTCGAGCGCTGCGGCGACATGTTCGGCTGGTACGGCGAGGCCGAGGCGTGGCATCGTGTGGCCGGTCTCGCCACCGACCGAAACGGTCACCGCCGAGCCGCCGCCGGCCGAGGCCCGTTTGGGCGTTCCCTCCAGCTTCAGCGTGACACGCTGGGGCGTCTTTTCACCCTTGGAAATTGTGTAGGGCCAGGGCAGCGCCAGCGGCCGCACATAGGTCTTGTAGGAGGCATCCATCCAGTTGCGATGATCCTCCATCTCGAAGGCATCGCCCTCCATGCGGCAGACGACCTTCACGCCCGGCATGAACTCATGCGTCAGCGCGCGGATATCCTGGAAAGGGCAAGCGGGATTGACCTGTTCGGGAAAGGTGCTCTCGACAACCTTGCCGTCGGTGTGCTCGACGGTGACGGGATGGCCGACGACGCCGTCGAGCGCGTGCAGGACGACAAAGCCCGTGCGGTTGGTGACGAAATCGCTCAGCGCCTCGCCCTCGGCCTCGAAGGTCAGGCTGCCGTCCGCCTGGCCCTCGATCCTGGCCGCGTAGCGGAATTGTTGTTCGGCGTCCTTGCAGATTGCATCATAGGTGACCGTGAAGCTGTCGGCGCCCTGGGCGATCTTCAGGTTGGAGATTTCCGGATTGTAGGTGCCCCAGTTCTTGTCGCGCACCAGAAAGGCGACGGCCCGCAGCGCTTCGGCACCGCCGACCTTGATGTAGCGCAGGTTGCCCGCATCGAGGCTCGCCTCCAGTGATCCGGCAGTTAGGATTGTGGCCTCGCCGGCGGGTTCCTCGGTGCCGAACAGCTTGATCGATCGTGACGCGGACATGGCGGGCCTCGCTGGCTGGAACGTGGTCTGGCCTCACCCCGGGGGTGTCACCCCGGAATGACGCGCTGGGTTTCCGGGTCGACAAGGATGATACGGCTCATGTCGACCAGGATCTCGATGGTCGTGCCGGGCCGCTCGACCGTATGGGAGGGAAGCTCGACGGTGATCTCCGTGCCGTTCAGGCGGAACTGCGCATAGGTGCGCGTTCCGGTCGGCTGGACGAGATCGACCAGCACGTTAAGCGGCGTCTCGGCTGGCTTGCGCGACGCGCCGTCGCCGGACCGGCTCATGTGTTCGGGCCTGATGCCAAGGATCACGTCGCGGCCGCGCCACTTGTCGAAGGCGGGTACGCGCGTCGGGTCGAGCGGCAGTTTGCGATCCTGGTCGAAGACGAGCGCCAGCCCGTCGTCGGCCTGTTCCAGTTTCGTCTCGACGAAGTTCATCTGCGGCGAGCCGAGGAAGCCGGCGACGAAGCGGGTCGCCGGACGCTCAAACAGGTCGAGCGGCGCGCCCTGTTGTTCGATCAGCCCGTCGCGCAGGAGCACGATGCGGTCGGCCAGCGTCATCGCCTCGATCTGGTCGTGGGTGACATAGATCGTCGTCTTGCCGATCTCCTGGTGCAGCCGCTTGATCTCGGCGCGCATGCCGTCGCGCAGTTGCGCGTCGAGGTTGGACAGGGGCTCGTCGAACAGGAACAGGCGCGCGTCGCGCACCACGGCGCGGCCGATCGCGACGCGCTGGCGCTGGCCGCCGGAAAGCTGGCGCGGCGTGCGGTCGAGCAGGCCGGATATGCCGAGCATCTCGGCCGCGTTGCCGACGCGCACTTTCACCTCGGCGTCGGGAACCTTCCGGGCCCTGAGGCCGAAGGCGATGTTCTCGTAGACGTTCAGATAGGGGTAGAGCGCGTAGTTCTGGAACACCATGGCGATATTGCGGTCGCGCGGCCGGAGGTTGTTGACCACCTCGCCGTCGATATCGATAGTGCCGGCGTTGATGTCTTCCAGCCCGGCAATGGTCCTGAGCAAGGTCGACTTGCCGCAACCAGACGGGCCGACGAAGACGCAGAACTCGCCGTCGGCGATATCGAGGTCGATGCCCTTCAGGGCCTCGACCTTGCCGTATGACTTTCGCAGGCCACGGATTTCCAGACGCGCCATTTTTCCCCCGACTATCCCTTGACTGCGCCCAGCGAGATGCCGCGCACCAGGAAGCGCTGCAAGAGCGCGACCGCGATGAAGATCGGCACCGTACCAAGCATGCTCATCGCGGCTATCTTCGCCCAGAAATTCGATTGTCCGCCGAAGTAATGCGTCACCTGCACCGGGAAGGTGGTGACATCCGAGCGCGTCAGCACGAGTGCGAAGATGAACTCGTTCCAGGCGAACACGAAAGTGAAGACGGCGGTGGCGAACAGCCCGCCGCGCGCCATCGGCCAGACCACCTTCATGAACACCTGCCAGCGCGAGCAGCCATCGACCAGCGCCGATTCCTCCAGCTCCAGCGGGATGTCCTGGATGTAGCCGCGCATCATCCAGATCACGTAGGGCAGGTTGAAAGCGGTGTAGAGAACGATGAGGCCCACATACGTGTCGACCCAGCCAAGCTGCACGTAGAGCAGGAAGATCGGGAACACGATGACGATCGGCGGGATCATCCGGTTCGACAGGACCCAGTCGGCGAAGAAGTTGCCGCCGGTCCTGAAGCGCGCGATCGAATAGGCGCACATGGTGCCGAGGAACATCGCGCAGACCGTCGAGACGGTGGCGATCACCATGCTGTTCCAGATGGTGTCGACGTCACCGTCCTTGAACAGCACGGCGTAGTTGGCGAACTGGATCGATTCCGGCCACCACACAGGTGGAAACGCGAAGATCTCCTCAGGAGTCTTGAACGAGATCATGGCCAGCCAGTAGATCGGGAACAGGAACACGACCGTGACCGCGATCGCGGTCACGTAGCGCAAGGTCAGCCCCAATCCCTTGTCGGCTCTCATCGATCAATCTCCATGCGTCGGAGGATCAAGGTGATCGAGACCGCGAGGATGACGATCACCAGAAACGCCATCGCGGACGTGTAGCTCGTCTCGAACTGCTGAAAGCCGAGCACATAGGCGTAGATCGAGATGGTCTCGGTACTGGTGCCCGGCCCGCCGCGCGTCAGCGCCCAGATCACGTCGAACAGGCGGAATAAATCCAGCGCGCGGATCAGCACTGCGATTGCCATGACCGGCCAGATTGCCGGCAACACGATGCGCGTGAAGGTGCGCCAGAAGCCCGCGCCGTCGAGTTCGGCCGCCTCGATCTGGCTCTGGTCGACATTCGACAACGCGGCCAGCAGCAACAAGAACATGAACGGCGTCCACTGCCAGATCTCGGCGATCAGGATCGCCGGGTAGACGAAGTTCGGATCGACCGTCCAGAGGATCGGCACCGGCTCCCCGGCGAACCAGCCGAGGATCTGGTTTATCGGCCCGAAGCGATTGTCGAACAGAAGGCGCCAGGTCGCGCCTGCAATGATCGGCGAGGTGATGACCGGCAGCACCAGCAGCGCCACGAAGATCTGGCGGCCGGGCAGCCGTTCCAGGAACAGGTAGGCCATCGCAAGGCCGAATATCAGCTCGGCCGGCAGCGCCACGACGACGAAGATGAAGGTGTGTAACAGCGACTCCCAGAACCGGGCATCCTCCAACAGTGCGCGGTAGTGCATCAGTCCGTGGAACGTGGTGTCCTCGTCCATCATCGTCAGGTTCTGGGTGCTGACGATGAGCGTGTAGATGACCGGGAACAGGCCGATCAGCAGGATGACCAGCACGGCGGGAAAGATCATCCAGTATTTGAAGTTTCGGTCCGCAGCCTGGGAGGCGCGCGTCAGCAGGGCGGGCCCGCCAGGCCCGGCCACAGTCTCACCCGTAGCACCGCCGCTATTCATCGCCACCCCTGCGGAGAAGATAAAAGTCGCCGGCCGCTGTCAGGAACAAGCGGCCGGCAATAGACGGTGCCTACTTCGGATAGGCGTTCGGCTTGGAAGCCCACGCCTGGTAGGCAGCCTTCTGCTTGTCGATTCCGATCTTGTCTGTGACCTGGTCCCAGGAGGCCGCGGTTTCGTCGAGGATGGTTTGCGGATCGTCGCCGCCCCAGAGCCTCGAAATGGCTTGACGCAGGCCTTCTTCGTAACGGTCTGTCTGGATGATCGACAGATCGAGCAGGCCGCTGACTGCGCCGGCCTGAAGAGCGGCAAGATACTCCGGCGCTTCCGGCCACAGCTTCTTGTACTCCTCGGAGGCGAAGTGGTTATCGCGGAACGGATCACGCAGGGCATAGGGCAATTGCACCCGCTCAAGACTAATCTCGGCGGAGTTCAGCCACTGGATGAACAGGTAGGCCGCGTCCTTGTTCTTGGAATCTGAGGAAACGGACAGAGCGAAGCCAGCGGCGAGCTGCGGATGCCCGCCCGGCGGCAGCGCGTAGCCGACCTTGCCGGCGACCTTCGACTTGGGCACCCACGACAGGGCCTCTTCGTCCGTGCCGTAGCCTGCAGCCCAACGTCCGTAAGGCGGCCAGGAGACAGTCATCGCCGTGTCGCCGTTCAGGAATGCCGCGAGGTTTTCCACGAAACCCCAGGTCTCGACGCCGGCCGGCATCCACTTGTTCTCGGCCACCCAGTCGTTCAGCACCTTGACGCCCTCGGGCGAGTTGATCGTCGCCTTCATCGTGTCGGCGTCGAAGAACTTGCCGCCCTCGGCGCGGAAACGCTCCTGGAACATGAAGTTGCCGTAGGCCTGCTCACGGAAGAAAGCAGCGCCGTAGGGTTTGCCGCCGGTCACCTCGGTAATCAGAGAACCGACCTGATCGAATTCCAGCCAGGTCTTCGGCGGCACCGGCAAGTCAGTGCCGTACTTTTCCTTGTAGGCGGCCTGGATCTTCGGATCGCCCAGGATGTCCTTACGGTAGTACATGATGAAAACGTCACCATCGTCCGGGAAGCCGTAGATCTTGCCGTCTACGGTCATCTGGTTGTCGCGATAGACCGGGGCGATGGCATTGAGTTCGTCTCGATAGCCGTATTTGTCGACATAAGGGTCGAGGTCTTCCAGGGCTCCGGCGCGCACCAGATCGGGCATCCATGACGGGATCACGTTGAGCGCGTCATAGGCGCCTGTGCCGGCGCGATGCTCCTGCAGGATCTTGGTGAACATCTCGGCCACGGGAACCTCGATGACCTTCACCTTGATACCGGTTCCCTTTTCCCAGAGCGGTCCGGAAAAATTCAGCGGATCGAGCGATTGCAATCCGGCTTCCCAGACGATGCTGATCTCGGTGCCGGCGAACTGCTTGGCGGCTTCGACAGCCGTTTTGGCGGCCTGCGCGTTTGCCAGTCGCGGCAGGCCGAAGGCGGAGGCACCGGCCAAAGCCGAGGCCGATAGCACGAATTTTCTTCTGTCCATGTCAGTTCCTCCCTGTGAGCCGATCGGTCGTTGCCGATCGGTCTGTCTTCGATTTCCCGACGCAGCGTCTATGCGAAGCGCCTCCCGAAGGTCTTGAGCTTTTCTGTCCAGGCCGGATTGTCGACGATGTCGCGATTGACGATCCCGCGCGGTACATTGCCCTTCATTATTTCGATGACGGCGGCGACGTCGGCCGCGCCGTTGCCTGCAAAACACTCGTCGGTCCAGCACAGCGAGTGCGGGGTGACGATGACGTTGTCGAGCTTCAGAAGCGGCTCGTCGGCCGGGCACGGCTCGGCCTCGAACACGTCCAGGCCGGCGCCGGCGATGGTGCCATTTGTCAGCGCGTCATGGAGCGCACGCTGGTCGACGACGGGGCCGCGCGCTGTGTTGATCAGATAGGCGGTCGGCTTCATCAGTTTCAGCCTCGCCGCATTGACGAAATGGTGCGTCGCCTCCGACAGCGGCATCGAGACCGACAGGAAATCGGAACGCGAGAACACCTCGTCTTCCGAAACCAGTTCGACGCCCAGTTCACGGGCGAGCGCCGGATCGGCATAAGGGTCGTGCGCGATGAAATTCATGCCGAAGGGAGCCGCGAGCCGGAAAACCTCGGCGCCGATATTGCCCATGCCGAGCTGGCCCAGCGTCTTGCCGACGAGACCTTCACCCATGTAGGCGGCGCGCTTGTCCCAGCCGGTCGGGCCCTCGCGGCAAATGCGGTCCTTGATCAGGAGCTTCTGCGACAGGGCGAGGATGTAGGTGATCACCGATACCGCGACGGGGCGCCTCACACCGTCCGGCGTGATAATCACGGAGATGGCGTTCTCGTTGCAGACCTCGACATCCACCGTGTCGTAGCCGACCCCGAAGCGGGCGACCGCGGCAAGTGTGCCGCCGGAAGGAACGGAGGCTTGGGTGAATTTCGGCATCAGCAGAATCAGCGCGTGGCAACCCTCCAGCCCGGATGCCGGGATTACACCGTCGACGGCGTCGACCCAGACGGTCTCGATGTCCGGATCGGACGTCAGCGGAGTCAGGTCGAAGCTCGGATAGGTAGGGCTTCCGTCGCCCTTGCGGAAATCGCCGGACAGGGCGACGCGGAATTTCTCCATCGTCGCCTCCTATTTCCCGCGTTTCCTGCCGGCGGCCTTCTTGGCCTTGCCGCTCTTGGCCGGGGGCTTGGATCGGGCTTTCGCCTTGCCGGCCGGCCCCGCGCAACCGGCTCGGATTTCGCCGACGGCGGCCATCAGCGCGGTCTGCAACACCCAGACATCGCCCGAGTAGCAAACGAAGTCGAAGCCTTCCTTGAACAGCGAGACACCGGTGGCGACATCGGGAACCAGTCGGCCGACCGCCTTGTTGTGCTTCCGGCCTGCCGCGATGGTTTTGGCAATCGCGTCCTTGAACTTCGGATGGTCGAATTCCCCGGGCACGCCGAGCGAGGCGGACAGATCGAAATGGCCGACCCAGAGGCAGTCGACGCCATCGGTCGCCGCGATCTCATCGAGGTTCTCGACCCCTTCGGCCGTCTCGATCTGGGCAAATAGCGTCGAGCGCTTGTTGGCGGCGGCGAGTTTCTCCATGACCGGGCCGGTCACGTAGTGGTCGTGGGCAACGCCGAGCGCCACGCCGCGCTTGCCGTCGGGCGTATATTTCATGCAATCGAGGATCGCCCGGCATTCGGCCGCGTCGTTGACCATCGGCACCATCAGGCCTTCCGCGCCCATGTCGAGGGCGCGGGCGATGTGGTGGTATTCCTTCGACGGCACCCGAACGATCGCAGGGACGGCGGCCGCCTCGAAGTAGCGCAGCGCCGCCTTGATCGTTTCGTTGTGGAAGCCGGAGTGCTCCGTATCGAAGAGCACGAAATCGCATCCGGCATTTTTCAGAATATAGCCGATGCCCGGCGTTGCGAACTCGACCACGAAATGGCCGACCTTGATCGACCGCGAGCGGGTCATGTCCCGCATCGACTGTACCGGCATCCCCGACGTTCTCCCTCAATGGCGCTCAATTGAAAGAGCGCTTCTTATCTTTGATCAGATTATACCAGTTGGGGAGTTGCCGCAAGGAAACCTGTTCACGCAATTCCGCGGCGGGCGCGAGATTGATCACACGACATCGTGTCGCGCCGCAGCAAAGCGCCGGCGGCCTGGCAGGGCTTAATCGCCGGTTTCGACGCGTTATCCCTGGCGCTTTTCCGAATGGGACCGGTGGTAAAGGGCGTTGGCCCGGCTCAGATGGTCGAGCATCGCCTTTGCTGCCTGATCGGGATCCCGCGCGTCGATAGCAGCGATAATCTGGCGATGCTCATCGAGCGTCAGCTGCTCGCCGCCAGGCAAGCGCACGAGGGCGACATGAAAATTCGCAAGCCAGCCGAACATGGCTTCTGACAACGCCGCAAAGATCGGATTGCCGCTGATAGCCGCAATCTCACGGTGGAACTGGCCATCGTGCTCAAGGAAGCGGAGCGAGTCAGACCGCGCTTCCTCCTGATTGTCGACTATCCTGATCAGGCGCGCCAGATCACTGTCGGAGCGCCGGCGCGCCGCGATCCGTGCCATCTCCATCTCGAACGTCGCGCGGGCTTCCTTCAGATGCTCCAGGCTTGCTGGCGAATGTGAAAGCAGATGGCGCATGGTTTCGCTCATCTGGTCCACCATTCGGCCAAGCGACGGTTCGGCTACCCTCGCCCGTCCTCCGTGCCGTATTTCCAGCAGCCCCATGGCCTGAAGTGACTGCATCGCCTCCCGCACGGCAGGACGGCCGACGTCGAAGGCCCGCATGAGTTCGCGCTCGGATGGCAGCGGATCACCGGGCCCAAGGTCCCCGCTTCGGATTTGTGCCAGCAATCGTTCCTGCACACTGTCGGCGAGCTTGCGCCGCCGAGGAAGTGGGTTACTACTCATCATACCAGTAGCATGCGCCAATCAGGGGATAGCTGCAACTTCAAGCTCCTGTCGCGGTCACTCGTCCGCATGGTTCGCGATCCCGCTGGCTATCTCCGTAGAGCAGCCTGGTCAATCGCCATGCAATGCGCGGAACCGGCGGGCTTGGGACCTGAAAGGACGAAGTGGCGACGTCAATTCACTGCAGCGACGTACGCTGCCCTGGATACTCGGAATTGTCAGTAGCGTGCCGGTTGGTTGAGTGAACGACGAATCCCATCAACGAATTGTCGCCGGTCGAAGCGTCAGTCCCGCACGTCGCCTCTTTCACAGGCCGCCTTACGCCGGGACGAATTACCTGTCTCGTCGGCAGCTACATAAGAAGTGCGGGCAGCCCCAGCGACAATACCGGCACAAGCACCAAAAGGGTAAGCCGCACGAGATCGGCCAGGAGAAATGGAACGACGCCGGCCACCACCGTCTCGAACTTCAGGTCGTCGACCGCCGCAGTGATGACGAACAGGTTCATGCCGAGCGGCGGGGTGATCAGCCCGATTTCGACCACCGACACGACCAGCACGCCGAACCAGATCGGATCATAGCCCAAGTCGAGGATGATCGGATACACGATCGGCAGGGTGATCAGCATCATCGACAGGCTGTCAAGGAAGCAGCCGAGAACGAGATAAAGAAGCAGGATCAGGATGATCACGCCGATCGGCGAGAAGCCGAGAACCTGTATCCATTCAACGATGACGCGCGGCAACGTCGAGGTCTCGATGAAATACTGCAGGACCGACGTGCCTATCAGGATCATGAACAACATGCCCGTGGTGCCAGCGGTCTCGACCAGCGCCTCCCGTGTGATCCGCCAGTTGAGCTGCTTTCTCAAGGCCGCCAGCGCGATAGCGCCGGCCGCCCCCACGGCCGCAGCCTCGGTCGGTGAGAAAATACCGGCATAGATGCCGCCCATCACCGTCACGAACAGCGCCAGGATCGGCCACATCTGGCGGAACGCCTTCACGCGATCGAGTCCTTCGGGGCGCGGCAGGCGCGGGGCCCAATCGGGCTTAATCGTGGCCATCACATATATCGTGGCCATGTAGAGCGCCGCGGCCAGAAAGCCGGGGATCATGCCGGCGAGGAACATGCGTCCGATCGACTGCTCCGTCTGGAGCGCGTAGATGACCATGATGATCGACGGCGGTATCAGGATCCCGAGCGTGCCGCCGGCCGCCAGAGCACCCGACGTAAGCCGCCGGTCATAGCCGATCGCCGTCATTTCGGGCACCGCGACGCGGGCCATCGTCGCCGCTGTTGCAAGGCTCGATCCACAGACCGATCCAAACAGCGCGCAGGCCCCGACCGTCGCCGAGGCCAACCCGCCGCGCCAATGCCCGATCAGCGAGTTGAGCGACTGGTAGAGCGCACCCGACAGGCCTGCCCGAGACGCGAAGGCCCCCATCATCACGAAGAGCGGTATGACCGACAGCGAATAGCTGGAAGAGGTGACGAATGGCTGCGAACCCAGTACGAAGCCGAGGCTGAACCAGCCGTTGAGATACACTCCGCCGCAGATGCCGACGACGCCCATCGCGATCGCGACGGGAACGCGCACCGCGATGAGCACCAACAGG
>CAJQNW010000426.1 GCA_905479765.1 uncultured Tepidamorphus sp. | reverse complement strand
ATGTTCAGCAGATGATTGTCCAGCGTGTAGTACTTCTGCACCTCTTCCAGGTGGCCGAGAAGGATCACGTAAGGGGCGTTCTCTTCACCGTCGACGACGCCGGTCTGGAGGGCGTTGTAGAGTTCGCCCCAGGCGATCGGCGTACCGGACGCGCCCAGCGCGTCGACCATCGCGAGATGGATCGGGACCGGCTGCACGCGGATCTTCAGACCTTCCATGTCTTTCGGAGTCTTGATCGGCCGCACGTTGTTGGAGAAGCTGCGGAACGCCGACGGCAGCCAGGAGATAATGCGGATGCCGCTGGCCTCGGCCACCGCCTGCGACAGTTCCTGGCCGAACTCGCCCTGCATCACCGCCCGGCCCACTTCGAGCGAGGGGAACGTGTAGGGCATTTCGACGATCTGAATGCTCGGGTAGTAGCCCGCGAGCTGGCCGGCGTTCTGTCCCGCCGTCATCTGGATGATGCCGCGCGCGGTCTGTTCGGTGAGAGACTCAAGGTCGCCGAGCTGCGAGTTCGGGAAAACCTGCAAGGCGTAGCGGCCGTTGGTGCCGGCTTCCAGCACCTGGTTGAAGATCTCCGTGTAGGCGTAGTACGGGCAGTCGATCAGGTCGCCTTCACAATCGACGGTGGCGAACTTCACGATGGTCTGAGCCCGGGCGTCGCCGGAAAACGCGGGCGAGAGCATCGCGGTGATCGCCAATGCCGCGGGTGCCAGCTGACGTAGTAGCTTCGAAAAGGAAATCATGTTTGTCCCACCTGTTGTTTGATTGATCATTCGAAGGCGTGGCATCGATCGCTGCCGGCAATTCCAGGCACGTCCGCGCGAAAGGCGGCGCGGCGCATGGATCCCCCCGATCGCGGAAGCGGTCGGAGCCGGGTCACGGCGTCGATCAATCCCGTAAGACAGGAGGGACCGTTCTGCGCGACTTCCCCCGGTCTCGAAGGCCGCATGACGGATCGGCGGTGCGCCGGCACCTGACCCTTTCCACCGCGGCCTTCTGTCTGTTCCAACATTCGGCTCCACTCGCTGAACGGCCTGAAACAACGTCTTGAAAAATCGTGGCACGATTGTCTTATAGGGGCAATCTTTTCTTTTAATAGAAATTTGGCAGTCCGAAAAAGCGGCGCCTCCGCTAGGGATTCTGCCGGTCATCCGGGGTCGAACGGCTCTGGCCGAATATCAGGTCCGGAGGCAGATGGCTGATGGAGGATTGTCCGAGGAACGCCAGGCTCTGGCACATTTCTTCGCGAAGGATATCCAGGACGCCCGAGGCCCCCGCCGTCCCGGCAACCGCCGTTCCGTAAAGCATCGACCGACCGAGCAGTACGGCCTTCGCCCCCAGGGCAAGGAGCTTGACCACGTCGCTGCCGCGTCGGACGCCGCTGTCGGCGAACACGGTCAACCGGTGTCCGACAGCCTCGGCGATTTGCGGGAGTACGTCAGCGGGGGACACCGCTGAATCCAGATTGCGGCCACCATGCGAGGACACCACGATTCCATCGACGCCGCTGGCCACGGCCTGTCGGGCATCGTCGACGTGCAGCGCACCCTTGACCACGAGCCGCCCCCGCCATTGGCGCCGCAACTCGGCCACGTCGTCCCAAGTCACGCGCTCGGAGAGCTTGACGTTTTCGGCGATCGCTTCGCGGGCGATCGACGTTCGAAACGCGGCCGGGTAGTGGGCGTAGGTCGGCATCCCGCTTTCGCGCAGATAGCGCAGCAGCACGCGCCACGCCCACCGCGGATGGCTGGCGACGTCGAAACCGGCTGCGATCGACGGCACGATCGGAATCGCGAAGCCGTTGCGCGTGTTGTACTCGCGCTTCGGAGCCAAAGGCGTGTCGACCGTCAGAACGAGCGTTGTGACCCCGGCCGCTGCTGCCCGGTCGAGCAGTGTCCGGACCATTTCCCGGTCCCGCCAGACGTAGAGCTGGAACCAGAGATCAGCGCCTGGCGCGCGTGCCCTGATATCTTCGATGGACGTCATCGACTGCGTCGCCACGCAGAAAGGAATGCCGGCCTGGCTCGCCGCACGCGCCAGCGCGACCTCCCCGTCATACCACAGCAGGCCGGCAGCGGCCGTTGGCGCGATGATCAGGGGGCAGGGCAGGGTATTGCCGAAGATGTCGGCGGACAGATCCAGCTCGGACACATCCCGCAAGACCCGAGGTACGAAGCGGAGGTCATCCAGCGACCGCCTGATCGCGGCAAGTCCGATTTCGTCCTCGGATCCGCGATCGACATACTCGAAGATGCCTCTCGGCAGCCGCCGTTTCGCCCCGCGTCGATAGTCGGCGATGTTCAAGTACGCCATGTCTGCAATCTTGTTCGCCGGATTCGCCTGCTTTTTCTGGACATCCTGGCGTCAGCGGGGAAAAAGCATCGGGCACCCGGTGCGGAGCCGTGCGTTACGGTTACACAGGCTCAAATTTTGCGGAAGAGAAAAAAATATTCGTTTCCTCAAGTGCCATGGGTATGGTGCCGGACATGGAAAATGACTACGTCAGCAGAGGTGGCCACTACTGGAGGTCGCATACGGCGTGCTCAAACGCTTCAGTTGAAAGGAGCTCCGCATGAACATCGATATCCGTGAACCGGAGGCTGCCCTGTCAGGGAATCCGAAGGTGTTGGAGGTCGGTGCGAAACTGCAGCAGCTGCGCAGGGAGCGGAACTGGACCCTTCAAGATGCCAGCCGCGAGACCGGTATCGCGGTTTCGACGCTTTCCAAGATCGAGCGGGAAGCGCTTTCCCCGACTGTGACAACGCTGTCGAGAATCGCGAGCGGTTTCAGGATAGACGCGGCAACGCTCCTCACCGATGACAGCGGCGGCGCGACCGGCCGACAGAGCATCACCCGCTTCGACGACGGCAAGTTCAGTCCGACCGGCACCTGCGACAATGTCTGGCTGTGCAGCGATCTGGCGCAGAAGAAGATGGCGCCTATTCGCACCCGGGTCCGTGCCCGCGACACGAAGGAGTATTCCGAATGGGCCTGCTACAACGCTGAAGTGTTCGTGACTGTTCTGAGCGGTACCCTGGTCGTGCATAGCGACATCTATGCCCCCGTCGTGCTCAACGAGGGCGACTCCATGTACTACGACGCGAATACCGGCCATGTCTGGACATCGCAGGGCGACGAGGATGCCATCGTCCTTTGGGTGCATACCCAGTGACGCGGCGCCAGAACCCGCGCTAGTCCCGAGCCTGCCTGTGTAGATCCGGCGCCTTGTCTACGAGGCCAGGCCCAAACGCCGCAGCCAGCCCCGCACAATAACCTTCAGCAGCGCGAACCCGCTGATCGCGCTGGCTTGCGACGCCTCCGTTCTCGGCGGCGTCGAAGAACCGGTGTCCGGCTCAACGTCGCGGGCCTCTGCGGTATCGGCCAGCATCTGCCTGAGATTGGCGGCGAACTGTTCGGTCAGATGGCGGGCGACGTCCTTGACGATGGACGAGCGGCCGAGATGGGCGAGCGCGCCGGTCAGCTTGATCGCGCCCGACATGACGACCAGCGACTCCGACGCGGATATCTCCTCGATCGAATACGTGACCTCGGCGCGTGCCTGGCTGCCGCCCTTCTTGTCGACGCCGGAGGCTTCCAATTCGGCTGCCCGGCTGTCCGGATCGACCTTGATGAAAGTTGCCTTGCCTTCGAAGTTCGCGGTGATCGGGCCGAGCTTCATCTTCACCCGGCCGCCATGCGTGTCCGGACCCTGTTCGCCGAGATAGGTGAGGCCGGGCATGCAGGTCACCACCTTCGGCACATCCTGAAACGCCGTCCAGACACGGTCGGCGGATTGGGGAACCGTGAAGCTCTCGGAAATCTCCTGCATGCGGCCGACTGTCCTCGCTGGCATGTGTTCCGAACCCGCCGGCGTGGCTGCCGGGATGTTCGATGAGAATTATTGTGTCCTCTGTCAGCATATTGTATCCAGTATGCGGATATATCAAGCGGGTCTCGACCGAGGGAGAACGGCATGGAAGTTCGTATCGCACATATGACTTACGACGATGTTCGCGCGGCGATCGACGGCGACAAACTCGTCATCATTCCGACAGGCGCGACCGAATCGCACGGGCCGCACATGCCCTGCGACACCGATACCCATCAGGCCGAGTGGATGGCCGTAGCCCTGGCCGAGCGTATCGACGCGGTCGTCGTTCCGCCCGTCGCCTACGCCGTCTCCAAGACCTTCGAGCATTTCCCCGGCACCATCTCGCTGTCGATCCCGACCTACCAGCAGCTCGTCTACGAAATCGGCGCCGCACTGATCAAACAGGGTTTCAAGCAGCTCCTGATCCTCAACGGCAACCGGCCGAACGGCACCGCGAACGACCAGGTCGCCCGGCGCCTGATCGACGATTTCGACGGTCCCTACGAGTTCAAGGTCACCGCCGTCAGCTACTGGGAGCCCGGTGCCGCCGCCGCTCATGCGCTGCGCAAGTCCGAGGTCGGCGGCATGGGCCACGCCGGCGAGTACGAGACCTCGTTCCAGCTCGCCACCCGCCCCGAGCTCGTCCACATGGACCGGATCGAAGGCGTCCATACGCCGCTCGTCGGCTGGGACCTGATCGCGCCGATGGAGCCGATCCGCACCTATGGACGCCGGCCGGACCCTGAGTCCAACCACGCCTCGATCTTCGGCAATCCCCATGTGGCCAGCGCTGAATCGGGCAAGAAGTTTCTCGAGGTCACGGTCGACGCGCTGGTCGACATGATGACCAACCTGCAGGGCTCCTATACCGAGCGCAAGGAAGGCGGCGACGCCGGCCGCAAGTGATTTGCCGGAAGTGATTGGCCAAAAATAATCCGGCAGGCGCCTCAGGCGCCTGCGTCGGCCCAGCGGCTGCCGGGATTCCATTCCAGCGCGCTTGAGACCGAATTGGCAACCTGGCAGACCAGCTCGATCTGCTTGGGCCTGCGGCTCTCCGACGTGGTGTCGGAGCGCATCTCGATGAACGACACCGAGGCGACGACCTTGTCGGAGCGGTCGAAGACCGGGGCTGCGACGGAGCGGGTGAAGACCTGCACGTCGGCTTCCGTCTCCGAGTAGCCCTGTGTGCGGATCAGCTCAAGCTGCTCCTTCAGCTGGACAGGGTCGGTAATGGTCTTCGGCGTCAGCTTGGCCAGCGGCCGGGAAAGATAATCCTCGATGAAGGCCGGTTCGGCGTAGGCGAGCAGCACCTGGCCTTTGGAACCCGCGTGCAGCGGGAACGCGTAGCCAAGCGTCGTCATCGGCAGAAGCTCATGCGTCGCAGACTGGGTGAACAGGGCGATCGCCGAATAATCGACGCGCTCGACGAACTGGACGATCGCCTGGCTGCGGATCACCGCGTCCGACAGGTAGGGCAGCGCCTTGTTGAAGGTGGGATGGTTGGCCATGTAGGCCGACCCGATCATCCACATCTTCTGGCCGATGACATAGCGGTTGGTATCGGGATCGCGGCGCAGGAAGCCGCCCTTCTCGAGCTGGCTCAGCGTGCGGTGCATGGTCGCCCAGGCGACGCCCATGCGGTCGGCGATCTCGGAGGCGCGTCCGGGATTGACGGCGATGTGGGAGAGAACGTCGAGCGCCCGTGTGATGCCCTTCAGGGCCATGTCGTCCTCGCTGCGGTTCCCGTCCCGTGACGTCAACCCGTTCCGGGCGCGCCAGGCAACTGGTGAATCATGCTCAAACAAGTCGCTGTTGCATAATGCACAGGCAGACAATCGGCAACAAGACGGTATCCGGCAGGCGATCAATCGCGATTACCCACTGGACGTCAATTTCAAAAAATGGATAAATTGTCCATATAGAGGATACGCTGTGGGATGGAGCACGAGCGGGGTATTCTCTTTTCGAACAGGCCTATCGATCGAGGGAGAACGAAAATGGCTGTATCACGACTGGTATTGGGTGGCTTGCTATCGGCGGCGCTGTCGGTTTCGGCAGTCGGCGCGGCAAACGCCGAGACGTTCAAGGTCGAAGGCGAGATGAAACCCGCCTTCATTTATTTCAACGTCAAGAATGACGGCGGCTGGGTGCAGGCGCTGGACGAGGCACGCGTCAAGGTGGAGGAAAATCTCGGGATCGAGATTCCCTTTACCGAGAAGGTGGAGGAAGTGGCGACCCAGATCCGTCCCGCCGTCGAGCGCTACATCGACCGCGGCTACAACGTGATTCTCGGATCGGCCTTCGGCTATTCGGACACGTTCAAGGAACTCGCCGAAAAGCATCCCGACGTCCTGTTTCTCAATCCGGCCGGCATCACCAACGGCCCGAACCTGATGTCCTATTACGGGCGCACCTACGAGAGCCAATATCTCTGCGGCATGGTCGCCGGCGCGATGAGCAAGACCGGCAAGCTCGGCTTCGTCGCCGCCAACCCGCTGCCGCTCGTCACCTGGACGGTCAACGCCTATGCGCTCGGCGCCCAGCGGATGAACCCCGACGCCACGGTGAATGTCGTCTTCACCGGCGCCTGGTACGATCCCGTCAAGGAGCGTGAGGCAGCGCTTGCCCTGATCGAGCAGGGCGTCGACGTGATCGGCATCCACGTCGACACGCCGGCGGTTCCCGTCGTCGCCCAGGAAAAGGGCGTCATGGCGACCGGGCATCACCGAGACATGACCGAGTTCGCGCCCGATTCGACGATGTGTTCGTCGGTCTGGGTCTGGGACAAGTTTCTGACGCCCGCGCTCAAGGCCGCCTCGACGGACGGTCTCGAAATGCAGCCCTACGGCGCCTTCCTGTCGATCAAGAACGGCGGCACCGACATCGCGCTCAGCGACGCGGTCCCCGCCGACGTCAAGGAGAAGGTCATGGCCGCGCGGCAGGAGATCATCGACGGCAAGCATGTCTTCGAAGGCCCGGTCGCCGGCCAGGACGGCAGCGAGAAGGTCGCCGCCGGCGCCCATCCGGATGACGGCCAGATGTGGGGCATGGACTATCTGGTGAAGGGTGTCGTCGGCTCCCTGAATTAATGGCACTGTGCCGGATGGCATTCTGAATTCGTGTCACACTATAGGGACGGGGCCATGCTCCGTCCCGCCTGTCCGGCGATCAAAATATGCTTGCGGACGGGCGAATCCGGGGGAAGTTGATGGGCATCGCCCTGTCGCTGCGCGACATCACCAAAACGTTCGACGGACGCCCGGCGCTCGACCGCGTGTCGCTCGATATCGAGTGGGGCATGGTCCACGCGCTGCTCGGCGAGAACGGTGCGGGCAAGTCGACGCTGATGAACATCGTCGCCGGCCTCTATGCCCAGGACGAGGGCGCCGTCTTCCTCGAAGACACCGAACTGACCGACAATGATCCGAGCCAGGCGAAGGCCCGCGGCATCGGCATGGTCCACCAGCACTTCAAGCTGGTCACGCCGTTCACCGTCGCCGAGAACATATTGCTCGCCAACCCGCAGGGCGCCTACGGCGCGGGCCTCCGGAAGACCCGCGAGCTGATCGCCGAACAGTCTGACAAGCTCGGCTTCGGGCTCGATCCCGATGCGCGCATCGATACGCTGTCGGTCGCCGAGCAGCAGCGCGCCGAGATCATCAAGGTGCTGCTCGGCGGCGCCCGCATCATCATCCTCGACGAGCCGACCGCCGTCCTCACCGACGAGGAGGCCCGGGCGCTGCTGTCGACCATGCGGGTGGTGGCCGAGCATGGCGCGGCCGTCGTCCTGGTCACACACAAGCTCCACGAAGTGCCGGCCTACACCGATACGGTTACCGTCATGCGCGGCGGCAAGAAGATCGCCACGACGACGTCGAAAGACGCGACTCCCGCCGACCTCACGAAGATGATGGTCGGATCGGCAATCGCCGACGTGCAGCACCGCCCGCCCACCGAGCACGGCATCGTGCTCGAAGTCCAGGACATCACGCTGAACCGCATCGACGGCGCATCTGCCCTGAACGGCCTCGGCATGACGGTGCGCGGCGGCGAGATCTACGGGGTCGCCGGCGTCGGCGGCAACGGCCAGACCGAACTTGCCGCGGCCCTCGTCGGACTCGACAGGGTCGACGGCGGCCATATCCTGATGGACGGCGAGAACGTTACAGAGGCCGACGTGCGGGCGTTGCGCCAGCGCGGCATTGCCTTCGTGCCGGCCGAGCGCATGGTCTACGGGCTTGCGGAGGACATGAGCGTCGCCGACAACTATGTCATCGCCGGCGTCGATCGCGGCGAGTTCGGCAATGCGGTCTGGACGAGGCGCGGCCGCATCGCGGCGGCGACGCAGGATGCCATTTCCGAATTCGAGATCGCCGGCGCGGCGCCCGCCACAAGGGCCGGGCTCCTGTCCGGCGGCAACGCGCAGAAGCTGGTGCTGGCCCGCGAACTGCGCGGCGACGCCCGCCTGCTCATCGTCCATTCGCCCACGCGCGGTCTCGACGTGCGCGCCTGCGCCGCCGTCCACCGCGTGCTGATCGAGGCACGCGACAGGGGCGCTGGCGTCGTGCTGATCAGCGAGGATCTGGACGAGATCTTGAAGATTTCCGACCGTATCGGCGTCATCAACCGGGGCCGTATCGTCGGCGAATTTACCGCGCCGGCCGATCGCCATGAGGTTGGCGCGCTGATGGTTGGCCATGCCTGAGACAGTAACGGACCGGGAACGCATCGCATGACGACGGAAACGGTCAGCTCGAACCCGACGCCCGCCGAGGCCCGGCGCGGTCTCGGCCGCGTGACGTTGGAAGTGCGCCAGCGAATGCCGGCCTGGAAGCACGGGCTGATCCTGGCGCTGAGCCTTTCATGCGGGCTTGCGATCGGCGTCGCCGTGCTCTGGGCCTCCGGTGTCGCGCCGAAGGGCATCTACGAGGAATTCGTCCTTTATACCTTCTTCAACGCCAAGGGGCTCGCCAACGTCCTGGTCGAGTGCACGCCGCTGATCCTGGTGGGTCTCAGTGCCGCGATGGCATTCCGGGTGCAGTTTTGGAACATCGGCCTGGAAGGCCAGTTGATCCTCGGCGGCATGGGGGCGGCCTTCTTCGCGCTCAACGACATTGGGCCGCCGGAAACGCGATTGGCGCTGATGCTGATCGGCGGGCTTGCAGGTGGCGCGCTGTGGACGGTGATCCCGCTGCTCTTGAAACTCAAGCTGAACGTCAACGAGATCATCTCGACGCTGCTGCTCAATTATGTCGCCTTCCAGCTCCTGCAGGACCGGCTCTACGGGGCCTGGCAGGATCCCGACCGGTTTCCCCATAGCCCGCAGCTGGAAAGTGTCGAACGGCTGCCGCGCATCGGCTTCGGCGATGTGGATTCCGGTATCTGGGTCGCGTTGGCCGCCGGCATCGTCGTCTGGTGGTTGATCCAGCGAGCCCGGATCGGGCTGTTCATGACCTTCGTCGGCTCGAACGCGCGCATGTCGAAGGCGATCGGGCTGCCGGTCACCGCCGTCGTCGCCGGCTCCGTACTGTTGTCCGGCGCGCTGTCCGGGCTTGCCGGCTTCGTCGTGGTGGCGGGTCAGGAATACCGGCTGACGACGACGTTCTCGGGCGGGTATCTGTTCTCCGGCATCGTCATCGCCTTCCTCGCCCGCAACAATCCGCTGGCGGCCGTCGTCGTCGCATTCCTGCTCGGTGGCCTCTATGTCGGCGGCCAGTCCATACAGATCTTCTACAATCTGCCCGCCGGCGTGATCGACCTGCTGCAGGCGATCATCGTCATGAGCGTCACCGCGTCGGAACTGTTCGTGCGCTACCGGATCATCTGGAGGCGGGCATGACCGTTACGGACCGCGAAAACAAAAAGGTGGCTGAATGAGCCTCGAGTTCCTGATCAACTGGCTCGCCTCCACCCCGGTCACCGCCGCGCCGCTGTTGCTGGCGGCCCTGGGCCTCATCATCTCGGA
>CAJQNW010000425.1 GCA_905479765.1 uncultured Tepidamorphus sp. | reverse complement strand
CGTGTGCGCGACCAGATACAACGTCAGGGGAGGAATTCATGAGCAAGGTTCTCAAAGAGGTACTGTCTGCGAACAGGAAGTACGTCAAGGAATTCGACAAGGGCGATCTGGCGATGCCGCCGGCCCGTGCCTTCGCGATTCTGACCTGCATGGATGCGCGGCTGGATCCGGCGAAATATGCCGGGCTATCGGAAGGCGATGCGCACGTCATCCGCAACGCCGGTGGCCGGGCCAGCGACGATGCGATCCGCTCGCTGGTGATCTCCTACAAGCTGCTCGGCACGCGCGAATGGTTCGTCATCCATCACACCGACTGCGGCATGGAAACCTTCACCGATGACATCATGCGCGATCTTCTGGGGTCGAGCCTGGAGACCTCCACGGTCGACGCCGACGGCTGGCACGACCACGGCAAGCGCGGCGGGTCGGCTGAAGGAAAGTACATCGACTGGCTGACGATCTCCGATCTCGCCGAAAGCGTCGTCGAGGACGTGAAACGCATCCGGGGCCACCCGCTGGTGCCCGGACGGATCCCGGTCTACGGCTACATCTACGACGTGAAATCCGGAAAGCTCATAGAGGTCCCCGCCGCGACCAAGGCGGGTGCAGCCAAAGGCAAACGCTGAACGAGACCCCGGGGCGGCGGGGACCAACCCCGCCGCCTGCGCGAACGCCGGTTCAGGCGCCTTCCACCTCGATCTCGACCGGTACATTGCCGCGGGTGGCGTGCGAATAGGGGCAGATCTTTTCGTGCGCCTCGTTCGCCAAGGCCAACAGCTCGGCCTGCGGCAGGCTCGTGTCCTTGACGTGCAGCTTCACCATCAGCCCGAAACCGCCCTCGTCGCGGGGCCCGATCGTGACGCTGCAGGTGATCGCGGCGTCCTTGGCATTCTTTTTCTGCTGGCTAGCGACAAAATCGAGTGCGCCACCGAAGCAGGCCGCATAGCCGGTGGCGAACAGATGTTCCGGCGTGGTGGTGTCGGGCTTGCCCGGTCCGCCCATTTCCTTGGGAACCGACAGATTGACCGAGACGGACCCGTCCGCTGCTTCGGAATGGCCGTTGCGGCCTCCGGTAGCGGTTGCGACGGCGGTGAATAGCGGCTTGATACCCATTAGGACGCTCCATGTTCGCGGGCAGGACTGCCCCGACGGCATATAGCAACGCCGCGGCTTTCGACAACATCACCGGCACCTTCTTGACCGCGCGAATGCCATCTGGCTTGTTGGCGCGAATTTTCGAGCATCGGAGAGCGCCATGGCCGCCTATGACGACGACAACATCTTCGCCAAGATCCTGCGCGGCGAGATTCCGTGCTTCAAGGTCTACGAGGATGACGACACGTTCGCGTTCCTCGACATCATGCCGCGCTCGAACGGCCACATGCTGGTGATCCCCAAGGCGAAGGCGACCGACCTGACCGATATCGACCCGGCCGATCTGGCCGGACTGATGGCGGTCGTCCAGAAGCTGGCACCGAAGCTGGTCGCCGCGCTTGGGGCGGACGGGTTCATGATCCAGCAGTTCAACGGCGCCGGTGCCGGGCAGACGGTCTTCCACCTGCACATCCACATCATCCCGCGCTGGGAAGGCGAAAGCCTGAAACCGCACGGCACGACGATGGCGGACAAGGACGCATTGGCTGAACTGGCGGAAAAATTGAAAGGCGCCTTCTCCGGCTAAAGCCATGCGGCCGCCTGCAGCCGAACCGATCGTCGTCGTCGACCTGCAATCTCACATTTTCCATCTGGCCGTGCGCCTCCGGTTCGCAACGACCGGCGCCACATTCCTGGTAACAGACACAGCCGGCCCGGCACGCGCGGGGCGGAAAAAGCCTGTCATTCCCTAGAATCCGACGGCTGGGAATAACCAACCCTTATTATTTGCCGTCTATTTATAGGGTCAGAAACCGACCAGATTTCAGGTTCCCCCTACGGCGTGCGAAATCCTGGTTCGCACCTGAACCAAACGCGTGCACCGATATATGAAAAAATTTACGGTGATGCAGACGAGCGGGTTATTCCGCCCCTGGATTCGATTATTTGATATCGCGACGAATTCCCTAGCCAAGAAAATCATTTGGCTAACCTGCGTTTCCGTGTTTATCGGCACCGCCATCGTCAGCACCATCGGCTACTTCCAGCTGGAAAAAGTCGTTCTGAAAAGTGCTACGGAAAAACTGGCTGGCGAAACCCGGCTGATGGCCGAGCGATTCAAAATACCCTACGACCATATGGCGGGCGACACCGAAATCCTGTCCCTGACTCCGCCTGTCCAGGGCATTATTCGCAGCACCTTGAACGGTGGAACCGATCCCCTGGACGGCTCGTCGATCGAGCTTTGGCGCGACAGGCTCGCGACGATCTTCTCATCGCTGATGAGCGTGCGGCCGGACTACTTCCAGATCCGGCTGATCGGAATAGCCGACCAGGGAAGGGAGATCGTCCGGATAAACCGCCTTGCGTTCGGCGTCGAAGCGGTGCCGGTCGAACAGCTTCAGCAGAAGGCGACCGAGGCTTACTTCGAGAAGACGGTAAAGACACAAGGCGACGACGTCTTGTTTTCAGATGTAACCTACAACCGAGAGATGGGATCAACCGACGCCGATCTGGTGCCGACCATACGAACCATGATGCCTGTTTATGACCAATATGGCCAACTGTTCGGAATGCTGGTTATAAACTCCAACTACAGCGAAATGCTGTTGAATACATTTAAGGATATTTCTCCGCGCGAAGAGGCTATCGTTTTCAATAGTTCAGGCGACTACATAAAATACTCTCCGGATGAAACTGCTGGATTTTTCGAGCTCCATTCCAACTACAAATACAAACCTCCGAGAATTTTGTATTCCGCTCTATCTTCAAGCCTGTCGGAGCAACTGATCATTACGGATGATGAGGTCGCGTATTTCGTTCGGATCCTTGTAAATCCCGGTGATATGGGAAGCTTCCTCGGCGCCATCATTCATATACCCAAATCCGAACTCCTTGCGCCGGTCTACGCGGCGCGCGATTTCAGCATCGTGTATTTCATAATACTGGTGGCGCTGTGTTTGGTTTTTTCATTTGTTCTCGTGCGAAAATTCACGAAACCGATGAGGGCCATGGTTGATGAAATAAACATGACGGCCACGAATGACCGGCTGCCGGACCTCCCGTTAACGCGAAACGACGAGTTTGGCGAACTGGCGCGGGCATTCGACATGAAAACGCGCGCGCTGGCGATCAGTGAGGAAAAGATACGTTCGATCTTGGACAACGTCGTCGACGGAATCATCACCATCGACGAACGCGGAATCATCGACAGCTACAATCCGGCCTGCGAGCGCATTTTCGGGTATCCGGCCGAAGACGCAATCGGGAAGAACGTCACGATCTTCATGCCTGACGAGTATGTTGACACACACCGGACCCAGCTTGCCCGGTACGTTGCTACCGGCGAGGCGCATGTGATCGGGCAGACGGCGGAGTTGTCCGCCGTGCGCCGTGACGGAAGCGTGTTTCCGATGGAAATCTCGATCAGCGAATTAACCTCGAACAATCGACGCCTTTTCAGCGGAATCATTCGCGATATTTCGGAACGCAAGCAGATCGAGATCCTGAAAGACGAGTTCATTTCAACCGTCAATCACGAAATAAGAACGCCCCTGACCGCCATCCAGGGCTCGCTTGGCCTGCTCAAACACCGGACAGGCGCCAACCTGGACGACAAGGCCGCGAGGTTGCTCAATCTGTCCTATGAGAACTGCGAGAACCTCGCGCATCTGATCAACGACATCCTCGATATCGAGAAAATGGTTGCCGGGAAAATGGAGTACGACATCGAAGAGGCGGACCTCGGCTCGGTGGTCGC
>CAJQNW010000424.1 GCA_905479765.1 uncultured Tepidamorphus sp. | reverse complement strand
CTCGGGCGCTCCGCCATCACCTGGACGGTGCAGCCCTCGCGCCCGCTGATCCGCACGCGGACCAGATCCAGGCCGAGGTCGGCGGCCACCGGCTCGGCGATCGCGGCGACGCGCGCGGCAAGCCCGGTCTCGCGCACGATGCGCGGATCCTCGCCAACGCCAGGCACGACTCCGGATTCAGGCCCGGAATCGGGGCCGCTGTTCGGTGCGTCTGTATCGGTCGGTCGGATCGCCTGCATGGCGGTGCGTCAGGTCCCCTGCGCGATGCTCGTAACAGCTAAAGGAGCGGGCCCAGGGGACCCACCCTCAATCCGTCACTGACATCATGAGTTGGAATTTCCAACTAGATATACTTCCAGGCGGACAGATGCAAGGCGGATCCTGCGATTGCCGCCAGGCCCAACAACCCGCCCGGCGCGCCAGGCAAAGGAGATAAAGCGCAGAAACCGGCCGATCAGGCCCCGGCGAATGCCAGCAAATCGGCATTCAGCTCATCCCTGGCCGTGTCCATCAGCGCATGAGCACCGCCGGGATAGACCTTCAGCGTCGCATTCCTCACCAGTTTCGCCGACGCGCGGCCGGAGGCGTCTATCGGCACGATCTGGTCGTCGTCGCCATGCAGGATCAGGGTGGGCACGTCGAATTTCTTCAGGTCCTCGGTGAAATCGGTTTCGGAAAACGCCTTGATGCAGTCATAGGTGCCCTTGTGTCCGGCCATCATGCCCTGAAGCCAGAACGAATCGATCAGGCCCTGCGACACCTTGGCGCCCGGCCGGTTGAAGCCGAAGAACGGCCCGGAAGCGAGATCCTTGTAGAGCTGCGAGCGATCTGCCAGCGATCCGGCGCGCAGGCCGTCAAAGACGTCGATCGGCAGCCCGCCCGGATTGGCGTCGGTCTTCAGCATCAGCGGCGGCACAGCGCCGACGAGCACCGCCTTGGCGACACGGCCCGTGCCATGACGTCCGATATAGCGGGTGACCTCGCCCCCGCCGGTCGAGTGGCCGACGAGGATGATGTCGGTCAGATCAAGCGTCTCGATCAGCGCGGCCAGATCGTCGGCGTAGGTGTCCATTTCGTTGCCGCCCCAGGGCTGGCTGGAGCGCCCATGACCGCGCCGGTCGTGTCCGATCGCCCGATAGCCGTTGGAGGCCATGAGCATCATCTGCGCTTCCCAGGCGTCGGCGCACAGCGGCCAGCCGTGGCTGAAGACCACCGGCTGACCGGAGCCCCAGTCCTTGTAATAGATTTCGGTTCCGTCCGGGACAGTGATGGTGGGCATTGACTGATCCATTTTCCGGGCCGCGATGCGCGGCCCTGGTCGATTGGCGGGAAAGACGCTGCGACCGCGCGGCCGAGTTCGAAGCGAACCCGCCCCGTCTCAGACCGCGGCAGCGGCAAGCGGGCGGAAGCGGGCGAGAGCAAAGGCACCGGCGCAGACGAACAGCGCCAAAACGATCAATTGGGTCACGACGAAGGGGGGCTCGGACTGGGTGGGCGCGAGCGCCTGCAGCACCGCGATCTTCTGGAAGGATTGCACGATGAGGACGAAGACATTGAGATAGAGTGCCGCGATCGCGGTGAAGACATAGAGCGGGCGCCACAGACCATGTGTCGAGTACGCGTAGCGCGCCAGGATCGCCGCGATCAGCAGACCCAGCGAGACCGCGCCGACGACCAGTGCCGGCGTGAGGGCGCTGACCGGAAACAGGAAACCCGTAAGGGTGGTCAGCAGCGTGGTTGCGAGAAACAGACCGGTCAATCCGGATGGATTGCGACGCGTCAGCATGGCGGCCAGGACGACAAGGCCCGAGGCGATGGCCGCGAGGCTTATCGCGACATGCACGGCTGTGAAGATTGAAACCGACATCCCCAATATCATGATCAGCGATCCCGACTACAGATCGCAAAGGCTATCGTGCCGTTGCGGAAGAGTCTATTCGCCTAACTGATAGCTTGCCGATATTTTCGAGCTGCCCCGGTCCGCGACCGCTCCCTGCGTCCGGGCCGCTCAGAGCCGCCTGAACGTGAGATAGCAGGGCATGCGCCCGGCCTTGATCGCCTTCGCCTCGTAGCGGGTGCCGGGCCAGGGCTGCCAGGGAATGCGCCAGTCGTCGCCGCGCCTGGCGGTCCATTCGAAATCGTCCCTGCCGGCGATCAGCCTGAGGCTGCGGTCGGCATAATCGGCGATGTCGGTGGCAAAGCGCAGCTCGGCGCCCGGCTTCATGACACGG
The DNA here is from genome assembly GCA_905479765.1 of uncultured Tepidamorphus sp. Classification (GTDB taxonomy): domain Bacteria; phylum Pseudomonadota; class Alphaproteobacteria; order Rhizobiales; family Tepidamorphaceae; genus Microbaculum. Next base: position 3,227 of record CAJQNW010000424.1, on the reverse strand, counting down.
GCGAGCGCATCGAGGTTATCGCCCGACAGGAACCGCCGCTTGCGATGGCGGCGCTTCGGCCAAGGATCGGGGTAGAGCAGCCAGACCCGGTCGAGCGCGGCATCGGGCAGCCAGTCGATCACCTGGCAGGCGTCGTCATCGTGCAGGCGGATGTTGGCGAGGGCGCGCTCCTCGACCTCGACGAGCACCTTGGCGACACCGTTAACGAACGGCTCGCAGCCGATGAACCCGATATCCGGATTGTCGCCGGCGCGGAAGGCCAGGTGCTCGCCACCGCCGAAGCCGATTTCGAGATGAACCGCCTCGACGGGGGCCTGAAACAGGCTCTTCAGATCGGCCGGGCAGGGTTCATCAAGGGGCACGCGCAGGCGCGGCAGCAGGGTCTCGACGAGATCCGCCTGCCGGGCGCGGAGCGGGTGACCCTTCTGGCGACCGTGAAGCCTGCGCTCGCGCGACGGGCGGCCATGCTCGTGGCCGGGCGCGCCTGACTGCGGCAAGCGCTCAGCCAAACGCGCTCCTGAGAGCGTCGACGAGATCGGTCTTCTCCCAGGAGAAGCCGCCGTCCGGCTCGGGCTCGCGGCCGAAATGGCCATAGGCCGCCGTGCGCGCGTAGATCGGCCGGCTGAGCTTCAGGTGCTCGCGAATGCCGCGCGGCGACAGGTCCATCACCTCCGACAGGACGGTCTCGAGCCTGGCCTCGTCGACTTCGCCGGTGCCGTGCAGATCGACGTAGAGCGACAGCGGCTTGGAGATGCCGATGGCGTAGGACACCTGGATGGTGCAGCGCTCGGCGATGCCGGCTGCGACCACGTTCTTGGCCAGATAACGGCAGGCATAGGCCGCCGACCGGTCGACCTTGGTGGGGTCCTTGCCGGAGAAGGCGCCGCCGCCGTGCGGGGCCGCGCCGCCGTAGGTGTCGACGATGATCTTGCGGCCGGTCAGCCCGGCGTCGCCATCCGGTCCGCCGATGACGAAGCGGCCGGTCGGGTTGACGTAGAATTCCTCTTCCGGGCACATCCAGCCGTCGGGCAGCACATCCATCACGTATGGGCGCACCATCTCGCGGACGTCGTCGACCGAATAGGCCTCGCCGTGCTGCGTCGACACGACGATCGAGGTGGCGCGGACCGGCTTGCCGTTCTCGTAGCGCAGGGTGACCTGGCTCTTGGAGTCGGGCTCGAATCCCGGCTGGGCGCCGGAGTGGCGCGCATCGGCCATCGACCTGAGGATGTTGTGCGCGTAGTAGATCGGCGCGGGCATCAGCGCCGGCGTCTCCCTGCAGGCGTAGCCGAACATGATGCCCTGGTCGCCGGCGCCCTCGTCCTTGTTGCCGGCGGCATCGACGCCCTGCGCGATATCGGCCGACTGGGAATGGACGTAGACCTCGACATTGGCGTCGCGCCAGTGGAAGCCCTTCTGCTCATAGCCGATCTGCTTGACCGCCTGGCGGGCGATTTCCTCGAGATGGCTGTGGGTGATGGACGCGGGACCGCGGACCTCTCCGGCCATCACGATACGGTTCGTGGTGACCATGGTCTCGACAGCGACGCGGGCATCCGGCTGGGCGGCCAGATAGGCATCGACGATCGCATCCGAAATGCGGTCGCAGACCTTGTCCGGGTGGCCTTCGGATACGGATTCGCTGGTAAACAGATAGTCGCTGCGTGCCACGGGCTGCCAACTCCCCAGGTCGATAGGAAACGGTTTCGGGAGGCGATGTGCCTCCCGATGCCCGGTTTTGTGACAGCCCGGTCCGGTCCCGTCAAGCGAGGCCGGTCATGGCACAAACGTCTAGTCGGCGTCTTCCGATACCGCCTGGACGAGCTCGACGACCTTGCGGCGGACGCGCGGACTGGAGATCCGCAGGAACGCCTTGTTGAGCTGAAGTCCTTCGGCGCTCGAAATGAAGTCGACCACGTAGCGTTCGGACTGCGTCTCGCTGAAGCCTTGTTCCGACGGATCCTGGCCTTGTATGTCCTCGAAGAAGAAAGCGACGGGGACGCCCAGGACCTGGGAGATACGATACAATCGGCTCGAACCGATCCGATTGGTTCCTTTTTCGTACTTCTGTACTTGCTGGAAGGTGATGCCGAGCTGCTCGCCCAGCTTTTCCTGGCTCATGCCGACCAGCACGCGGCGTAGTCGAACGCGGCTGCCGACATGAATGTCGATTGGGTTGGGTGCCTTACGATTCATGGGATCTTATCGTTGGAACGGCTCAAATTTGATACCGTCGGGTTCTGTACGAGACGCCGTCATCGTTGGACGGGCCGGTTTTTGTGCCGCAGTCCACGCAGATTGCGTCAAGCGTGAAGCATGGTCAAATGCCCACTCGGCATGCGCGCGGCGGCGGTGACATTACACCGGTTTCCCGTCTATTGTTAGCCGGGTTTGAGCCGCAAGGCCGCAAGTGTCACAAACGCAACAACGGCCATCAGTATCCAGTTGCCGAAGCGGTGATACAGCGTCGGGCCGAGCGCCTCGGGCAGGCCCGAATCGATGACGCCGCGCACGTTGAGGCCAAGCCGGCGAACGATCCGTCCGTAGGGATCGATTACCGCGGAGATTCCGGTATTCGCGGCCCTGACGAGCGGCAACCCTTCTTCGACCGCGCGCAATCGCGCCTGACGCAGGTGCTGCCAGGGGCCCGGGCTGTCGCCGAACCAGGCATCGTTGGTGACGTTGAGAATCCAGCCGGGGCGGCCATCCACCGACGCGAAGGCGCCGGGGAAAATGACCTCGTAGCAGACAAGCGGCAGGAAGTCCGGCGCACCGGGCGCCGACATGGTCTTCGGTCCGGGGCCCGCGGCGAAGCCGCCGATCACCTGGGTCAGCTGGTGCAGGCCCCAGGATTCCATCAGCGACTGGAACGGCAGGAACTCACCGAAGGGAACCAGCCAGGCCTTGTCGTAGACATCGGTGATCTGGCCGGTCTCGTCGATGGTCATGACGGAGTTGAAAACCCGGTAGCCGTCCGGCTCTGCGGCATCGCGTTCCAGTCGCTGCATTCCAGCGATCAGCGTCGTCCCCGGCGGCAACAGGGCGGCGATCGCCGGCAGCGCGGCGGGCTCGGAATCAAAGACGAAGGGCAGGGCCGATTCGGGCCAGATCAAAAGATCGATCGAGGCGACACCCGTCGCCTCGGGCGACGCCGCCGTATCACTCAATGTCAGGTATTCGGTGAAGATCCTGTTGCGGTTTTCCGCTTTCCATTTTTCCGACTGGAC
>CAJQNW010000423.1 GCA_905479765.1 uncultured Tepidamorphus sp. | reverse complement strand
GAAGCCGGTCGGTCTCGCCGATGTTGTCGCCAACGCCAAGCCGACCGTTCTGGTCGGTGCCACGGGTCAGGCCGGCGCGTTTTCCGAGGACGTGATCCGCGAGATGGCGAAGCATACCGATCGCCCGATCGTCTTCCCGCTGTCGAACCCCACGTCGCGTGCCGAGGCGACGCCCTCGGACCTGATGAAATGGACCGACGGCAAGGCTGTCGTTGCAACCGGCAGCCCGTTCGCGCCGGTCATGCACAAGGGTGTCACCCACACGATCGCCCAGTGCAACAACAGCTACGTTTTCCCCGCCATGGGGCTCGGCATACTGGCCGCCGGTGCGCGCCGGGTGACCGATGCGATGTTCATGGCCGCGGCCGAAGCGCTGGTCGATGTGTCCCCGGCGGTGAAGGAACACGGTGCCTCGCTATTGCCCTCGCTCAAGGACATCCGCGAGGTGTCCCGCCACATCGCCACGCAGGTCGCCAAGCAGGCGCAGGAGGACGGTGTCGCCGATCCGATGTCCGCCGAAGAGCTGAAGGTCGCCATCGACCGGACGATGTGGACGCCCGACTACGAGTGACGCTGTTGGCCGATCAGTAGGTCGCGCGCCCGCCGGAGATGTCGAGCGCGGCGCCGGTGGTGAAGGAACACTCCGCCGACGCGGCGAAGGCAGCCAGTGCGGCCACTTCGTCCACGCTCACGAAACGCTGGCGCGGGATCTTCGACAGCATGTAGCCGATGTGCTCCTCGCTCATCTGGTCGAAGATCGATGTGCGTGCCGCAGCCGGCGTCAGGCAGTTCACGGCGATGTCGTATTCGGCGAGTTCCTTGCCGAGCGACTTGGTCAGCGCAATGACCGCGGCTTTTGAGGCGGAGTAGGCCGAGGCGTTCGGGTTGCCTTCCTTGCCGGCGACCGAGGCGATGTTGACAATGCGGCCGTAATTGTTGGCGATCATGGAGGGGACGGCCGCCCGGCAGCAGTGGAACGTGCCGGTGAGGTTGACCGCCATGATCCGGTCCCAGTCCTCCGTCGGATAGTCCCAGGTCGGCGCGTTCGGTCCGGCGATGCCTGCATTGTTCACCAGGATATCGATCCGGCCCTCAGATTCGAGGACGGCGTCGCGGGCGGCTTCGACGGCGGCGAGGTCAGTGATCCCCACGTCGAGGGCCTGCACCTCCGGACCGATCGATTCAGCTGTCTTCGCCGCGCCCGCGCCGTCCTGATCCCAGATCACGACCCTGGCGCCGGAGGCCGCGAAGCGGCGGACGATCGCCTCGCCGATGCCCTGCCTGCCACCGGTCACAACGGCGACCTTGCCGCCGAGATCGATCCTGTTGGTCATTCCGTTCCCTCCGTTTTCGCGTGGATTGTAGCGCGTTTTCTCAAGCGTTTTCAGTCCTCTGTGTGGAGTATGTGAATCATTTTCGCAGTTCTGCGCACGCTGGCCCGACTCAGCCGGTTACGTTTGTGCCCGTCGCCGATCGTGTATACATCGCGGCAACCGGTTTGCGTGAGGACAGCCGGAACAGTCTCAGGAAAGGCAAATTCGATATGGCGCGCGAATTCAGGATAGCGGTGTTTCCCGGGGACGGCATCGGCCTGGAGATCACCGACCCTTGCATCGCGGTGGTCGATGCCGCGCTGGCGCGTGTCGGAGGGCTCCGGCTTGCTTACGATACGGTGGAGGCAGGGGCAGGGGCCTATCAGAATCTCGGCACCGCGCTGCCGGATGAGTCCGTCGAGGCGGCGCGCGCCGCCGATGCGATCCTGCTGGCGGCAGCCGGATTGCCGGACATCCGCTATCCCGACGGCACCGAGATCGCACCGCAGATCGAGCTCCGGTCGATCCTCGACCTCTATGCGGGCGTCCGGCCGATCCGCTCCATTCCAGGCGTGCCGTCGCCGCTTGCCGATCCGCGCGGGTCGGAGCTGGATTTCGTCATCGTCCGCGAGTCGACCGAAGGCCTGTTCGTCTCGCACCGCAAGGGTACTGTCCGCGGCGATGACGAAGCCGAGGATCGCCTGCTGATCACCCGCAGGGGAACCGAGCGCGTGGTCGATGCGACGCTGCACATCGCCGAGACGCGCAAGGCCGCCGGCGGCAGGGGGCACGCGACCTGTATCGACAAGGCAAATGTGTTCGCCTCGTATGCCTTCTTCCGCAAGGTGTTCGACGAACGCGCCGCCCGGCATCCGGGCCTGACGACAGACCATATTTATATCGATGCCTCGACACTCGACTTCGTCGGCCGCCCGTGGCGCTTCGATGTCATCGTCACCGAGAACATGTTCGGCGATATCCTGTCGGATCTAGGCGCCGGCCTGATCGGCGGCATGGGCTTCGCGCCGTCCGCCGACATCGGCGACAAGCATGCCGTGTTCCAGCCATGCCACGGCACGGCGCCGGACATCGCGGGGCAGGGCAAGGCCAACCCCACGGCAATGTTCCTGTCCGGCGCGATGATGCTCGAATGGCTCGCCGAACGCCACGATGAGCCCCGCGCCGCCGACGCGGGCGGGTTGATCCGCGCCGCCGTCGACGACGCGTTCAGGGACGGTCTTCGGACCTGCGAGATCGGCGGGCAGTCCGGCGTGCGGGAAGTGACCGACGCCGTGCTGTCGCGCCTCTCGCAGTGAGCCCTAGCCGGCGTTGTCGTTGACGGCCTTGGAGGCCCAGTAGGGCGCCGCCCGGGTATGATCGGCGCCATCCCCCACGCCCTGGCGTGCATCCTGCCAGCGATCGCGGACGAGCCGGCTGACCGGCGCGTCGACGTCCATCTGTTCGCCAAGGTCCGACGCGATGCCGACATCCTTGGCGAGCAGGCCGGCTGTGAAGCCGGTCCCGAATTCCCCGCTCAGCACATGCTGCTTCAAAAGGTTCTCCGAGCAGAAGGTCTTGCCGGTCGAGACGTTGAAGATATCGGCCATCACTGACGGATCGAGACCGAAGCGCTCTCCGATCAGCACAGCCTCGCTCATCGCCGCGAAGGATGTTGCGGCGAGATAGTTGTTCAGTGCCTTCATGGCGTGGCCGCAGCCGAGCGCTCCGACCTCGAACAACCGATCGCCCATCGCCGACAGGACCGGCTTCGCTTCGGCGACGGTATCGGGGGCGCCGCCGATCATGATCGCCAGCGTACCGTCCTTCGCGCGGGGAACGCCGCCGGATACCGGGGCGTCGACGAAGCGGATGCCGAACCGTTCCAGATCGGTTCCAAGTTTGCGGGTGCCGACCGGATCGGCGGAACTCATGTCGATGACGGTCGCGCCTGATTTCAGATGGGCAGTGGCGCCGCCGTCTTCCGCCTCTAGCAGGGCCTCGCGGACCTCCTTGCCGGTCGGCAGCATGGTGACGACGACATCGCAGTCCGAAAGCTCGGCCAGTGTCGTCGCGCTGCCTGCCTGGAACTCTGCGGCGAATTGCCGGGCTCGCTCCTTGTCGACGTCATAGGCAACGACCGGGTGACCGGCCTTGGCGATGTTGGCGGCCATCGGCCAGCCCATGTTTCCGATCCCGATAAATCCGACAGTCTTTTTGTTGCTCATTCCCTCAGTCCAGCCCGTGTTCCTTCAGTACCTCGGACGCGCAGCGGAATGCCTCCACGCCACGCGGGATGCCACAATAGACCATCGCGTGCCGGAGCACTTCGCCGATTTCTTCTTTTGTGCAGCCGTTTGCCAGCGCGCCGTGCACGTGCACCTTTAATTCGTGGGGCCGGCCCTGAGCCACCAGGATGGCAAGCGTGATCATGCTGCGCGCCTTGCGCGGCAACGCATCACGCGTCCACGTCTCGCCGAAACAATAGCGGGTTACGACTTCCTGCATCGGCCAGACGAAATCGCTGGCCGCATTAATCTGATCCTCGCCGCCGCCGGGTCCCCACATGGAGTGGCGAACCTCGAGACCGGCGGCGAAGACAGGATCGGCCGCCGAAACCTTTTCGGCGCGCGTCTTCCTGGAACGGACCTTCTGGCTGGCGGTCCGTTTCAGCGCATTATTTTTTTTTGGCTGCCGTCCGGGCCGTCGTCTTCCTGGCTGCCGGCTTTTTCGCAGCTGGCGGTTTTGCCGCCGTCTTTCTGGCTGTCGTCGTCGCCTTGGCCGCGGTCTTCCGAGCAGCCGGTGCCTTGGCTGCCGTCTTGCGGGCGGCCGGCTTGGCAGCCGTCGTCTTGCGTGCGGTTGCCGATTTGGCAGCTGCGGGTTTCCGGCTGGAAGCCGCCCGGGTGCTCGCCGCCTTGGCGGTCGCCGTTTTCGCAGCAGGCTTCCGGGTCGTCGCGGGTTTCTTCGCAGCGGCGGCCTTGGCGGCCGGCTTCTTTGCCGCAGCAGCCTTCGTGGCCGGCTTCTTGGCGGCGGTTGCCTTGGCGGCAGGCTTCTTTGCTGCAGGCTTCTTCGCTGCGGCGGCCTTGGCGGCAGCAGCCTTCGCGGCGGGCTTCTTCGCGGCAGTGGTCCGCGAAGCCGGCGCCTTCGCCTTGGTAGCGGCAGGCTTCTTCGCAGGTGCGGCCTTCTTGGCGGCGGGCTTCTTCGCAGCGGCGGTCTTGCGCGCCGTTGTCTTCGTTGCCGCCGCAGCGGTTTTCTTCGTCTTAGGTTTCGTGGCCATGGTCCTCGCCCTTTCAAGGTCAGCGATCTGTAAGCCTTAGACTAATCGGCTAATCAACTGATTCGCTCTGGAATGCGAGGAATTATGACGAATTAGATGAATACAACGTAACCAGACCGAACCTTTATTCTGCGTCATTTTGCGTTGACGCGACGAAAGCCTGGGTTCGTTTTTCCTGGTAGTTACGATTTCGGCCCTGGTGAGCTGCCCGTCTGAAACCGGACACTGACATTTGCTGTCAGTAGATCAGAGCGGCCAAGGAACTCCGAAATACCGAAGCGGATTTGACGCGCACCCGAAGTTAAAAGTGGACTGGGTATTCATCCCGGAATGCCTGACCGAATCTTCGAAATAACCTTTCGCGTGAACACAAATCCTGCCACGTTTTTCCTGCCGATGCCGACAACGCGGATGGTGTTGCCGACAAATAGTGCATCCAGCCTGTCAGGAACGGCAGCAATTCCATGCGTTCACCAGCGGCAGATCATGCAAGTGCGGTCTGCCGGTTCAACGGCACTCCCAACCATCCACGATGGGATTGCTCGAATCGATGTTCTGCTGCGTTTCCAGAACCACGTTGCCGAGCCTGTTCCAGCGGTCTGTCGGGGCGCCGCGTACAAACCAGACGCCGAATACTCCGACGCAGGGGTAGTGTACCGTCGAGAATTTGTTGTTCAGGATTCGGACGTTGGTCACTGAATTGCCGCCGGTGGGATTGTCCGAGGAGGGATGGTAATCATGGGCGTAGACCGTGAAGCCACCACCGGCCATCAGATTGTTCTCGATCAGGATGTCGTCGCTGTCTCTCCGGCCATTCCAGATAGCCACGGCCGATGTCTGATCCTGCTGAACGTCGAAGACGTTATGCCGGATGATGCCGTGGGATGCCCCCTCCGTCTGAAAGCCGTCCACATGCCCGTTGGCGGCATCCTCGGTGAAGTCGTGCAGGTAATTGTCCTCGATGACATAGTTGTCGCCATCCCAGCTGAAAATGCCATCGTTGACGCCGTAGATGTTGTTTTCGCGAGCCACCAGTCTCGCGCCTTCGTACCAGATGCCGGCATGAGTTGCGTTGCTTCCGTCCAGGGTTGTGCGCACGATGGTGACGCTGGCGCCAGGTTCGATTTTGATAACCCCGCTGGCATTTACGCCGCCGGCGCTTTGAATAACCCAGCTGTTCTTCACGACCACATTCTTGGCATCGATCACCAGGCCACCGGTAATCTTCTCGCCCTCTATGACGGTGTTGTCGGCGTTGATGATACGGCCGGATGTGTTGCGCAGGGATTTGCCGGCCGGATAGCCGGTGTTGTCCGGCCCGGGCCAGCCGCACGCTTCGAGATTGTTCCAGACCCCTTTCACGCAATCGACGTTACCAGTCAGTAGCCGGAGCTTACCGACCTGCGAGCGGCGATTGTTGACGAACCAGACATTGCCCTGCGGACCGACCGTGAGGCCCTGGATCGGAAATTTTTTCGTGCCCGCGGCCCCCGGGATCGGAAATTCCGAAATTTTTCCGGAAACGGATATGCGGCCAATACGACCCTCTTTCTCTCCGAAGTACATCTGGTTGTCCGGACCGGTGACGATGCTGATTGGCGTGCCTTTCAGGCCCTTCTTGAAATACGTGAGGTCGCGGCCGTTTAGCGCGACCCGGCCGATCCGTTTCCGCTCCGGATCACAGAACCAGATCCGCCCGTCGGGTCCGGTGGTGATGCCGTAGCTGTCTCGCAGCCTCGATTTTGCCTGGAACTCGGTCATCTTTCCGGATGGTGTCATCCGCGCGAGGTTCTTTTTCCCGCTCTTCTTTTTCTTCCCGTTCTTGCCCGCCTGCTGGACGAACCAGATGTTCCCGTCGCCCCCGACAGTGAGTGCGGAGGGCTTTTTCTTTTTGTTCTTGATTTTAAAAAGCTTTGTCTCTCCACCGGGAGTGGTGCTCCCCAGCTTTCCAGCGTTGGTGGCGAACCAGAGATTGCCGTCCAGACCAAGCGTCATGTCCTGCGACTTCGGTTTGGAGACTTTGGCCGAGAACAGCTGAATCTGGCCCGCCGCCGTCGTGCGGCCGACGACGCCCTTATTGTATCCGGTGAACCAGATGTCATTGTTCGGGCCGGAGGTTACGGATCGAACCCTGGTTTTCTTGCCCGGGATTTTGAATATGTCCGCGACGCCATCGAGTCCGAATTTGACAATCTTGCCTGTCTTCTGCTCGGCAAACCAGACGTGCCCGTTTGCGGTCGCAATACGCGCGGCACCACCGCTATTCGCCGGCTTCGTCCAGATCGTCATCTGGTGCCCGTTCACCGTCTTGACAGTACTTTTGTAAGCAACGGACTGCGGTGGCGCCACGGTATCCGCCGCCGCTGCAGATCCCGGATAAGACAATACTGCCGCGGCGCTGACGACGGTGGCCGCTATCAATGCGGTCCGGGGGTTCTGGCGTGAGAAAACACACGGTAGCAATTGGGACATCGGGGCCTCCACGGTGATGATTGTATTTTGACACATGAACCCGGACCGGCCCCGTACTCATGGCCGCTGCAACGCATCACGGTATCCGCGGTTTTCCGGTTCAGCCTTCTTGGCGAGGCATTTCTGACGCAAAGACAAACAGCCGTCCAAAAGCGGCTTGCGCTGGGTATCGCGAGAATTGTGACATCCTCGATGCCGTTTGAGTATGGAAACAGAATAGAGTTGAAAAAAGGTGTTTTAGGGACCGTAAATTGACACCTCTGTGGCCGAACTGAATCGCCGTGTCAGATCGGAAACGCAGGGATTATTCAGCTGTGGACGGGGCTAAATATCGCTTTGAATTCAACGGGACTCAGCGTTCGCCCGGAACAGCGCGCAATCTCACCCAACGTAAGGTTGGAATCACCTAAGAGACGTAACCCAAATAGTACCTGTCAAAGGGGTCCTAAGGTGAATGCTTCATCCAAATGGGTGATATGCGGCGGTAATCAGCACCTTTCGGGGTAGTCCATTGAATCGGGGGAAAGCAGCGTAGTACACCGAAGTCGTGGGGCGCGCTGAAGCGAATCTGTTGTTTAATTGGCTATCGGAATTATTCACTCAAGCGGGGATGGAATTGATGGCTGACAGAAGTTCGGACACACCAAAACTCACTAATCCGGCGAGGCGTCATTTCTTGGCCGCAGCATCAGCTGCGGGTGCCCGGATCGCCGGTTTGGCCGCGGTAGCGGGAATTGCACATTCGACGTCGGCCAAAGCCGATGGAATGACTAAGAGCTTCCAGGGCTCCGGAAAATGGGGCGGCGGTGGCGGTGGTTCCGGCGGCGGCGGCGGCGGCGGTGGCGGTGGCGGTGGCGGTGGCGGCGGTGCCACCCAGTGCTTCCTGCGCGGCACGCACGTTCTCACGGATAGGGGTGAAGTCGCTGTTGAAGAGCTGAAGGCCGGGGATCTCCTCCAGACGCTCGATGGCGGTTTTGAGCCGATCAAATGGATCGGCCAGAGCACCTACAAGAAGACCGGCCGCGAATGGCCGGCGGACACCAAGCCGATCCGGATCGCGCGTTCCGCGATCGACGAGGGCGTGCCGCATCGCGACCTGTTCGTGTCGCCGTGGCACTTCCTCTATTTCGACGGACATCTCATGCCGGCGAAGGATCTGGTCAACGACGTGACCATCACGGCGGCGCTGCCGGCGAACACGGACACGGTGGATTATTTCCATGTCCTGCTCGAGAACCATGACGTGATCCTGGCAGAAGGCGTGGCTGCGGAAAGCCTGCTTCTCAAGACCGGTGACCACGAGAACTTCTCGAACTTCGCCGAGTTCAATCGCCTCTTCGGCGAAGCGGGTTCGGTCGACATGAAGCCGTTCGCACCGCGTGTCTGGTATTCCGGCGGCCGCTCGCATCTGGCTGCTGCCCTTCGTCTCGGCACGTCGCATTTCGTCGATGTGCGCGACCCCATCCAGCGGGTCAATCAGAAGCTCGCTGCACGGGCCGAAGCCCTTGCCCCGGCTATCGCGGCCTGAAGACAAAAGCGGCCGGCCTCGGGGCCGGCCGCATTCTTCTGCCTGACTTTCTTGTAATTGCGTTGATATGTCATCGCGTGCCCGCCGAATGCGGACACGCGTTTTTTTTGCTTGGCGGTGCGCGTTAAAACTAGGCCGCGTTGACCGGGCTGCGCTGAGATGCGCTCTTTGGTGAGCGATGGCCGTTGCTGGTTTGATTGGCGATGGCGCTCTTGAGCGAGGCGATCACCGTGTCCTGCTCCGCCTCGGTCATTTGGGCAAAGAGGGGAAGAAGGATGCAACCGTCCTGGACGGCTTCGGACTCGCCAAGCGGCCATGGGCAGACGGTATCCGCGTAAGCAGGCTCGCGGTGGATGCACATGATGCCCCGACGGGTCGCGACTCCATCCTGCAGCATATCGTTCATGACGGTTTTCTGATCGACACCTGCCGGCAATCCCACACAATAGGACTGCCAGTTGCTCCGGGCCCAGGCCGGTTCCACCGGCGGCCGCACGCCGGCGATGTCGGCGAGGCTCTTTTCATATCGATCCGCCAAGGCGCGACGGCGCGCAACGATGTCGGGCAGCCGCGTGAGCTGATGGCGCCCGATCGCCGCCTGCATGTCTGTCAGGCGGTAGTTGAACCCGGGCACTTCATAGCTTTCGAATAGCACCGTCTTGCTGCTGTGACGGACGGTATCGGGAATATTCATGCCGTGCTGGCGCAACAGCCGGAATTTCCGATCGAGATCGGGGTCGTTCGTCGTCAGCATTCCGCCGTCGCCGACGGTCATGACCTTGCGCGGATGGAACGAGAAGCAGGCGACCGCGCCGTGCGGTTTGCCGATCTTCTGCCATTCTCCGTCGAATTCGATTTCGGAGCCGATCGCACAGGCCGCGTCCTCGACCAGTGGCAACTGATACAGGTTGGCGACATCAAGAACAGCCGCCACGTCGAAGGGCATTCCCATCTGGTGAACGGCAAGGATTGCCTTGGTGCGGGACGTGACGGCGGCAGCCATCGCCGAAGGGTCGATGTTGAAAGTGTCCGGGTCGATATCGACGAAGACCGGAGTCGCACCGCACTGGCGGATTGCGTTGGCGCACGCGATGAAGGTATGGCTGACCGTGATTACCTCGTCGCCGGGTCCGACGCCGACACCGAGCAGCGCCAGGTGCAGCGCCACCGTGCAGTTCGAGACGGCGCATGCATGCTGCGCGCCGACCGTCGCGGCGAACTCCGTTTCGAAGGCCTGGACCTGTGGACCCTGTGTCAGCCAACCCGACAGAACCACGTCGGCGGCAGCGCGCGCCTCTTCTTCGCCAAGGAGAGGTTTGGCAATCGGGATCATTCAGCGGCCTCGCCGACCTGGCCACGCTCCTGGGCCCACCAGGCGACCAGGTCTTTCATGCCGTCCTCGACATCGATCGTTGAGCGGAAGCCAATCTGGCGTGCCGCTTCCTCGATGTCGGCAAGGCGCCGAGGTACCGGATTGACGGCGCGCTCGGCTTCATGAACCGGCCGCAGATCGGGACGACCCAGTGTTTCCGCAAGCAGATGCGCCAGATCGAGCAGCGACGTTTCCTTTCCGCGCCCGACATTGAAGACGACGTCACTTGCCGGCGAGGCGGCGGCAAGCACGTTGGCCCGCGCCACATCGACCACATGGATCATATCCATCGTCTGCAGGCCGTCGCCGAAGATAATGGGCGGCTGGCCGGCGGCGATCCGGTCCATCCACCGGATCAGCACCTCGGTGTATTTTCCGTGCAGGTCCATGCGCGGTCCGTAGACGTTGAAGTAGCGCAGAGCCACATAGTCCAGGCCGTACATTTCGTTGAAGGAGCGCAGCAAACCCTCTCCGAACGTCTTGCATGCCCCATAGAGGGTCCGGTTGTCGTACGGGTGATGGCTCTCTTTTGTCGGGAACTCCTCGGCCATTCCGTAGATCGAGGCGGAGGATGCCATCACCACTTTTTCGACCTTGTGGGCGACGCATTTTTCGAGAAGGTCGAATGTGGCGGTGGCCATGACTTCGAACGCGGCACGCGGCTCGGCCGCGCAATGCGTGATGCGCAGTGCAGCCTGATGAAAAACGATATCGCTGCCGGCGACCAGAGTATCCATGAGGGCGCCGTCGCGGATATCGCCCTGGACGATGTGGACCTTTCCGCGTGCGACCGCGTCGGCCACGTTTTCGATCCGGCCGCGCACCATGTTGTCGACGAGAACGATTTCAGCGCAGTCAGCGTCGACCAGCAGGTCGGCGATGTTGGATCCGACAAAGCCGCAACCGCCAGTGATCAGGATGCGTTTGCCCTTCAGGCGCGCGATGCTGCCAGTCGGGAATGGGGAAGAGGGATCAAGCTGCATTGGCATGGGCTTTCTCGACGACGGTGGCCAGTGTTTCCGTAACGGTTTCGATCTGGTCCGCGGTGATTTCCGGGAAAATCGGCAGTGACAGCGTTGTCGATGCGAACGCTTCGGTTTCCGGCAGCGAATTCACCGGATACCTGGGATCCGCATAGGCGCGCTGAAGATGAACGGGCCGGGGATAATGGATGCCCGTTGCGATGCCCGCCGCCGTCAGGTCGGCCTGCAGCTGGTCGCGATTCGGGGTCGTGATGGCATAAACATGATAGACATGGTCCTTGCCTGCCGGAGCCGGCCGGCCGACATCGATGTTCGCCAGGAGGCGATCGTATAGCGCCCCGGCCTGCTGGCGTTGTTCGGTCCAGGCCGGCAGGTGGCGGAGTTTCACCCGCAGGACCGCAGCCTGCAGGGCATCCATCCGGTAGTTGAAGCCCTGCACGACGTGATTGTACTTCCCGTCCTGGCCCCAGTCGCGGAGGATACGCATCCGCTCGGCGAGTTCGGGACGGTTCGTGACCACTGCGCCCGCTTCGCCGGCCGCCCCGAGGTTTTTCCCGGGATAGAAGGAGAAGCAACCCATATCGCCGAATGCGCCGGCCTTGATCCCATCGCGTTCCGCGCCATGCGCTTGCGCGGCGTCTTCGATCACGACGAGCTTGCGGCTCTTGGCGATTTCCAGGATTCCGCTCATGTCCGCGATCCGCCCGTGCAGATGCACCGGAACAATCGCCTTGGTCCGCGGCGTGATCGCGGTCGCCAGCGCGGCGGCATCCATCGTCCAAGTATCGGGATCGACGTCCACGTAGACCGGTGTCGCGCCACAGTAGAGGATCGCTGCTGCCGTTGCGACGAATGTCATCGATACCGTGATCACTTCGTCGCCCGGCCCAACGCCCGCGGCTAGCAGGGCAAGATGGAGGGCCGACGTCCCCGAATTGACGGTCACCGCTTCGCGGGTGCCGCAGTAGTCGGCGAACTCGCGCTCGAATTTGTCGACGGTTTCGCCCAGCACGAACCGGCCGC
Organism: uncultured Tepidamorphus sp.; assembly: GCA_905479765.1. Taxonomy (GTDB): domain Bacteria; phylum Pseudomonadota; class Alphaproteobacteria; order Rhizobiales; family Tepidamorphaceae; genus Microbaculum. The sequence goes on along the minus strand of CAJQNW010000423.1, from coordinate 1,884 downwards.
TTTCGATGACGGCCATGACTTCGGGAAGCAGTTCGTCGCTGAGGGCGCGATGCTGCGCGCCGAGGTCCTGAAACGGGATCATGATGCAGCCTTCATACGCGTGAACTCGACGGGATGGCCCCCGGTACTCAGGGATTTGGCCGCCGCCTCCAGCATGCGCACGACGCGCAGGCCGCTGACGGAACTGGATGTCGGCCGCGTGCCATCGGCGATGCTGCCGACGAAGTCCTCGATAACGCAGAGGAGGGCTTCCTTGGTGGAGAGCTGAGGCGACCACATGTCGCCGGTCCGGTAGGAGATACGGACATCGTTCGCGCTCTGCGGGTCCGCCGACAGCTGGACGCCGCGGTCATAGACCTTGATCTTCTCGCTCGGTTCCAGGTCGTCATAGACGATCATCCGCCGGCTGCCGCCGATCAGCGTGCGCCGGACCTTGACCGGTGCCAGCCAGTTCACGTTGATGTGGGCAAGGGTGCCGTTGTCGAAAAGCACGCTGAGGTGGGCGAGGCTCTCCTGGTTGCGATGGACGTGGCCGGCCCCGACAGCGGTGATGGACACCGGTTCCGCACCCAGAATGTACTCGAGGATCGCGAAGTCGTGCACCGCGAGATCCCAGATCACGTTCACATCGCCCTGGAAGAGGCCGAGATTGATGCGCGTCGACTCGTAGTAATAGACGTCGCCGACCTGTTCCTCGGCGATCAGGTCGCGGATCTTCCGCACTGCGGCCGTATAGATGAACGTATGGTCGACCATCAGAGTCAGGCCGTCCTTGCTCGCCAGGTCGATGAGACGCTGGGCCTGCTCCGAGGTTTCCGTGATCGGCTTCTCGACGAGGACATGCTTGCCGGCGGTGAGGGCGGCTGCGGCGATGTCGTAGTGCGTTCTGACGGGAGTTGCGATCAGGACGGCGTCGACATCGGGATCCTTCAGCATCTCGTCCCAGGTGGAGTAGAGCTGCGCGGAGGGATACCGCTGGCCGGCGCGTTCGCGGGACTTGTCCGAGGCGTCCGCGATTGCCGCCAGACGACAGCCGGCCGTCTCCGAAACACAACGGGCCAGGTTCGGTCCCCAATACCCATACCCAACAAGACCGATTCCAATCATCGACGCTGCTCCGCTGATTGCGATTTGAGAAAAGTGATTTTTTCGTCTGGTCCTTTGCCGCCCTCATCGAGGAAGCGAAGGATCTTGGCCGGCACGCCGGCGACGACGGCGTTTTCCGGAACATCGTTGGTAACGACGGCTCCGGCGCCGACGATGGCGCGCGCGCCGATCGTTACGCCGGCGAGAATGGTGGAATTCGAGCCAATCGAGGCGCCACGGCAAACGCGAGTCGGCACGACGACCCAGTCGGCCTCACTCTGAAGCGCGCCGTCTTCGTTCGTTGCCCGCGGGAAAAGGTCGTTGGTGAACATCACGCCATGGGCGACCATGACGTCGTCTTCTATCGTCACGCCTTCGCAAACGAAGGAATGTGATGAAATTTTGCAGTTTTGCCCGACCGAGCTGTTTTTCTGTATTTCGACGAACGGCCCAATTTTACTGCCGCTTCCGATCTGGCAACCGTAAAGATTAACCAAGTCGGGATGCGTAACGGAAACGTCTTCGCCAAAAACCACATCTTTAAATGGCATGTACTGTAAAGCCTCCCACCAGCATTGATGCGGAAGCTAGCGTGTGTGCCGTTTCGTAAAACCGCCCAAAATGGTCAGGCAGGTCCAAGCGGACGATGGCCGCCTAGACCAAACGGATGATTTTCGTGACCCAATGCAGGAGGCTGGCGGGCAGGCTCCTGGCGCTAGGCAGATCCACCCACGGCCGGGGATCAGTGGTGATCCATCGAGTGAGGGCCTGACTTAATTATTTTAGGTCAATAGCTTA
>CAJQNW010000422.1 GCA_905479765.1 uncultured Tepidamorphus sp. | reverse complement strand
CCTCGCGCTCCGGCTCGAAGCGGGCGGCGGCTTCCAGTAGCCCGACGTGACCTTCCTGGATCAGGTCGGACATCGGCAAGCCGAAGTGCTTGAAGCGGGCGGCGATGGCGATTACCAGCCGCATATGGGCGTGAGTCAGCCGGTGCAGGGCGTTAACATCGCCGTCCTGCTTCCATTTTACGGCTAGTTCGTGCTCCTCATCCCTCTCGAGATAGGGGGCTTTCATGGCTGCCCGGACGAACCGGCGCCGATGGCTCATTGCACTATTCATGGCATTCACCCCGGCCTCTTCTGTATCGATCGTCATCGGGGAAACGAGCGACGTGGCAACGCGGTTCACCAATCAAAGCAGAAAAACCGCCCGGCTTGAAGCCGGGCGGCGCGCAGATCCGCTATGCGGAAAGTAAAAGGCGCGTGAACGGGCCGGCTTATCAGGCGGCTTCGTCGCGTGCTTCGTCGGCGGTCTGGGTCGAAGTTTCAGCGTCGGCCACAGCTTCCGTTGCAGCTTCGGCTTCAGCCGCGGCCCCGCGGCGCGGGCCCTTGGCGAGCATGGCTTCGATCTCCCGAATCGCTTCGGTCTCGGTGATCTTCTTCACCGCGGCGATCTCGCGGGCCATGCGGTCCAGCGCGGCCTCGTAGAGCTGGCGCTCGGAGTAGGACTGCTCGGGCTGCGACTCCGCGCGATGCAGGTCGCGAACCACTTCGCCGATCGCGATGATGTCGCCGGAATTGATCTTGGCTTCGTATTCCTGGGCGCGGCGGCTCCACATGGTACGCTTGACGCGGGCGCGGCCCTTGAGGACCGTCAGCGCCTTGCCGACGAGGGCATCCTCGGACAGCTTGCGCATGCCGACGGTGGCCGCCTTGCCGGTGGGAACGCGCAGGGTCATCTTGTCTTTTTCGAAGTTGATGACGAACAGTTCGAGCTTTGTGCCCGCCACTTCCTGTTCCTCGATCGCGGTAATCTGTCCAACACCGTGCGCCGGGTAGACAATGTACTCGCTCGTCTTGAAGCCCTGACGCTGAACCGATTTCTTGTTGCTACGGGTTGTCATACTGTTTATCGAACTCCTGCCTGTCGCCGCGTGCGACCGATGCTTTTCCAAGCGTTAGGAGCGACTGCTCCAAGCGGGCAACTGCGCGATCCCGCGAACGCTACACCACTGATCAAAACCCATGACAAGAGCGCCTCCGGACACCATCAGGCTTCCGGGCGGACAGCCATTCCAGCTCTCATAAAATATGCCCGTACGACGGGCATTCGGGGGCGAGGGATTTCACCAGCTATTTGAAATATATATCACAAAAAGGCGAAGATTCCAAATCAAGAACTGCGCGACGGCAGAACCGCCCCGCTCCGGGAGACACAGCCGCAGCGAAAACTCAGTCGCCTTCGCCAGGTCCGGGCGAGAATTCGGTTTCGAGCTTGTTGGCGACCCCGTCCCACTTCTCGGCATCCGCCGGCTGTTCACGCTTGATCGTTATATTGGGCCATTTCTCCGCATATTCCGCGTTCAGCTCGACCCATTTCTCCAGGCCCGGCTCGGTATCAGCCTTGATCGCCTCGGCGGGACATTCGGGTTCGCAGACGCCACAGTCGATGCATTCGTCGGGATGGATGACGAGCATGTTCTCGCCTTCGTAGAAGCAGTCCACGGGACAGACCTCCACGCAATCCATGTATTTGCACCGAATGCAGTTGTCGACGACGACGTAGGTCATGTCATAGCTCCGCGAAGGAAAACGTCGGGTAGAGTACGCCGGAGGAGGTGCGTATCGCTTTTATCGAGACGGTTCAAGACAGGCGGCTGGATTAGATTTCTTCGTCATCTGGGGTTTTTAGACCGTCTTTCCAGGCCTCGATGCGTCGCCGGTCGCGTTTCGTCGGCCGGCCGCCGCCGCGGGGGCGGAAAATCGCCGGCATTTCGGTCTTGTCCAGGGGTGGCGGCGACAAATCGGTATAGAGCGTCACCGCCTCGCTCGCGGGGCCCCGGCGCTCGGCCAGCGCCTCGATGCGCAGCACGAACACGCGGTAGCGAATTCCCAGCGTCACGACGTCGCCCGGCTTTACGCTATGGCTGGGCTTTGAAATCCGCGCCTTGTTGAGCCGCACATGCCCGCCGGTCACCAGACCCGAAGCCAGCGTACGGGTCTTGGCAAAGCGGGCATGCCAAAGCCACTTGTCGATGCGCTGGGTGCCGCTCACGCGTCCGACCGGCGTCCCCGATCGGCAAGGGTGTCGCGCAGGTCCTTGAGCGCCGCGAAGGGCGACAGCGGATCGGGTTCCTTGGGCGGCCGCCTGTCCTTGGGGCGATTATCGGGGCGTGGTCCCTTGTGATCGCCCCGGTGATCGCCCTTGCGGCCCTTGCGCCCGTCGGCGCGGGCCCCTTTGCGACCCTTTGTCTCACCGTCCCGATGCTCACCGCCCTTATGCTCGCCGCCCTTCGCGCCACCGCGGCGCGGTTTCCTGGCCTCGCCCTGGCCGGATTCGGCGGTTTTCGCAGGCGGCTTGCCTCGGCGCGGCGCGTCCGGCCGGCGGCCGGGCCGCCAGACGATGATTTCGGCCGGTTCGGCCGGTGCTTCGCCATCTTTGGATGCGGCGGCGTCGACGGGGGCTTCGACCGGATTTTCAACGGGGGCTACGGGCGCCGGTTCGTTCGCCGTTGCGGCCGCTTCGGTAGCAGGGCTGGCGTCCGCCTCGACGGCTTCAGGGGCCGGATTCGGGGCTTCTTCCGGAGCCGGGGCCCCAGCCGTGGCCAGGGGCTGTTCGACCGGTTCCGGCGCGGTCTTGGCGGTGCCGGCTGCTTCGACGGGTATTTCGGGCGCCGTGTCAACCGCCGCTTGAGCCGATTCTGCGCCTGATGCTGCCGCGGTCGTGTCCGCCGCCGTGTTCGCGCGGGCCGGATCTGGGGCGCCTGCCTCGGGGCTTGCTGTGTCCGCCTTGGGCGTTTCCACTCGCGCGGGCGCCGGGCGGCGTTCGCTGCGGTAGCCCAGCGCCTTGAGGATCTCGGCGAAATCGTCGCCGGAGCAGCCGGCAAGCGAGGTCATCTGCTCGCTGACGGAGAAGGCGCGTCCATCGACGGCGCCGGGCGGCGGGGCGGTTTCGTTGGCCGGGCGCCACGATAGGGCCGCGCGGATCAGGTCAGCGATGCGCTCCAGGATGTCGATGCGTACGGCACGGCCGCCGCAGGCGCGGAACCCGAAGGCGCGATAGAGCCCGCGCGCGGTGCCCGGCTCGACGGTGACCGACATGCGGCCGCTCTGGACCAGGGCCGCGAGATCGTCCAGTCCCGGTTGATGCAGTCCGCCATGATGCAGCGCCCAGAGCTGGGCTGCGAGGACGCGCGGTCCAGGCTTCAGCAGAACGGGCAGATAGATGTGGTGGGCGCCGAAGCGGACACCGTGCTTTCGCAGAAGCGCCCGGTCGTCCTGGCTCAAGGCCCGCACTTCCTCGGCGACGCGCGGGCGCTCGAGGATGCCGAGCGCCTCGCCGAGCTGGAAGGCGACACCACGGGCCATGCCGGCGATCCCCTCGTCGGCCTCCAGCGCCTGCAAGGGGCCGAGCTGGGCGGTGATACGGTCGCCCAGCCATTTGGCCAGCCGCGCCTCGGCGGCGTCGCGCGGGGCGCCGGTCAGATGTTCGTCGGCGAGCAGCACGACACGCGGGTTCAGCACGGTATCGCCCTTCTCGACGCGCCCGATGACCGCGCCGCGCCAGGTGAATGTGCCGTCCAGGCTCATCATGATCACTTCGTTGGCGTCCTTGGTCAGGCGGTCGACGCGGGTCGTCAGCTCACCCGACAAGGTACGCCGCGCGGCAGCCGCGATCGCCTTGAGGTGGTTGCCGTCGGCTTCCGGATCGGGCGTGAAGCGCAATCCTTCGAGGCGACCGACATGATGGCCTTCCACGGTTACGCCGCCGTTGGCGTCGATTTCGGCTTCCATGTCGGGATTCTCCCTGAGACTGCGGGCAAGTACACTGGTTCTGCGGTCGACGAAGCGTTGCGTCAACCGTTCATGAAGGGCATCGGACAACCGGTCCTCGACGGCGCCGGCACGTTCCTGCCAGTGCGCGGGATCGGCAAGCCAGTCTGGCCGGTTGGCGATGAAAGTCCAGGTGCGGATATGGGCGATGCGGTTCGACAGCGTGTCGATGTCGCCGTCGTCGCGGTCGCACTGGGAAATCTGCTTTTCAAACCAGTCCACGTCGACCTGCCCATAGTGCATGAGCTGGCTGTAGAGGCTGGCGACCAGTTCGGCGTGATTGGCCGGCGCGATCTTTCGATAGTCTGGAACCTGGCAGACGTCCCAGAGCAGCGTCACGGCATCGCGGCCCCTGGCCATATCGGCGACCTCGAGATCCGAGGAGACCGTCTCCAGCGCCAGCACGTCATCGCCCGCCGGCGCGCGCGTGAGCGTGTCCTCGCGCGGCGGCGCGGCGAGGCTCTTGTGCAGGGTATCGAGGCTGGTGAAATCGAGATCGACATTGCGCCACTGCAGCATGCGGACGGGATCGAAGTCGTGGCTTTCCAGCCTTGCGACGAGGTCGTCCTCGAACGGTTCGACGCGACCGGTGACACCGAAGGTGCCGTCGCGCATGTGGCGGCCGGCGCGGCCGGCGACCTGGCCGATTTCGGCGGGGTTGAGATCGCGGAACTGGTAGCCGTCGAACTTTCGCCGCGCGGCGAAAGCAACGTGGTCGACGTCGAGATTGAGGCCCATGCCGATGGCGTCGGTGGCGACCAGGAAGTCGACGTCGCCGTTCTGATACAGGCCGACCTGGGCGTTGCGGGTGCGCGGGCTTAGCGCGCCGAGCACGACGGCGGCGCCGCCGCGCTGGCGGCGTATCAGCTCGGCGATCGCGTAGACGTCCTCGGTAGAAAAAGCGACCACGGCCGTGCGCCGGGGCAGGCGGGTGATCTTCTTCTGGCCGGAATAGGCGAGATGCGACAGGCGCGGCCGGGTGATCACGTTCAGGTTGGGCATCATGCGCGTCAGGATCGGCCGCATGGTGGACGCGCCGAGCAGAAGCGTCTCCTCGCGGCCGCGGCGCCGCAGGATGCGGTCGGTGAAGACATGGCCGCGGTCGAGGTCGGCTGCCAGCTGCACCTCGTCGATGGCGACGAAGGCGACGTCCAGGTCACGCGGCATCGCCTCGACGGTCGATACCCAGTAGCGCGGATTTTCCGGCTTGATCTTTTCCTCGCCGGTGACGAGGGCCACCGCATCGGGGCCGACACGCTCGACGACGCGGTTATAGACCTCACGCGCAAGCAGCCGCAGCGGCAGCCCGATGACGCCGGATTCGTGTCCGAGCATCCGCTCGATCGCGAGATGCGTCTTGCCCGTGTTGGTCGGGCCTAAAATTGCGGTCACCGTGCGGCTGCGTGCCGCGGGATGGTTGCCGACGTCCGGCGCAATGTTCATGACGCCTCCCGGGAGAGGGATTTCAAGGTCGCGGCTGTCGCATCTTCCTGGCCGCCTGTAAAGGCCGATCGGCCGGAAGGGTAAGCGCCGCCGTGCCATTTCGGCACAGCGCGCCGCGGGCGGTTAACTTTCGGAACGGGACTGGAACAAAAGCCGCCCGAATCGCTGACTCGCGGAGAATCCCGTTTCGTTCCGGGCGAGATATAGGGCAACATCTTCATGAGACTACGAAATATGGACTCGGTGCGAGGAGCTGTCGCGCCTGCGGCGGGAAAAAGGTTAAAGAGCGGATTTAACCTGCAGTGGCGACGTGGCCATGGCGATGTAGTTGGCAAATCCGGCGATATGCGGGCGCGGCGGCCGCAATAGAGGATATCACGCCTTAAACCGCGTGCCGGGATTGCGGGACATGGCAAGCGGTCTCGCGGCAATCGGCAAGTGCCCGCTGCCCTTTCGGCGGGAGAGGTGTCGATGGACTGCCGGAATCGGCGCTATCCAAGCCTGATCAGTCGTTGAGAGCGGCGGAGCGTTTGCCCATGACACCGGTCGAGGTCATCGCGCCAGCCTGGATGACGGCCTGGCCCAGCGGCGTGGGAATGGTGACCCGATAGGGCAACAGGAAGTCCGATCCGGCTACGGGCGCCAGCTTCAGTTCGATGTCGGTCTTCTCCGCCATCTTGACCTCGTCCTTGTCGGACCGGTGTCCGGCGACGGCGCGATAGTGCGCGCCGCAGACCAGCAACTGATTGCCGGGAATGTTCTTGTCCGAGACGGTTTCGAACTTGCGGAACTCGAGTTTCACGTCGAACCGCTCGCGGCCGTTGAAGATCGGGACGGTGCGCTCGCAGGCGCGTTTGTCGAGGCCGGTCGGCGTATTGCCGCCGGACACGATCAGCGCGCTCATCGGATCGACGATATTTTTGGTATGCGCGTCAGTGACCTTGACGCGGGAAGGATGATTGTACCAGGCCTTGGTCGGCGCCGGCGACAGCTTCAGGCGCCGGACGCCGGACTGGTTCATGGTCATGCGGACGGTGGCGGTCTCCTCGCCGTCGCTCGCGTTGACGCTGAAGGCGCGCGGTGTGGCTTTGCCGGACTGGAACTCGCCGGCCGAGGAGGCACTGGCAGTATAGTCGTAGACGACACCGACGAGCCCGGTAATCTTGCCGTACCCGTCAATGCGGTACTTGGGTCCGTTGAAGGTTCCGGTGAGGGTTGCCTTGCCGATTGGTATGCCGGCCAGATAGGCGGCGTAGTCGGCCTTGAACGTGTAATCGCCGGCGTTTGCCGGTCCAAAGGAGAGTGCGAAACCGGCCACCGCAGCCGCACAGACCGTCTTCTTCCCAAGACAGGCCATCGACACAACCGCCTTCATTACCTTATGCCTCACTACTGACGAGCCGATCCCAATCGGCCCTGCCGGAAACGCTACGCCCCACGTGACGCAGAGTCTCTTGCTAGGGTTAAAAAACGATTATCCGCGAAATAGGACAACACCGTGGCCGGACCTTTGTATTGACTTATTTCGGCGGGTTGGGACGTTGCAAGCTTGACGCTTGGCGGCGCTCTTACTATACGCTCTACACGAAATCCCTACACGGCAAGGCCAGACCCGGCCACCGGTGTGTCCGGCGGCCGTCTATAATTGAGGATCAGTACTATGGCCCGGCGTTGTGAATTGACCGGAAAAGCGGTCATGACCGGAAACAATGTGAGCCACGCCAAGAACAGAACCCGGCGTCGGTTCCTGCCCAATCTCGTCAACGTGACGCTCCTGAGCGACCTTCTCGGGCGCAGCTACAAGCTGCGTGTCACCGCGCATGCACTGCGCAGCGTCGAGCATCGTGGCGGCCTCGATGCATTCCTGATGAAGGCGCGCGCCGAGGATCTGTCCGACAAGGCGGCGACGCTGAAGCGCAATATCGCAAAGGCGGCCGCGGCGAAGGCTGCCTGATCGGATTGTCCAGCCGGACGACCCTATCCAGGCACCTGACGGTGCGGGCGTAATGACCAATCCGGCGGAACCGCTGCAGACACGACGGCTGATATTGCCGGTCGCGGCGATGACTCTTGTCATCGTCGCCTCGAACATACTCGTCCAGTATCCGTTCGCGCCCTTCGGCCTTGCCGACTATCTCACCTGGGGCGCCTTCACCTATCCCTTCGCCTTTCTCGTCACCGACCTGACCAACCGCCGCTTCGGGCCGGGGATGGCGCGGAAAGTGGTCTATGTCGGCTTCGCCGCCGCGGTGGTGCTGTCGATCATGCTGGCGACGCCGCGTATCGCGCTGGCCTCGGGCACCGCGTTCCTGGCGGCGCAACTCATCGACGTGGCGGTGTTTCACCGGCTGCGCCGGCATTTCTGGTGGACGGCGCCGCTTATCTCCTCGCTGATCGGCTCGACGATCGATACCGCGCTGTTCTTCACGCTGGCGTTTGCCGGGAGCGGGGTCGGCGAAGCGTCGTATTGGGGTCTGGTCGCGCCGATCTGGGTCGGCTGGGCGGTGTTCGACTATCTGGTCAAGGCGGCGCACGCCGTGATCATGCTGGGGCCGTTCCACCTGCTGCGCGCGCGGATCGCGCCTGGCCCCGAAGAATACCCGGCGCTTTGAGTTTCTAGAGAAGCTCGAACTGCAGGATCAGGGTGCGCTGCAGGGCGCTGAAATTATCATCCGAGACAATCGTCAGAATGGTGCGGCCCGTCTCGTCGCGATGGATGGCGACGCCCTCCATGTTGTCGACGGCATGTGCCATGCCGGCGGTCAGAAGCGTGGTTCCGCTCATCGGCTGGGGGCCGTCGAGCTCTGCGGCGGACAGGCGGCGGATGCGCATCGCTACCCCCAAGAACATGCTGAAATGCCGTTCGAGCACGATCAGGTCGCCATCGGGCAGGGCGACGATGTCCGTCAGGTCGAACCCGGACGTGCGCGTCAGGCCGAGATCGCGGGTCTTGCCGCCGGCGATCAGCCAGCCGCGAATGACGCCGGGACTGGCGTCGCTCTCGCTTTCGCCGAAAGCGACGATGGCGCCGGCGTTGGGCGCGCCCTGCGGGATGACGGCAATGCCCTCCAGGCCCCGGTTGAAGGGCAGGGCCTTCACGGAATCGGGCAGGGCAAGTGGTGTCGCCTCGACGGCACGGCCATTTGCGTCGACCCGATAGGAAATTGCCCGGTTGTCGCGCTCGAAGCCGATCACGACCTCGCCGGTCTCGCCGTTTCCAGCCAGGCCTTCGCCGTTCGCGGCTCTCAGCGATTCCGCGTCCGAGCTGTACTTGTCGGCGAGCGGCGCGCCGTTGGCATCGGTCAGGTGGCTGACGGTGACGCCGGAGAGGCCGGTCAGGACGCCGGCGTCGTAGTCGAGAGTGGCGGAGAACAGGTCGCCCTGGTCGCTGACGAGCAGGGCCGTGCGGCCGTCGCCGGATATCTCGATGCCGGACAGGCCACCGAAGCGGCCGTCCCGAGATTCAAGCTGCACGCCGCCGAGAAACCGCAGTTCGCCGAATACGGTCTTTTCCGGGGTTTGCTCCGCGAAGACGGGAACCGGGGCGGCGCGGACCGGAATCGTCTCCTGCGCAGCCAGCGGACCCACCGCCAGTGGCGTTACCGCGAGCAGCAGAAGGATCGAAGCGAAGAGCGAACGGGGCATCGCCCCGTCAGGCCAAGGCGCGCGAACGGGCGCGTCGGCGGGGGCCGCGCGTCGGGCCGGTGGTTTCCTCGAACAGTTCGGCGAGCTTTTCGGTCATAGCGCCGCCGAGTTCCTCCGCATCGACGATGGTGACGGCGCGACGGTAATAGCGCGTCACGTCGTGGCCGATGCCGATGGCGATCAGTTCGACCGGCGAGCGGGTCTCGATATCCTCGATCACCTGACGCAGGTGACGCTCCAGGTAGTTGCCCGGATTGACCGACAGGGTGGAGTCGTCGACCGGGGCGCCGTCGGAGATCATCATCAGGATGCGCCGCTGCTCGGGCCGGGCGATCAGTCGATCGTGCGCCCAGGCGAGCGCTTCACCGTCGATGTTCTCCTTCAACAGCCCTTCGCGCATCATCAGGCCGAGATTGCGCCGGGCCCGCCGCCACGGCATGTCGGCGGGCTTGTAGATGATGTGCCTGAGATCGTTGAGACGTCCCGGGTTGAGCGGCTTGCCGGATGAGAGCCAGTGCTCGCGGCTCTGCCCGCCCTTCCAGGCACGCGTGGTGAAGCCGAGGATCTCGACCTTGACGCCGCAGCGCTCCAGCGTACGCGCCAGGATGTCGGCGCAGGTCGCCGCCACCGTGATCGGGCGGCCGCGCATCGAACCGGAATTATCCAGCAGCAGCGTCACCACCGTATCGCGGAAGTTGGTGTCGCGCTCCATCTTGAAGGTCAGCGGGTGCAGCGGATCGCTGACGACGCGCGACAGCCGGGCCGCGTCGATCGTGCCTTCCTCCAGGTCGAAGTCCCAGGCGCGGTTCTGCTGGGCCATCAGGCGGCGCTGCAGCCGGTTGGCGAGCCGGGTAACGACGCCCTGCAGGTGATGCAACTGCTTGTCGAGGAAGCCGCGCAGCCGCTCCAGTTCCTCGGGATCGCACAGCTCGTCGGCGGTGATGGTTTCGTCGAAGCGGGAGGTGAAGATGCGGTAGGCGTCGGCGCCGGTGGTATTGGAGAACGGAAAGTTGGGGCGCCACGGCTCGGTGGAATCGGTCGCGTCGGCGGCTTCCGCCTCGTCGTCGACCTCTTCGGCGCTGGTCTCGGTGGCCTCGACGTCGCCTTCGTCCTGCTGGGAGAAGTCCTGGCTTTCCTCCGAGGAGGCGTCGGCGGCATCCTGCTCGCCTTCCTCGCCGGATTCGCCCTGGGTGTCGGAATTGTCGTCGCCTTCGGCGGACTCGTCCTCGTCCTCCTGCTCGGCACCCAGTTCGTCGGCCATGTCGAAGGCGGCGATCATGTCGCGCACCAGGCGGGCATAGGCGTCCTGATCCTCGGCGAGCCCGGACAGCCGGTCGAGTTCGTTGCCGGCCTTCTGCTCGATCCAGCTGCGCCACAGGTCGACGGCGCGCTGGCCGCTGGGCGGCGGGGCCTTGCCGGTGAGGCGCTCGCGCGTCATCAGCGCCACGGCTTCTTCCAGCGGGACGTCGGAGCGGGATTCGGCGGCGGCCGTGTTCATCCGCTGGTAGCGGGCCTCGAGCATGGCGTCGATGTTGTCGGAAACGCCGGACATGCGCTGCGATCCGATCGACTCGCAGCGGGCCTGCTCGACGGATTCAAACAGCGCGCGCGCGTTGCGGCCCTGCGGCAGCAGCCGGCGGTGCACCCCCTGATCGTGACAGGATATCCGGAGCGCCATGGAATCGGCCAGCCCGCGGGTGATGGCGGCGTCGGCCGCCGTCATCTTGCGCGGCGGCTCGGGCAGCCGGATGTTGGTGCCCGACGCGCCGGCGCGGTCCGAGGCAAAGGTCACCTCGACGTCGTTGTGCCCGGAAATCGCCTTCACGGCGGCCGTGACGGCCTGCTTGAACGGCTCGGTCGGCGCGGTGCGTCCGGGCTGTCCAGGCTTCCTGTTGCTCGTCGGAGTACCAGTCACGGGGTGTACCGTCTGTGCGCCGTCAGGCGAGGGCGAGATTGACCGTGGACTCCGGCAGTTCTTCGCCGAAGCAGCGCTGATAGAACTCGGCCACGATGCCCCGCTCGACCTCGTCGCACTTGTTGAGGAAGGTCATGCGGAAGGCCGTTCCGACTTCGCCGAAGATCTCGGCGTTCTCCGCCCAGGTCAGCACCGTGCGCGGGCTCATCACCGTCGAGAGGTCGCCGTTTATGAAGGCGTTACGGGTCAGTTCGGCGACGCGAACCATGCGCGAGACCGTGTCGCGGCCCTCGTCGTTCTGGTAGTGCTTGGCCTTGGCCAGAACGATCGCGACCTCGTCCTCGTGCGGCAGGTAGTTCAGCGTGACGACGATCGACCAGCGGTCCATCTGGCCCTGGTTGATCTGCTGGGTGCCGTGATAAAGGCCCGAGGTGTCGCCGAGACCGATGGTGTTGGTGGTGGCGAACATGCGGAACGCCGGGTGCGGGCGGATGACGCGGCGCTGATCGAGAAGGGTCAGCTTGCCGGACACCTCCAGCACGCGCTGGATGACGAACATGACGTCCGGCCGGCCTGCGTCGTACTCGTCGAAGACCAGCGCGGTGTTGGTCTGCAGCGCCCACGGCAGGATGCCGTCCTGGAATTCGGTCACCTGCATGCCGTCCTTCAGGACAATGGCGTCCTTGCCGACCAGATCGATACGGCTGATGTGGCTGTCCAGGTTGACGCGCACGCACGGCCAGTTCAAGCGGGAGGCCACCTGCTCGATATGGGTCGACTTGCCCGTACCGTGTAAACCCTGCAGCAGTACTCGGCGGTTATGGGTAAATCCGGCGAGGATAGCCAGCGTGACCTCAGGGTTGAAATGGTAACCCGGGTCTATATCCGGGACCAGTTCGCTGCGTTCGGCAAAGGCCGGGACCTGAAGATTGCTGTCAATATTGAAAGCCTCGCGGGCGGATA
>CAJQNW010000421.1 GCA_905479765.1 uncultured Tepidamorphus sp. | reverse complement strand
GATGAAGACCTAGGGTCGTCCCCGAGGGTCACCGCGGTACGGCGCCGAAAACCCGAGCTAATCCCTGAAGCATCGACATGCACCCCGCGATCCTCGCAGTCCTCTATATCGCCCTGACAGCCGGTCCGATCGCGATCGCCGCGATCGAGTTCCCCGCGCGGCGCTCCATGATCAACGAGTTGGCCAGCGGGCTGGGCCTCGCCGCGTTCTCGATCCTGCTCGTCGAGTTCGCCCTGTCGGGGCGTTTTCAGGCCGTTTCCGGCAAGATCGGAATCGACGTCACGATGCGGTTCCACCAGTTGCTGGCACGGACGGCGGCCGTATTCGCGCTGCTCCATCCGTTCCTCTATCGCGGCCACCTGTTTCGGCGCGAGCGGCCCTGGGACACGCAGGGGCTGGAGTCGTTCGGCCTCGATATCGCGGCATTCTCCACCGGCCTTCTGGCCTGGATCCTGATCCTGCTGCTCGTTCTGACGGCAATCTGGCGCGATCAGCTGCCCTATCGCTACGAGACGTGGCGGCTGATGCACGGGCTGGGCGCCGCCGTGATCGTCGGTCTCGTCGCGCACCATGCCTGGACGGCGGGCCGCTACAGCGGCCAGGCGCCACTGTCCTGGGTCTGGGTGGGTCTCGTGGCGCTCGCCGCCCTGACGCTGCTGGCGGTCTACATCGGCCGGCCCCTGCGCCGCCTGACGCGCCCCTACACCGTTTCTTCGGTCCGAAAGATCGCCGACCGGACCTGGGAACTGGTGATCGCGGCGAAACGCGGGCGCGGGGTGCCGTTCACGGCGGGCCAGTTCGTCTGGCTCAACGTCGGACACAGCCCGTTCTCGCTGTACGAAAACCCGTTCTCGATCGCTTCCGCGCCCGACGACGGCAAAACCCAAGCGTTCGTCATCAAGGAAGTCGGCGACTTCACCCGCAGCCTCGACAGATTATCGACAGGCACGCGCGCGCATATCGACGGCCCCTACGGCAATCTGACGATCAAAGGACGGGAGGCCGACGGTATCGGGCTGATCGCCGGCGGGGTCGGCATTGCGCCGATGCTGTCCGTCCTGCGCCAGATGCACAAGGACAGCGACACGCGGCCTGCAATCCTGCTGTACGGCAACCGGCATCGCGGCCAGATCGTCTACGAGGGCGAGTTGGCCACCATGAGCCGCGAGCGGCCGCTTCAGGTCGTCCATGTCCTGTCCGAACCGGCGGAGGACTGGGACGGGCGCAGCGGTGTCCTCGACTCCGCGACCATCAAGGATGTGTATGGCTTCGACGGCGTCGAGCGCTGGCTGTTTCTGCTGTGCGGCCCGCCGGGCATGATCGAGGCGGCCGAAAGCGCGCTCATCGAGCTGGGCGTTCCCGCATCGCGAATTCTGTCCGAACGCTTTCAGTACGATTGAGGCCGGCATGCTTTCCCGCACCCGTATTTCCCTGGCATTCTGGACGTTCAATGCGATCATCGTTGTGGCGGTGGTCGCCGCTGCCCTGCGCTGACCGATCTTGCAGCAGCCGGTTTGTTGCCGCTGATTTCTTTTGTGACAGTTTCGTGACGGCACGATAGGGTCGAGGCTGACCCTCTTCCCGCAAGCCACCGCCCGTGTCCCTTTCCGTCGCGCTCCTCGTCCTGTTTTCAGCGGTCCTGCACGCCAGCTGGAACGCCATCGTCCGCATCAAGGGCGACCGGCTTGCCGTGGTCACCCTACTGGCAACGTTCGGCTCGCTGATCGCGCTGCCGGGTATCTTTCTGCTTCCGTTTCCCCCAAGCGACGCCTGGCCGTGGCTGATCGCCTCGATGCTGCTGCACATCGGCTACAACGTCTTCCTCGCCAACGCCTATGCGCATGGCGAACTCGGCAAGGTCTATCCGCTGGCACGCGGAACCGCACCGCTGCTCACGCTTGTGGCGAGCTTCTTCATCGTCGGCGAGCAACTCGGCGCCTTGAAGGTTCTCGGCGTTGTCGTCCTTGGCGGCGGCATCATCGCGCTGACCTTCGACAGAGGCCTCCGCGTGCTGTTGGAAGCGCCTAAAGGGGCTATCTATGCGCTGATGACGTCGCTGTTCATCGGTGGCTACACGATTTCCGACGGACTGGGTGCGCGAACCGCCGGAGACGCTCTGAGCTACACCGCCTGGCTTTTCGTCCTCGACGGGTTTCCGTTGCTGTTCTACGCAGTCCTGGTGCGCGGACGCGGCGTGACGCGCATGTTTGAGGAAAACTGGAAGGCGGGTCTCGCCGCCGGCGCGCTGTCGATTGCCGCCTACGCCATCGTCATCTGGGCGATGACCGTGGCCCCCATCGCGCTCGTCGCGGCCCTGCGCGAAACGAGCGTCGTGATGGCGGTGGTGATCGGCGTGGTGTTTCTCAAAGAGAGGCTGACCACGGCGCGGATCCTGTCCGTCGCCGTGGTGATTGTCGGGCTGATACTGCTCAGGTTGTGAGGCACCCTGCCCCGCTCAGCCTTACGGGAACAGCGGCAGTTGCTCCAGGCCGGCCGTCTCCGGCAGACCCAGCATCAGGTTCATGTTCTGGATCGCCTGGCCGCTGGCGCCCTTGACCAGGTTGTCCAGCACGGACACGACGATAGTCCGGCCCGGCTGGCGGTCGGCGACGACGCCGATCAGGCAATGGTTGGAGCCGCGCACATGCCGCGTCGCCGGCGTCTTGCCGAGCGGCAGGACGTGGACGAAGGGCTCGTCGGCAAAGCGTTCGGCGAGGTGGGCGTGGATCTTGTCGGCCTCGCCCTTCAGATAGGTGGTCGCCAGGATGCCCCGGTTCTGCGGCAGCAGATGCGGCGTGAAGCTTGCGACGACCGGCTTTCCGGCGGCCTTCGAGAGTTCCTGGTCGATCTCGCCGGTATGCCGGTGGGCGGCCACCGCATAGGCGTGGAAGCCCTCCGAGACCTCGGTGAACAGGCTGCCTTCCTTGGCCGCCCTGCCCGCGCCGGAGACGCCGGATTTCGCGTCGATGACAATCAAGTCCGGATCGGCGAGGCCTGCCTGAAGGATCGGGATCAGCGGCATCAGGGCGGTTGCCACGTAGCAGCCGGTATTGGCGACGATCCGGGCGTCCTTCACCCTGTCACGGTAGAATTCCGGCAGGCCGTAGACGACCTGCTTCTGCAATTCCTGCTCCGTATGGGGACCGCCGTA
>CAJQNW010000420.1 GCA_905479765.1 uncultured Tepidamorphus sp. | reverse complement strand
ATCCTCCAGCGCGCGCCACATCTTTTCGATCTCCTGGTGCTTCGCCGTCGACTGCTGGCGCACCAGGGTCTGCACGTAGTCGCGCTTGATGTCGGAAACGTGCAGGCCGAAGGCGGAGAGATTGCCAGGATTGGGCGGCGAGATCGCCTTGTCGATTTCCAGGAAGTCGGCAACGTCGGTGGCGAACATGCCGCCGGCCCCGCCGAACGCGAGAAGCACGTAGTCGCGCGGATCGCGGCCACGGGTGACCGTCACCTGCCGGATGCCATGCACCTGGTTGACGGTGGCGATCTCGAAGACGCCGGCGGCGACTTCTTCCGCGCTCATGCCGAAACGCTCGCCGAGTACATCGAAGGCTTTCTGGGAGGCCGGCTTGTCGAGCGTGATCAGTCCGCCCGCCAGGGTATCGGGGATGCGGCCCAGAACGAGGGCCGCATCCGTGACAGTGGGTTGGGTGCCGCCACGGCCATAGCAGATCGGGCCGGGTTCCGCGCCAGACGAGCGCGGCCCGACCTTCAGGTTGTCGTATTGATCGACCCAGGCGAGCGAACCGCCGCCCGTGCCGACAGTGGCGATATCGAGCATCGGCGTCTTCACCGGATAGTGCTCGATGTTCGAGTAGCTGGTCATCTGCGGCGCCAGCTTCTCGATCAGGGCGACGTCGGTGGAGGTTCCGCCGACGTCGAGTGTCAGGATGTCCTCGTGTCCGGCCAGTTCGGCGACATGGATCGCCCCGAGCACGCCGGCCGCGGGGCCGGACAGCAGCATCGTGACCGGCTTGCCGCCGGCGGTGGCGTGGGTCACGACGCCGCCGTTCGATTGCATGATCAGGAAGGGGATCTCGCCCGCCTCGGCGCGGATTTCGTCGGCGGCGTGCTGCAGGTAGGTCTTGCAGTAGGGCTTCACCAGGACGTCGATCAGCGTCGTCATCGCGCGCTCGTACTCGCGGTATTCGGGCAGCACGACGGAGGAAATCGAGACGAACAGATCCGGGTATTTTTCGGAGATCAGTTCGGCGACGCGGCGCTCGTGGGCGTCGTTGGCGTAGGAATGCAGGAAGCAGACCGCCAGGCATTTCACGCCGAGCTTGACCAGCTCGTCGGCGGCTTCGAGCGCCGCGGCCTCGTCCAGCTCTTCGACCTGCGAGCCATCGTGCAGCATCCGGCCGGGCACCTCGCGCACCAGATGCAGCGGCACCAGGCGCGGCGGCTTCACCCAGAAGAACGAGTTGCCGTAGCCGTCGGGCACCGACTGGCGGGCGATCTCGATGATGTGGCGGAAGCCCTTGGTGACGAGCAGGCCGAGGCCGTCGAACTTGTGCTCGAGCACGGCGTTGGTGGCGACCGTCGAACCATGCAGTACGACGGAGACGTCGGATTCGCCCAGCGAAGCCGCTTCCGCGATCGCCTTCACGCCGTTCAGGAGGCCGACGCTCGGGTCGCTCGGCGTCGACGGCGTCTTGACCACCCATTGCGCGCCGGAGGCTTCGTCGATGCCGACTACGTCGGTAAAAGTCCCGCCCGTGTCGATCGCTACTCGCAGCCCCATCTAGGCCTCCTTTTGGACGTCATGCTCACATAGTGGATATCATCTCCAAATTTTGGATATGATCAACTGTTTTCTTGCGAAGCGTTCCAATTTGGGGAAAGTCGCCAGCAGATCGCGAAACGGATGCGTCCTGTCCCCTGCCGCTCTCAAACCGGAGGGTTCTTGACAGAATTGGCGGCGCGCTCGCTCAATGAAGCAAGGGCGGCGGAACACAGGCGGCCGACCGCCAGAGGAAGGCCCCAGCCGCGTGACCCAGACCACCCAGCCCCATCCACAAGGTTTCTGGACGGAGACGCGGCGCGCCCACATCGCGATGCTCGGCTTCGCAACCCTGATCGCGGCGTCCTTCTCGGTCGGCGGCCTGATTGCCAAGGCGGTCGATCCCGTGGCCCTGACCTTCTGGCGCTTCCTGCTGGCCGCCGGGATCTTTCTCGTCATCGTGGGCGTCACCGAGAAGGTCAGGCTCCCGAGCGCTGGCGGTCTGGCGCGCTACGGCTTCATCGGCCTGCTGCTGTGCATCTACTTCGTGCTGATGTTCAAAGCGCTGCGCCTGACCGATCCCTTGTCGGCGGGCGTCGTCTACGCGCTGACGCCGGCGATGACGGCGGTCTTTTCGTTTTTCATTCTCGGCCAAGCCACGACGGGCCGCCAGATCGTCGCGTTGGTGATCGCGGCCAGTGGCGCGATCTGGGTGGTCTTCCGCGCCGACATCGCGGCCCTTCTGGCATTCCGGGTGGGCTACGGCGAGTTCATCTTCTTCTTCGGCTGCCTGTCCTATGCCGCCTATCCGGTTTTCCTGCGCCGCTTCCACCGGGGCGAAAGCACCGCCGAACTGACCCTGTGGTCACTCACAGCCGGCATGGTCCTGCTCGGCATCGCCGGGTTCCGCCCGCTCACCCAGACGGACTGGACCGCGGTCAGCGTCGGCGTCTATCTCGGCATCGCCTATCTCGCGGTGTTCTCGACCGCGATCAGCTTTTTCCTGATCAAATACGCGAGCC
>CAJQNW010000419.1 GCA_905479765.1 uncultured Tepidamorphus sp. | reverse complement strand
CGGGCTCCGGCTCGGCCGGCTGCGGGCGCGGGGCAGGGGCCCAGTCGCCAATCGCCTGCAGCAGTTCGGCGACGCCGACGGTCTTCAACGCCGAGCCGAAGAACACAGGCGTCATGTGGCCGCCGCGATAGGCCTCGACGTCGAAATCCGGCAGGGCGCCGCGGGCAAGCTGCAGGTTTTCAACGGCGTGCGCTCTGTGCGGGTCGGCCATCAGCTCCGCGTCATCGGACAATTCGTCGACATTCGCCGATATCGCCCGGCCGGGTGCGCCATCCTTGTCGATCAGCTTGTGGCCGGCAAGATCGATGCAGCCCTGGAAATCAACGCCCATGCCGAGCGGCCAGACGATCGGCGCGACGTCGAGCGCCAGCGTGTCGGAAATCTCGTCGAGCAGTTCGAGGGGATCGCGGCTTTCGCGGTCGATCTTGTTGACGAAGGTAACGATCGGGATGTCGCGCAGCCGGCAGACCTCGAACAGCTTCAGGGTCTGGCTTTCGATGCCCTTGGCCGCGTCGATCACCATGATGGCGGAATCGACTGCCGTGAGCGTCCGGTAGGTGTCCTCGGAAAAGTCCGAGTGGCCCGGCGTATCGAGCAGGTTGAAGGTCAGCCCGTCGCGCTCGAAGGTCATCACCGAGGAGGTGACCGAGATGCCGCGCTTCTGTTCGATCTCCATCCAGTCGGAACGGGTGCGGCGCTGCTCGCCGCGCGCGCGTACCTGTCCGGCCTGGCGGATCGCGCCGGAGGCCAGCAGCAGCTTTTCGGTCAGCGTCGTCTTGCCGGCGTCCGGATGCGAGATGATCGCGAAGGTGCGGCGGGTCTCGTAGGGCGCGAGACCGCTGGCGGCATTCACGGACGGGGCAGAGGGCGGGGCGTCGAGGGTTTCGGTCATCGTTTGACTGGTGATTTCATGAAAAAGCGCGCGGACCATAGTGGAACCGCGCGCTTAAGTGTAGTCCGCCGGTGGAATGGGCGGTTGGATGAGTTGAACTTTATGTGGGGATGGAGCGATCGGATTTGAAGGGGTCAATCGCCGGGATGATAGGTCCCGAAGTTCCAGATATGACCCTCCGGGTCCCTGACCGAGAAGTCACGGGAGCCGTAGTCGGTGTCCGACAGGGGCCTGATGACCTCGGCGCCGGCGCCTGTTGCCTGCAGGAAGAGGGCGTCGGGATCTGTAACGACGATGTAGATCATTTGGGTCGAGACGCCGGCCTCCGCCGGGGGTTTCCAGTTGAAGACGTCGTCCTTGACCGAGCCCAGCATGACGTAGTCGTCGCCGAGCTTCAGTTCGGCATGCATGATCGTGCCATCGGGACCGTCATAGACGGCTTTCTTCTGAAAACCGAACGCCCTCGCCAGCCAGTCGATCGCCGCCGGGGCGTGGCGGTAGCGCAGGCAAGGGAAGAGACAGGGGCGGGGCGTCGCGGTCATGGGGGAGTTCCTTTGCGCAAGATTGGGATAACGCAACGCTAGAATCTACAGCTGGGCCGGTCTTGGACAAATGTAACCGGCGTTCAGGCGGATTTCAGGCGTCGAGGATGCCGGTACCGTCGGCCAGCGCGCTTCTGCGGTATTCGCCCGGCGAATAGCCGGAGAAACGGCGGAATTCGCGGTTGAAATGGGCCTGGTCGAAATACCCGCAGGTCAATGCGAGGTCGCTCCACGCAGGTGCCGCTTCGGCGGTCAGAAGCGAAGCGGCGGTCCGGAACCGGCAGACCTGCGCGTAGCGCTTCGGCGGCATTCCGACCAATTCGCGGAACGTGACGCTGAGATGCTTTCGGCTCACGCCGCAATCCTCGGCCAGAGCGCCGATCGCAACGGTGCCATCCGTCTCGACGAGTTGCTCCCAGACGAAGGCCGGCAGGTCTCGCGGCGGCGCCAGCGGCAGGATGCGCGCAGCGAGTTCGGCTTCCAGCATCATGTAGCGCGCGGCCCAGTCGCCGGCGTCGTTCAACCGCTCGGCAAGCCGGTTTCCCTCGGCGCCCAGCACGTCGGAGAAGCCGACCACCTTGTGTGCGAGTTCGCGTCCGGAAGCCTGGAAGAACAGGCGGGCTCCGATCGGGGTGAAGTTGACCTGCATGCAATGCGCGCCGCTGGTCGACTCGGAAATCGTGTAGACGTCGTCGACGCCGCCGACGAAGGTCGAGAAACGGGTCAGGCGCGGGCCCGCCGTTTCGCTGCCGATCAGCCAGTCGCTGCCGAAGTTGATGATGAGGACGACGTTGCCGTTGGGCATCTCGCGCCGGCGAACCGGCGGTCCAGGCGATTCCAGATAGCCCTGGATCTCGACGATATACGGCTTCAGCAGCGGGTGGGGAGCGTAGCGGGCCAATTCCCAGCGGCCATGGCCGGAATCGTGTTCGATCAATCGCAAGCGCTGTTCGTCGGGGGAGAAATAAGCACTCGCCATGATCCCGCTTCCCGACCTTACCCCGCCAGATATTCGTCGAACCAGCGAAGCGTGCGGCCCGTAGCGATCATCGTGCTCGCGGCATCGAAGCTCGCCCGCTCGTCGCAGGCAAAGCCGTGGCCGGCCGGATAGACGTGGATATCGCAATCCGGCCGTGCGGCGATCACCTTTTCGACGTCGCTCATCGGGATGCCCTGGTCCGCGTCGCCGTAGTGCAGTTGGGTCGGCACCCTCGGCGTCTCGTCTGCGTGCCTGGTAATCATGCCGCCGTAGTAGCCGACGGCGGCGGATATTCCGTCGAGGCGAGTGGCGGCCAGAAAGGCGATCGAGCCGCCGAGGCAGTAGCCGACGACGCCGATCTTGCCGGTGCCGGCAAGGGCGCCTGCCGCCGCACCGGTATCAAGCAACATGGCATCCAGATCGACCGTGGCGATGAACTTGCGCGCCTCTGCGACCTCATCGGGCGAATAGCCGCATTCGAAACCGGGCTGAATCCTGTCGAACACCGCCGGTGCAACCGCGGCGTAGCCGAGCGCTGCATAGCGGTCGCAGATCGAGCGGATGTGCGTGTTGACCCCGAAGATTTCCTGCACGACGACCAGCCCGCCGCGGGGCGTGCCTTCAGGATCAGCGCGGTAGGCGCCAAGCTCAAATCCGTCGGAAGCGGTGAGTGTGATCGTCTGGCCCATAAGGTCTGTCTCTCCGGTGCGTTGCGAGGCTGATCAGGGGGCAATCGTTAACACCGATCGGCGACGGATTCATCTCTGGTCGCCAGGAGGGGCGTATCCCTCAGCCGTTTTCCTCGAACCACTTGACGATCATCGGCATGTTTTCCTCGAAACCGCCGGGAATGAAGATGTTGAGCAGGCCCGCCTTGCTGTCGGTCCGGTTCTCGAAATCATGCATGGTTTTAGCCGGGATGCGCAGGAACGTGCCTTTTGGCGCGTCGATCCACTCCTCGTCGACCAGCACCGAGGGCCGGCCTTCGATCACATAGAAGATTTCGTCGTTCTCCTCGTGCAGATGCGCGCCGGGGCCTGCCGCGTTGGGCTCCAGCCACCATTCGGAGATGCGATAGCGGTTTCCGGTTTCCTCGCCATCGGCCTTGAAGACAGCCCGCATGGCGCCGAGCGCGTAGTGACGCCCGTCGTCAGGCTCGAGAACGATCGGTTTGCTCATTCAGCTACCTCCTTACTGGTGTTCCTCCACGTTAGCCTCGACAAGCTCCTTGGAAAACCGTTCCAGCGCGTCGATCTGATGCGCCCAGCCGATCACCATCGGCGGTTCGGTGCGCGAGACGACGGGCAGGCGCGGCTGGCCGGTCTCGTCGAAGCGACGCAGGGCGATTTCGAGGATATCGTCGGCGTTGAGACGCGGCGCCTCCTCGGATTCCATCGGCTGCGGGGTCTTCTCGGCACCGAGCGGGCGCATGAAATCGGTGACGCTCACGTTTCGGACGATGCGGCGGTGCGCGCCTTCAGCCAGGAAGAGGCCGCGGCTTTCCAGTTGCCAGTGGAAGTAACTTCGGCCGTGGATCGCCCGGTTGAAGCCGTTGGCAATCGAGACGGTCAAAAGCAGCGCGATGGACAGGGCGTAACCGCCGGTCAGTTCGAAGACGATCAGGGTCGTGGAGATCGGTGCCCCGAGCACGGCGCCAGCCACCGCGCCCATGCCGAGGATCGCATAAAGCCCGTGGCTGGAGGCCATGTCGGGGAAGACGCTTGCCGCGATCAATCCGAAGGCGCCGCCGGTCATCGCGCCGAGATACAGCGAGGGCGAGAAAATACCGCCGCCGAAACGGCTGGCTAGCGTGATGGCGGTCGCCGCCGTCTTCGCGAAGATCAGCGCCAGCATGATGATCAGCGGCAACTGATGCTTCAGCGCCTGGTCGGTTGCCTCGTAGCCGACGCCGAGGATTTCGGGGAAGGCGAGCGCGATGGCGCCGACCGCCAGGCCGCCGACCACCGGCCGCAGGATCAGCGGCATCGGCGTGCGCCGCGCCACCCAATCCGTGCCGATCAGGCCGAACTGGAACAGGATCGCCACCAACCCGCAGGTGAGGCCGAGCAGCGCGAAGGCCGGCACCTCCCAGTAGGAGGTGACCTGGTAATGGGGGACGACGAAGGCCGTGAAATCGCCGAACCAGCCGCGCGAGATGACGGCTGCCACCGTCGACGCGATGACGATCGGCACGAAGGCGGTCGGCGCGAAGTGGCCGAGGATCACCTCGTGGGCGAACAGCACGCCGGCGATGGGGGCGTTGAACGAGGCGGAGATGGCGGCGGCGACGCCACAGCCGAGCAATGTGCGACGGGCCGCCATCGGCAGATTCAGCAGTCGGGTGAGGGCGGCGGCCAGTGTCGCGCCGAGATGCACCACAGGCCCTTCGCGGCCTGCGCTCGCGCCGGCACCCAGCGAAAGCGCGGAGACGAAGGCGCTGCCGAGTCCGATGCGCATGGTCAGCTGGTGGCTGGGAAGCGCGCGCGCCTCGATGACGTCGGCGACGACCTCGACGCGCTTGCCGGGGATGAAATACTGGAGGATCAGGCCGACGAACAGCCCGCCGACGGCGGGCGCCAGCAGCACCATGTACCACGGTGCGGCCCGGGCGGCGGTCGCCACCTGTTCGCTCATCGTGCCGAGCCAGGGCATCTGGAACACGGCGATGCCGAGCCGGAAGACGATGGCGCCGATCGATGCGGCGATGCCGACGCCGATTGCGGCCAGCCACACCATCGGCTGCCGCGAACCGGTGAAGCCGCGCAAATTCGGCGCGATCCAGGCGCTCATCAGGGATATGCCACGACTCAACAGACTGAACATCCGGGCCACTACCCCAGCCGGTTTTCGCTTGCCTGCCTAAAGACATACGCGGCTCGGTGGATTCATGCGAGGGCGCGGGGCGATTTTTGGTGGATGGGGCGGGGAGGGGACGCGGCATCGCAACCAGCCGTCCCTGTTTTCCGCTCATTCCCGCGAAAGCGGGAATCGCCCGGGAGAAGGGATCGCCGCTTGGCGCGGGCGTCGAGTCGGGTAATCTGCGCGCGATGAAGGCCGTTCCATCGGACATCGGGGCGGGACGGACGGGAAAGGGCAGCCAGGTGGCGAAAAAACAAGGGGCCGAGCGGGCGGAAGAGGCACGGTTTTTCCTGCTTGCCATCCTGGTGGGCATCGGGGCCGGCGCCGGCGGCACGATGCTGCATCTCACCGTCGACCGGCTAATGATCTGGCCGAAATACCTGAAGGACTGGATGGGCGATGGACCGGCGGCGATCGTTATCGCGGCAGTGATCGCAGCCGTGATGGCGAGCCTGTCGGCAGCCATCGTGCGCCGCTTCGCGCCGGAGGCCGCCGGCAGCGGCGTGCAGGAGGTCGAGGGGACGCTCGAGGGCCTGCGGCCGCTGCGCTGGCGGCGCGTGCTGCCGGTGAAGTTCGTCGCCGGCGTGCTGTCGCTGTCGTCCGGCCTGGTGCTTGGCCGCGAAGGGCCGACGATCCATATCGGCGCGTCGATCGCCGGCGCCGTGTCGGAGTGGCGCAAGCTCGACAAGCTGGAACGCAACGGGCTGATCGCGGCCGGCGCGGCGGCTGGACTGGCGGCGGCCTTCAACGCGCCGATCGCGTCGGTCCTGTTCGTTATCGAAGAGACGCGCCGGCAGTTTCCCTACAGTTTCAAGACGTATGTGGGCGTGATCATCGCCTGTCTTCTGTCGGCGTTCGTGACGGAGGATATCGCCGGCGTGGGGCCGGACCTGAAGATCGTCGCCCAGGCCGTGCCGCTTTGGACGCTCGGCCTGTTCGTCGTGCTCGGCATCGTCATCGGCGCGCTCGGCGTGCTGTTCAACGCGATGCTGATCGCGGGGCTGGACCTGACGGCGCGGATCACGGAAAGGTTTCCCCACGCGGTGACGATCGTCGTGGGACTGGTCATTGGCGCACTGGTGATGGTGCTGCCGGAAGTCACGATGGGCCACGAGGACCTGATTTTGACCCTCGTTTCCCAGGAAAACGCTGTCATCTTCCTGCTGGCGATCGCCGGGATCCGGCTGTTCACGTCGGTGGCGAGCTACGTCTCGGGCGTGCCCGGCGGTATTTTCGCACCGATCCTGACACTTGCCGCCTGCACGGGGCTGGCGCTCGGAAATCTGTTCACGCTCGTTGCGCCGGGGTCCGGGGCGCTGCTGGTCGCCTTCGCGATCGCAGCGATGGGCGGACTGTTCACGGCTTCGGTCCGCGCGCCGATGGTCGGCGTGGTGCTGACGCTGGAACTGACCGGGGCCTTCGAGATTGTCCTGCCGGTTCTCGCCACCTGCCTTGTCGCCAACGTCACGGCGGAGTGGATCGGCGGGCGGCCGATCTACGAGCAACTGCTCGACCGGACGCTGGAGCGCGCCGGCATCAAGCGGGACGAACCGGAACGCGAGACCAGCGGGCTGGCGTAATGCCTACCGTTCGGCGGAGGGTTGAAGGGATTCCAGCCGCTTTAGCAGGTAATCCGCCCGCTCCTCGACGCTGGTTTTTGGCAGGAGATCGACGTCATAACCGAGGTTCGGATAAACATGGAGGAGACGGTTGTACTCGGCGAGTGCTGCCGCCATGTCGTGCCGCCGGTCATCATCGCCGGTATAAATCTCCGGCCAGGGCGGCGTGAAAAACACCAGCGTGTTGTAACGGTGCGTTCGCTCCAATGAACGAAGCGTCGGTTCACCGGTGGCGTGTTCAAGGGCGGCAGCGGCATCGACCAGGCCGCGATCGAAGAAAACCCATGAAGCGGCATGGGCGGCCGATCCTCGATCCTCGATAGCCACTTCCATGGCGCGCCGCGCGAAGGCCGCCATGTCGGTCCAGGGAAGAGCCGACCCGCCGATCCGGTTTTCTTCGCGAATGATGCGGCGTCCGGGTTCCTCAACCGTCGCATAACCCCGACGCGCCAGTTCCAATAGAAGCGTGGACTTGCCGCCCCCCGAACACCCGGAAATGATCACGAAGCGGCTCATCGGTTCCTCTTCGCGCATTGACGTTCTCGGCCTACCGGTCTTTCGGATATCCGAGAGAGGGACCGCGGCCGCGCGAATAGGTCTCTTCTCG
>CAJQNW010000418.1 GCA_905479765.1 uncultured Tepidamorphus sp. | reverse complement strand
TGATGGAGATCGAAAGCCGGCCGCAGCCACGCGCCGTCGTCGAGGTCGATGCACAGGCGCCGAAAGTGGCGGCGATCCTGCTGGCCGCCGGCCAGTCGCGGCGGATGGGCGGGCCGAACAAGTTGCTTGAGGAAATCGGCGGCAAGCCGATGGTGCGGATCGCTGCAGAAGCGGTGATGGCGTCCTCGGCACGGCCCGTCACCGTGGTCACAGGGCACCAGAGCGCCCTTGTGCAGGCGGCCCTTTCCGGGCTCGACGTGACATTCGTCCACAATCCCGACCACGCGGAGGGGCTGTCGACCTCGCTGAAGGCCGGGATCGCGGAGCTGACGGACGACGTCGACGGGGCCATCGTCTGCCTCGGCGACATGCCGGCGGTCGACGCCGGCGTCATCGACCGGCTGATCGAGGGATTCGCGCCGGCCGAGGGAAAGGCGGTGGTGGTGCCGACGGTGAAGGGCAAGCGCGGCAACCCGGTCCTGTGGGGCCGGCGGTTCTTCGAGGCGCTGTCGACGATTCGCGGCGACGTCGGCGCGCGCCATCTGATCGGCGAGAACATCGAGCTGGTCCACGAGATCGAGATCGCGGGCGACGCGGTACTCACCGACGTGGACACGCCGGAGGCACTGGCGCGCATCCGGAACGGGCAATCTGCCCAATCGTGAATCACTTAGGCCGGCGGTTTGGCAGCACTCTCCAACGCATGCTGCTAAAATACTGATTTTAAAAGAGTATTAAGAGTTCACAGCTTGAATTACGGGTAATAGACAGGGAGACTATTCGCGTCAACACTCGTTACGGAGACGCATATGGTCGATATCCAGTTCCAGGCGCAGATCCAGGGCTATGGCCTGACGACGGCGAACATCGTCTACCGCCTTCCCGATCACCCGGCGCTGCTCCAGGAGTTCCTCTGGCAGCACTACGATCTGGCTCCGGACTTTCCCGAGCTGTTCAAGTTCCTCGACTTCTGGGACCGGGAGATCGAGGGGCCGGTGCATTCCGTCAAGATCGCCCACAAGAAGCTTATCGGCGCCACGGAGTGGCGCGGGGCGAAGGGGATGTACGGGCTGCATTGATCTCATCCTGCAACTGACCGGATGGAGCATTCTGCATTCAGTTTGACGCGCCGTCGCTACCGCCCGGCCTGTCGCTTGTGGGTCCCGGATCAAGTCGGGGACACGAGAGTGTTCGGATGGCACGGCCGCGCCACACCGGTGCCTTGGACTTGATCCAGGGCCCATGGAGCCGTTGCAACGATCTCCACGCGCGCAATCGATTTGACACAATAGCAGAACGCTCTAATCGGGGTATCTTCGCCAGGCGGCGGATTGTAGCCTCCGCCGATGACAGAAGACGCTAGGACAGGCCGCAAGC
This sequence comes from uncultured Tepidamorphus sp., assembly GCA_905479765.1. GTDB lineage: Bacteria > Pseudomonadota > Alphaproteobacteria > Rhizobiales > Tepidamorphaceae > Microbaculum. Next base: position 5,349 of record CAJQNW010000418.1, on the reverse strand, counting down.
CGACATCGCCAATGCCGGCATCGGCGCAGGGCGTCACCGCGACGACGTTCGTCCTGTTGGGCGCCCTTGCACTGGTGTGGGGTTCGGCCTTTCCGGCGATCAAGGTCGTGCTGGGCGAGATGCCGGTGCTGACGTTCCGGGCGCTCTGCCTGATCGCCGGCGCGCTCGGCGTCGCGGCCCTGGCGGTTTCACGCGGGCGTTCGCTGGCCGTGTCCTGGAGACAGCTCGGCTGGCTTGCCGTGCTGGGCGCGTTCAATTCGCTCGGCTGGAACATCTTCACCGCATACGGGCTGCTTTACCTGCCGGCGGGTCGGGCGGTCATCATCGGCTATACGATGCCGTTGTGGACGGTCATCGCCGCCGCGCTGATCCTCGGCGAACGGATCACGCTGCGAAAGATTATCGGCCTCGCGCTAGGATTTGCGGGCCTCGCCGTGCTGATCGGGCCGGATCTGGTGGAGATAGGCAAGGCGCCCCTCGGCGTGGGGCTGGTCTTGTGCGGTGCGATATCCTGGGCAATCGGCATCGTCTTGCTCAAATGGCGCGATCCGCAGGTTCCAACCACGGTGCTCGCCGCCTGGCAGTTGGGGCTCGCATCGTTGCCTTTGATTGTCGCGGCGGCGATATTCGATGATTTCGACTGGCGGATGAGCGGCGAGGCGTGGTTCGCACTGGCCTTCGTGGTGCTCGGCGCAATGGTGGCCGCGCATCTGCTGTGGTTCACGATCGTCCGGCTGCTGCCGGCGTCATTGGCCTCGATCTCGACCCTGCTGATCCCGGTGGTCGGGGTAATCGTCGGCGCGCTCTGGCTCGGCGAACAGGTTGGAGCAGCCGAAATCGGCGCGCTGGTGCTGGTGATCGCGGGGCTGTTCGTCGTATTGGTCCTGCCGGCACTCAGCTGGGAGAAGCGCTTCCGGAACCGTTAGGCCGGGCGCGCTCAATCGTTGCTGTAGGGCGGCCTTGGAATGGCCTTGTGAGCAGCCTGCAGGGCGCTCGACCAGCGGTCCTGGAGGTCGTGGAAGTAAGGCTCCCCGACCTCGACCCGGTAGTTCAGTTCGGATTTCAGCGCATCTCGCCGGTAGATAATCAGGTCGAGCGGCATGCCGACGCTCAGATTGGATCGCATCGTCGAATCCATCGAAACGAGGCCGAGCTTGAGAGCGTCATAGAGATCGGTGTCGTGCTTGACGGCGCGGTCGAGGATCGGCTTGCCATACTTGTGCTCGCCGATCTGCAGATAAGGCGTATCCGGCGTCGCCTCGATGAAGTTGCCGGCCGCATAGACCATGAACAGGCGCAGACGGCCTCCCTCGATCTGCCCGCCGACGAGGAAGGTGACATCGAATGCCGCCGATTGCTGTTCGAGTGACCGTCCGTCGGTCTTGAAGACATCGCGGATCGCGCGGCCGACGAACTGGGCGGCCTTGAACATGCTGGGCTGGGTCCAGATCGTCTCGACGTGGCCCGTCTCCGGGTTCTCGATGCCTTCGGTGATCATGCTGATGACCGTCTGGCTGGAGCCGAGATTACCCGCCGACGCGATTGCAATGAACCGATCGCCCGGTTTCTCGAAGATGTGGAGCTTCTTGTATGTGGCGATGTTGTCGACGCCCGCATTGGTGCGGGTATCGGCGATCATCACCAGACCATCGTCTACCAGAATGCCGACACAATATGTCATGGGAATCGCTATCGAGGGACCGGGCGCTGCTTATACCGCAGGCGTCGAACCGATCATACAACGTTCAGCGCTGCTGCGTCATTGTGGCTGTCGGGTCATTGCTGCTGGGCGCCCATGTCCTCGGTATGAACGTGGACGCTGAGGGATTCCGTCTGTCCGCCAGCCTGGGAGCCGCGCACGGGGGCTGCGCCGAGGTAATCGAGCCCGATCGCCACGCGGACGTAACCCCCGGTGATGCAGATCCCGTTGGAGGGGTCGAACCCGACCCAGCCGAGTCCATTGATATGCGCCTCGGCCCAGGCATGTCCGGCCTCGCTGGAGACCGTTCCATCGGTCTGGACGAGGTAGCCGCCGACATAGCGGGCGGGAATGCCGAGCGAGCGGGCGGCGGAAATGAAGATGTGGGCAAAATCCTGACAGACACCGTGACCGAGCGCGAAGGCTTCGGTGGCCGTGGTGCCGCTGTCGGTTCTGCTTGTATCGAAGCGGATATGGCTATGCAGGTCGGCCAGCATGTCATGTAGCCCGGTCAGCCGCTCGCTGTCGTCGCGGCGGTATTTCGCCGCATACGCCTCGATGGCGGCGTCGGGGCAGGTGAGGTCGGTCTCGCGCAGATAAAGCGGGAGCGGCAGACGTTCCACCGCGCCGCCGACAACACCGGCGGTATCCTCGGTCTCGACCTCGCCTTCGACGACGATCTTCAGTTCGTCGACGATGTCATGCAGCGTGAAGCTGTGGACGATGTTGCCGAAGGCGTCCGCCGTTTCGATCAACCGGCAGTCCTGGTCGACCTCGATCCGCCAGCGGCGCACATGCTGTCCCTCGTGGCTGCGCGGCGACAGACGCAGCTTCTGAATGACGTACTTCGGGGGGGCGGCGTAGGAATAGGCCGTCTCGTGACGCACGTGGATGCGCATGTAACTCGGTGTCCCGGTTAGATCAGGTACTGGTCGGCGATCAGCGCGCCGAGCCGGTTGTTCTCGCCAATGAACTCGGTCAGGAACTCGTGCAAGCCGTTCTGGAAGATATCGTCCGTCCGGGCGTTGCGAAGCTGTGCATAGAGCCGGCGCGCATGACGCTGGCTCTCGCCCTGCCGGCCGTAGTCGCGCGCCAGTTCATCGAGGAACATTGTCAGATTCGCGTAACAGCTTGCCAGCGATCGCGGCATTTCCTCGCGCAGGATGAGCAAATCGGCGATCAGCCAGGGTTTCAGCGAGTCCCGGTAGACCCAGTGATAGGCCGTCAGCGCGGAAACCGAGCGCAGGATCGTCGACCACTGGAAGAAATCGAGCCCGCCGCCGACGGGCTCGGTGGCCGGCAGCAGAACATGATACTTCACGTCGAGGATGCGCGCCGTGTTGTCGGCCCGCTCCAGATAGACGCCGAGCCGCGAGAACCAGTAGGCGTCATGGCGCAGCATGGTGCGGTAGGCGGAGCCGTCGACGCGCAGCGAGGATTCCTTCACCCAGGCGATGAAGCGGTTGAGGCCGGAGGGCGACACGTCGTCGGTGCGGTAGCGGTGCAACTCCAGCCAGGCGCTGTTGATGGCTTCCCAGGTGTCGGTGGTCAGCGCGGTGCGCACGGCACGCGCGTTGGTACGCGCCATCTTGAAGCAATTGCGGATCGATGAGGGGTTCTTTTCCGAAAACGCCAGGAATTCGAAGACGTTCTCGTCCGTCGCCTCCAGTCCGGTCTCGGCGAAAATGTGCTCGCAGTTCGCGGCGGCGAGCGCGGATTGCCACTCGTTGGTTTCGCTGCCTTCGGCGATCGGCACGGCGGCCATCCGAGATGCGGCGTGCAGGATGCGCGCGATCGATTCGGCGCGCTCCACGTAACGCGACATCCAGAACAGATTGTCGGCGGTACGGCTCAGCACGGAACAGGCTCCCCAATCGCGTGGAATTGCATGGCGGTGTCAGACATTGACAACCCAGGTGTCCTTGGTGCCGCCGCCCTGGCTGGAATTGACGACCAGCGACCCGTCGCGAAGGGCAACGCGCGTCAGGCCGCCGGGCACGATGCGCACCTCGTCGGTCCCCGACAGAACGAAAGGGCGCAAGTCGACGTGGCGCGGGGCCAGGCCTTCGTCCACCCAGGTCGGGCAGGTCGATAGCGCGAGCGTCGGCTGGGCGATGAAGTTCTCCGGTTCCGCCTTCAGCTTGGCGGCGAACTCCTCGAGCATCTGCTTGTCGGCCGCCGGACCGACGAGCATGCCGTAGCCGCCGGACCCGTGGACTTCCTTGACCACCAGTTCGGGCAGGTGATCGAGCACGTAGGCGAGCGCGTCGGGCTCGCGGCAGCGCCAGGTCGGCACGTTCTTCAGCACGGGCTCCTCGCCCAGATAGAACTTCAGGATTTCCGGCATGTAGCTGTAGATCGCCTTGTCGTCGGCGATGCCGGTGCCGACCGCATTGGCGAGCGACACATTGCCGGCTTCGTACACCGACATCAGGCCGGCGACGCCAAGCGTCGAATCCGGCCGGAAGGTGAGGGGATCGAGAAAATCGTCGTCGACGCGCCGGTAGATTACGTCGACGCGCTGCAGCCCCTCCGTCGTGCGCATGTAGACGAGGCTATCCTGGACGACGAGGTCGTTGCCCTCGACGAGTTCCACGCCGAGTTTGTCGGCCAGGAAGCTGTGCTCGTAGTAGGCGGAGTTGAAGGGCCCCGGCGTCATCAGGGCAATGGTCGGCTCACTGGGAGCACTTTCCGGGGCGATCGACTGGAGCGTGGCAAGCAGCTCGTCGGGATAATTGTCGACCGGGCGGACGTGGTAGCGCGAGAACAGCTCGGGAAAGAGCATCATCATGACTTCGCGGTCCTCGAGCATGTAGGACACGCCCGAGGGCGTGCGCGCATTGTCCTCGAGGACGTAGAAGGTATCGGAGTCGACGCGGACGATATCGATGCCGGCGATCGGCACGTAGATATCGCCGCGGATCTTCTGGCCCATCATCTCCGGGCGGAAGGCTGGATTGGCAAAGATCAACTCGGGTGGCATCAGGCCGGCCCTGAGAATCTCCTGCTTTCCGTATATGTCGGCGAGGAAGGCGTTGATCGCGCGAACGCGCTGCTTCAGCCCGAAGGAGAGCCGTTCCCACTCGTCGCCGGTGATGATGCGCGGGACGACGTCGAAGGGAATGATGCGCTCTTCGGCGAGCGATTCCCCGTAGACGGCGAACGTGATGCCGATCCGGCGGAACAGAAGCTCCGCTTCTTGGCGGCGCTGTTCGATCAGGTCATCGGGAACATCGGCGAGCCATTGTTCGAGCACCCGGTAGGGAAGGCGACATCCTCCCTCGTCGGCGCCGTGCATTTCGTCGAAAAACTGCGTTCCCATGTCCTCCCCTACGCGGCCGGTGCGATGGCCTTGGTGGTAACTATCCCCCGGCAAAACGGTTCCCGCAATGCTCATCTCAGTTTTTACGCTGCGAGCACGATGCTCAACCCCCCGGTGTGAGCAAGTTTGGGGCAGATTCGTGCCGCACTGGCGCGAATGATGGCACTGGCGCTTCAGGCGCTGACCCGGCCGGGGCGCATTTCCTGCTCTTGCACGTTACATAAGTATGTGCTTATGTGTATTTATGACCGAGAACGAGATCTTCCGCGCGCTGGCCGATCCGACGCGCCGTGCGATATTCGAAAAGCTGGCCGCCGGTGGGATGAAT
>CAJQNW010000417.1 GCA_905479765.1 uncultured Tepidamorphus sp. | reverse complement strand
GCTCTTCCGATCTCTGCATCACGACGCCTACCGCATCGTCGCGGACAAGGACGGCACGGTGGCCGGCTTCGACAAGATAGCGCCGGCGATCAGCCCGATCTTCGGTCAGAACCCGGGCTTCCAGATCTTCACCTACGATCCCGACACCGGCGTGCCGACCGATTTCGAAACCTGGTATCTCGCCGATCTGGAGAGCACGTCGCTCGCCTCGCCAGGCGACTGGCGGCGCGAGTACAGCTTCGCCAAGGCCTACGGGCAACCAGGCCTTTCGGCAGCTTCGGTCGCCGCGATGTGGGGGCAAGCGCGGGACCCGGGCGCGGTGCGCCAGCAGTACGCGCGCTACTACAACGTCAGCCATGGCGAACTGTCGGAGGCGGAACTACCCGCCTACCTGTGCGCGATGCGGCATTCCGACGTCGCAGGCTTCAACGCCTGCTATTGCGACGAGTAGCCACGCACCAACCGCTCAGTCGCCGCGGTCGGCGAGAAAGGCCGGCGCCGGCAGCACGATCTTCGGGTCCGGCAGGCCGACGGTCTTGGCCTTCTTGCCCTTGTAGTCGCAACGCGACAGCACCACGCGCAGGGCATTCAGCCGGGTTCGCTTCTTGTCGTTGGCGCGGATCACGGTCCACGGCGCGTGCTCGGTGTGGGTGCGCGACAGCATCTCGTCGCGGGCCAGCGTATAGGCGTCGAACTTGTCGATTGCCTTCAGATCGATGGGAGAGATCTTCCACTGCTTGAGCGGATCGTGACGGCGGGCGTGGAAGCGCTTCATCTGCATCTCGCGGCCGATGTTCAGCCAGATCTTGATGAGCGTGATGCCATCGTCCACGAGCATGCGTTCGAACGTCGGCACCTCCTGCAGGAAATGCTCGGTCTGTTCGGGCTTGCAGAAACCCATGACCCTTTCGACGCCGGCGCGGTTGTACCAGGAGCGGTCGAACAGGGCGATGTCGCCCATCGTCGGCAGGCGACGGACGTAGCGCTGGAAATACCATTCGCCGGCTTCGGTCTCGGTCGGCTTGGCCAGCGCGACGACATGGGCGTGGCGGGGGTTGAGGTGCTGGGTGAAGCGGGAGATGGTGCCGCCCTTGCCGGCGGAATCGCGGCCCTCGAACAGAACGACAATCCGCATGCCGCTTTCGCGGGCGTGCGCCTGCAGCTTCAACAGCTCGATCTGGAGTTCCCGGAGTTCATCGTCGTAGTCGCCGCGATCCATTTTGTCGTCGTAGGGATACCCGCCCGAGGTATGCGCCCGGTCTTCGACCCAATCCGGCAAATCCGGATCGCCGAGCTTGAATGTGCCCTTGTCCGCGGTTTTTTTCTTACTCATTGCAAACCCATCCCTGACTTTGATCGAACCCGGTACTGCCCGCCAAAAGGCCTTCGCGGCGGATCCCGAGCCTACCATCGCGGGGCCCGGAGTCGAACGGGCTTGGCGATGTTGGTTCGCAAGTGTTGGCGGACGCGCCGTCAACACTGTAAGGGAGGGGCGTTCGGGCGATGGGGACAGACGGCGTTGCGCGATTTCACACACAGATTGGCGGAGCTGATCCGGCGGCTGCGGGCCGCCCGGACCGCGCTGGCGATTTCAGCCCTGGTCATCGGCAGCTTCTGGCTGTTCGACTGGATCGACCCGCTTGTCGCGCTCTTCTCGTTCGCGGCGATCGCGGTGGCGATCCTGACGAGTCCGCTGGCCATCAATCTGCCCGCTGCGACCACCCGTCAGGCCGCCGCAGGCGTTTCCGATCCGCTGGACGTCTATGCTGCCGTCACCGACGGGCTGCCGGACCCGTGCTTCCTCATCGATTCGAAGGGAAACGTCCGTTTCGAGAACAAGGCGGCGGCCAAGCTGTTCGGCGGGATCGAGGTCGGACGGCCGATCAGTTTCCTGCTGCGCGCGCCCGAAGTCGGCGAAGCGGTGCACCGGGCACTGTCGACCGGCGCGGAAGCGAACATCACGTTTTTCGAGCGCGTTCCGGCCGACCGCTGGTTCGAGGCGCGTGTCAGCCCGCTCGGCCGGATAAGCGGCGGCGTCTCCGAGCAAGCACCGATGTTCCTGGTGCTGCTGCGCGACCTGACCGAAGCGCAGCGCGTCGAGCGCATGCGCGTCGACTTCGTCGCCAACGCCAGCCATGAACTGCGCACGCCGCTGGCCTCGTTGACCGGTTTCATCGAGACGCTGCAGGGCCCGGCCCGAAACGACCCGGACGCGCGCGACCGGTTCCTGCAGGTGATGGTCGAGCAGGCACGGCGCATGTCGCGGCTGATCGACGACCTGATGTCGCTCAGCCGCATCGAGCTGAAGGCGCACGTACGGCCCGAAACCGTCGTCGACGTGGCACCGATCCTCGATCACGTGGCCGACGCGATGCATCCGCTGGCCGCGGAAAGCGGCGTCACGCTGACGGTCGACACGCAGGACCGGCCGCTGCCTGTCGTCGGCGATCGCGACGAGCTCGCCCAGGTTTTCCAGAATCTCATCCACAATGCCATCAAGTACGGGCAATCGGGAGAACGGGTGGACGTGACCGCAAGACTCGTTCCCGGCCAGCAGGGCAAACCTGGACGCATATCGGTTGAGGTGCGCGACTGGGGTCAAGGCATCGCGCCCGAGCACCTGCCGCGGCTGACCGAACGGTTCTACCGGGTGGATACCGCGTCAAGCCGCGAAAAGGGCGGAACGGGGCTCGGCCTGGCGATCGTGAAACACATTCTGAACCGCCATCAGGCACAGCTGCTGATTGACAGCAAGCCGGGGGAAGGCGCCGTTTTCTCGGTGCTGATGGACTGTAGCGATTCAACGCCGTCCGAGCGTCATCCACAGACTCGATAATTTTTTCTCCAGTATTTTCAAAGACTTGATGCGTCATAAATCCGTGATCCTACCGTCGTAGAAGGATCGTCTCGGATGCATAGAGTGGCGCCGGGATGCAGCCAAGGACCGGCTGCCGACCAATTCGTGCGCGGGTTGACCCCGCGAACTCAACCCAGACCCTGACAGGGAGTCTCGCCGTGAAAACCATGTCTTACGCCACGATCGCCGCTATCGCGGTGGCGGGGGCCGTCGCCGCTTCGCCCGCAGCCGCGCGTGATCAGATCCGCATCGTTGGTTCGTCCACCGTGTTTCCGTATACCCAGGCCGTCGCCGAGCAGTTCTCGAACGCCACCGGCAAGTCGGCCCCCGTCGTCGAGTCGAC
>CAJQNW010000416.1 GCA_905479765.1 uncultured Tepidamorphus sp. | reverse complement strand
CCGGCCCACATCCGGTCATCGCCAGCGCCGCGCGCGAACTCTTGAATAAGTCGGACAACGAACGCTCCGGTGTGCTCTCCACCGCCATGTCCTTCCTCGGCCTCTACCGCGACCCTGTCGTTGCAACGGTGACGCGCCGCTGCGACTGGCGCATTGCCGATCTCGTCGGCGGCAAGCATCCGACGACGCTCTACCTCGTGGTGCCGCCCTCCGACATCAACCGCACCAAACCGCTGATCCGCCTGATCCTCAATCAGGTCGGCCGGCGATTGACCGAGGACCTGCAGGCCAAGGTCGGACGGCATCGATTGCTACTGATGCTGGACGAGTTTCCGGCGCTCGGTCGCCTCGACTTCTTCGAGAGCGCGCTCGCGTTCATGGCGGGCTACGGGCTCAAGAGCTTTCTCATCGCCCAGTCGCTCAACCAGATCGAGAAGGCCTACGGGCCGAACAACTCCATCCTCGACAACTGCCATGTTCGCGTGAGTTTCGCGACCAATGACGAGCGCACGGCCAAGCGAGTTTCCGACGCGCTCGGCACTGCGACCGAGATGCGGGCGATGAAGAACTACGCCGGGCACAGACTCTCGCCCTGGCTTGGCCACCTGATGGTGTCGCGGCAGGAAACCGCGCGACCGCTGCTCACGCCCGGCGAGGTCATGCAGCTTCCGCCAGCCGACGAGATCGTCATGGTCGCCGGGACATCGCCTATTCGAGCGAAGAAGGTCCGCTACTTCGAGGACGGACGTTTCCAAGAACGCATCCTGCCGCCGCCGTCGAACACCGAATCCGTGCACACGAAGGCTGATGACTGGACGAGTCTGCCATTGCCGGCGAGCCCGTTGGAAACCGCTCACATGTCTGCCAGCGCTGCATCGGAGGAGGACACGACCGATTCAGAACAGCGCCGCCAGCCTGAGTTGAGCCGTACCAAACCCGTCGAGAAGAAGGCCCCGCTTGAAAACGAGTTCGAGATTGATCCCGCCGATGACGATCAGGAGGAGACTGCGCGCACGAGCGGGATGAACCGCATGATGCAGCGTGTGGCGCGGCAGGTTTCACTGGACCCCAACGACGGCATGGAACTCTAGGCCATGTCCAGCCGCAAGAAGAAAGCGCAGATCTCCGTCTATATCGACCCGGACATCATGACGATGCTGGCGGACTATGCCGCCCGTCGCGAGCAATCGCAGTCCATGATCGCAGAAGCCGCGATCGCCTCCTTCTTGTCGCCGGATGACGCTGAAAGGCGCGAGGCCGCGATCGCCAAGCGCCTCGACCAGGTCGACCGCCGCATGACCCGCTTGGAGCGCGATATCGGGATTTCAATCGAGACTCTTGCAATCTTCGTCCGGTTCTGGCTCGCGACGACTCCGGCTTTGCCGGAGCCGGCTGCACAGGCCGCGCGTGCCAAAGCCGGCGAGCGCTATGAGGCGTTCATTGCCGCTCTCGGCCGGCGCCTCGCCAAAGGGCCGAAGCTCAGACAGGAGATTTCCGAGGATGTCAGCGGTTCAGGCGGTCAATAGCGCCGATACCTGCATAGCGATGGCTTAGTTCGAATCTCGCACGGTCCGCCAAACACCGCCGATTGCTGTACAAATTTCCCATTACCTCCCTAACTTTCAACATGAGAATCGAGCGTTTCCGGTGCGATTGAAACTGAGGTTCACGCACCGTCAGCCACTTTTGAAGTGCTGCGGCTCTTTCACCCCGCGCAACAGGACAGTTTCGCCACATCCTTTGCGAAGCCTTGGGCGGCGAGCTTTAATCCCTCCACTGTCGTAAGATACGGAAAGATCGTCTCGCCGAGCTCCTTTGTGGTCATTCCAAATTTGATCGCTAGCACCATGGTCTGGATGCTGTCCGCGCCTTCCGGCGCCAGGATTTGCGCGCCGAGCAGGCGGCCGGTCTTTGCGTCGGCGACCAGCTTGATGAGCCCACGCGTATCACGCGTCGCAAGCGCCCGCGGCACCTGGTCGAGGGACACAATGGACGTTTTCGTCTCGAAGCCTTGCGCCTTCGCTTGAACCTCGGAAAGGCCGACGCCGGCAACCTGCGGATCGGTGAATGTCACCCAAGGCATGGCCGCATTGTCGTAGATGAGGCTGTCGCCGTTCAGCGCATTCTGCGCCGCCAGCTTGGCGCCATAGGCCGCCATGTAGACGAACTGGTCGCGGCCGGTGACGTCGCCCGCCGCATAGATGCCGGGCTTCGAGGTGCGCATCCGGTTATCGACGATGATGCCGCCATTCGGGGAAAGCTCCACCCCCGCTTCCTCCAGCCCGAGGTCTGCCGAATTGGGCCTGCGGCCGGTCGCGACGAGAATATGCTGCGCCGTGAGAGATTCCGGCCGACCCTCGCGCTCGATCGACAGTTCGACGCCGTTCTCAACAGTTTCTATCGCCCGATAGGAGAGTTCGGTCAGAACCGCGATCCCGTCTTCTGCTAAGTAGTTGGTCAATGCTTCGGAGATTTCCGGCTCGGCCTCGGGCAACAGACGGCTCCGGGTGACGAGGCTGACTTTCGTTCCTGCCCTAGCGAACATCTGCGCCAGTTCGCAGCCGATATAGCCGCCGCCAAGGACCATGAGCGAAGTGGGTTGATCGGTCTGCTCCAGGGCGGTGGTGCTGGTGAGATAAGGGACATCCGCAATGCCGGGAATGTCCGGCAGGCTCGGCGCAGACCCCGTCGCAACGATGATCTTGTCCGCAGCAATGGCGGCACCACCCACAAGAACGCCTTGACCGTTTAGGCGGGCCACACCTTCGAGATAGGCAACGCCGTTATATTCGGGCAGCAGATCGATGTACTTCTTCTGGCGCAGCGTTGTAACCAGATCGTCCTTGGCCTCGATCAGCCGGCTCCAGTCCACGACATTCGCTTCGCCCGCAAGGCCGGGAAAACGCCCGGCCGCGCGGGCGCCGTGCAGCGCTTCGGCGGCGCGGATCATGGTCTTGGACGGAACACAGCCGACATTGACGCAGGTGCCGCCGATCAACCCATGTCCGATGAGGGCGACATTCGCGCCTTGTTCGACGGCCGTGATCGCTGCCGAAAAGCCGGCCGAGCCGGCGCCGATTACGGCCAGATCGTACCCATTCTTGCGCTTGTCGTTCGTCGAGCAGCAATCGGACATATCAGGCACTTTACCTTATTGAAATGAGTCTCGCGTGAGCAGCAGGCCGCAGTGCGCTGCCGCCGCCACAGTCCGTAGGCGGTTATTTCCTGAAACAGCGCAAGCGCCGGGATCGCCACATAGTCTATCCAACCGAGCCAAGCTGACAGGCCGAGAGCGCTGAGGGCGACGAAGAAGCACCGGCGTGGCGCAACAGACTGCTGCAACGACCGATCCGGCGATGCCGCTCCTGAGGATCGTCGCGTCCTTCACCGGGCTCAGCCTCTCACCGCCGCCGGATATCCGGCATTGGCCGAAGCGGCGGCAATGGCTTCGACGGTCGTCACGGACGGATCGAATACCACGGTCGCCGTCCTGGCATCGAAGTCGACCTCGACTGTCTTCACGCCTTCAACACCTTCCATCGCTTTCCTCACCGTGACGGGGCAGAGTGCGCAGGTCATGCCCGGCACATCGAAGGTAGCGGTCTGTTCCGTTTTCGCCGCGTGCGCAGCCGCAACGAGAATCGGCGAGGGGACCGATGCAATATGGGGAAGGCCGGCCGCGCCGATCGCAAGCAGCCCGGCAATAACGATGGGAAGTCGCGTCATATCGGTGTCTCCTAATAGAAAAGCGGCGCCCACCAATTGATGGTCAGCGCCAGCACGACCAGTACGGTCGACAGCCACAGGGCGGATTTGGTGATGAGAGCGGATTCCGGGCGGGCGCAGTAGGACCCGTCCTCGCAGGCGACCTTGGCCCTGAAGTAGACCTGCCGGAACCCGAGGCCGATGAAGACGAGTGCCACCCCGGCGAAGATCGGCTTGTAGGGCTCGAGCGCGGTCAGATTGCCGATCCAGGCGCCTGAAACGCCAAGCGTCAGCAAGACGAGCGGCGCAATGCAGCAGGTTGAAGCCAGAACCGCGCCGACGACACCACCGGCGGCAAACCACCCCTTCTTCCGATCTGTCACTTGCGTCGGCGCGTCCAGCACCACGGTTTCGATTTTTGTCTCGCTCATACGGCTCGCCCTCGAATTTCAGCCCAAAGCAAGCTACGGTCTGTAGCAACTACAGACTCAAGGAGAAATTCGAGCAGTGGCCGATCACGTTTCCGGGAAGCGATTACAGCGCGCCGAGCTGGCAAGGCGCACGGGCTGCAATCTCGAAACCATCCGCTATTACGAGAAGACCGGCATGATGCCCGATCCACCGCGCACGGCGTCGGGTTACCGCGTCTATGACGATGCCCACATCTCGCGGCTGCGTTTCATCCTGCGCGCCCGCGAGCTCGGCTTTTCCATCGAGCAGATCCGAGGTCTGCTCGACCTTGTCGATGGCGGCACCCAGACCTGCGCCGAGGTGAAGGAGCGGACCGAGCAACACCTCGCCGATGTCCGGGCCAAGATCGCCGACCTCAAGCGGATCGAGAAGGTGCTGGCGGCGACCGCCGCGCAATGCTCCGGCGAGGACATACCGGAATGCCCGGTGCTGGAGGCGCTGGCATCGTGATGGCGACACTTGCGATCTATATAGGCGCGGCGCTGGCAGAAATTGCCGGCTGCTTCGCCTTCTGGGCTTGGCTGCGTCTGGACCGCTCGCCGCTCTGGCTCTTTCCCGGCATGGCCAGTCTTGCTCTCTTTGCCTGGCTGCTGACGCGCATCGACAGCGATTTCGCGGGCCGCGCCTATGCTGCCTATGGCGGCATTTACATCGCGGCTTCGCTGTTCTGGCTTTGGGCGGCGGAATCCCAACGGCCTGACCGCTGGGACGTGACCGGGGCTGCGGTTTGTCTGGTCGGCGTCGCAATCATTCTGTGGGGTCCGCGACCGAGCTGACGTCCTTCGGATGACCAACTCATTGTTGTGAGAATGCTTCCGGGCGCGCGGCGATGGCATGGGCCACCGGGAATGGATGCGCCGACCCATTTCGCTCGCACCGGCGCGCTGAGCCAAACAATGCAGCTCTTGCTTCAAATTATAGCTTCTGCTAAGTTGCAAATAGTTCTCAATTGCAGGAACGCTGAATGTTCGAGATTTCCGATTGGCTGCGAACACGGTTGAGCCGGCGCATGGTTCTGGGAGCGGGTCTAGCGGCCGCGGGCGGGTCCGTCGTCGCCGCAGTGGGCAGCGCGCAGGAGGTCAATCAACCCGGATATGGTGGCGGCAAGCCGCATCAAGGGATGGCAGGTTCGGGCCACGCGTCCAGCCATGGCTCAAGCCACGGTGCGATGATGACGGTCGGCGATGTCGATGAGGCGCGGAACGGGTTCGACACGGCCAAGATGCTGACCGAGTGGGAGACCGGAACGGTTTCCCGGCTGCCCGACGGGCGCGTTCTGCGCACCTTCCAGATTGACGCCGTCGACAAAGAAATCGAGATCGCGCCCGGCGTGATGTTCCCGGCCTGGACCTACAACGGCCGCGTGCCGGGTCCAGCACTCAGGGCGACCGAAGGAGAGCGGTTGAGGATCGTCTTCCGCAATTTCGGCTCTCACCCGCACTCGATCCACTTCCACGGCATCCATTCGGCGCGGATGGACGGCGTTCCCGGTGCCGGTGTGATCGATCCAGGTGATGAGTTCGTCTACGAGTTCGACGCCAAACCGTTCGGTTGCCATTTCTACCATTGCCATGCGCTGCCCCTGAAACGGCACATCCACAAGGGCCTTTACGGGCTTTTCGTCGTCGATCCCGACCCCGAGCGGCATCCAGATCAGATGCAAATCGCCCGCTCACGCCTGCTTGGCACGCCGGAAAATGCCGAGTGGCAGGAGTTCGCCATGGTGATGAACGCCTTCGACACCAATTTCGACGACGAGAACGAGATCTACGCGGTCAACACCGTCGCGCATACTTATATGAAACGCCCGATTCCCATCCTGCGCGATAGGCCAGTGCGCGTCTATCTCGTCAATGCCGTCGAGTTCGATCCGATCAACTCGTTCCACTTGCATGGCAACTTCTACGACTACTACGATCATGGCACGACGCTGACGCCGACACTGCGTACCGTCGACACGATCACCCAATGCCAGGCGCAGCGCGGCATTCTCGAGTTCTCCTTCAAGGAGCACGAACCCGGCCTCTACATGTTCCACGCGCACCAGTCGGAATTCGCCGAACTCGGCTGGATGAGCTTTTTCGATGTCAAGGAGGCCGTGGCATGAACGAGACTCGCCCTGTTGCCGAAGCCGGATCGGCTCCGGTCGAGCCGGCGCGGTCACGCGCGGTTCTCATCTGGCTTCTTCTACCTCTTGCCGTGCTGGCGCTTGCAATCGCCTGGCTTGTTACGGCCAATCCGTTGAGCCGTTTCGACAATGGCGCACCGCCGGTGGAGAATCTAACGTTCGAGCGCACTATCCTGTCAGACGGCGGCATCGACCTTCTCGTCCGCGCCGGTGGATCGGAGCCGATGACGATCTCTCAAGTGCAGGTCGACGACGCCTATTGGCAGTTTGTGCAGGAGCCGACCGGTCCCCTCGAACGCGGCGAAACTGCATGGATTCGCTTGCCCTACCCCTGGGTCCTTGGCGAGGCACATGCGGTGAAGATGATCACCAACACCGGCGCCACGTTCGAACATGAAATCGCCGTTGCCGTGCCGACCCCGGTCGCCAATGCCGCAACGCTTTGGAGCCAAATGCTTCTGGGCGCCTTTGTTGGCATCGTACCGGTCGCCATCGGATTGATGTTCTATCCAGCGCTGCGCGGTGTCGGCCGCGCCGGCATGAACTTCCTTCTCGCGATGACGGTGGGCCTGTTGGTGTTCCTGATGATCGACGCAGCGGGCGAGGCTTTCGAACTCGCTGGCGAGGCCGCCGCCATTTTCCAGGGTCAGGCTATGGTGGCGCTTGCCGCGGCGGCGAGTTTCCTGTTGCTCATGGCCGCCGGACGCCGCGGCGGCACGCCGGCCGGGTTGACGCTCGCGACATTCATCGCTCTCGGTATCGGCCTGCACAACCTCGGTGAGGGACTGGCGATCGGCGCCGCTTTCGCCGCGGGCGCGGCCGGGCTTGGCACCTACCTCGTGCTGGGCTTCACCATTCACAACATCACTGAGGGTATCGGCATCGCCGCGCCGATGCTGAAGAAGCGCCCGCCGCTGTGGACCTTCCCGGCGCTGACCCTGCTTGCCGGCGGACCGGCCGTCCTGGGCTTGTGGATCGGAAGCCTCGCCTATGCGCCGCAATGGTCGGCGCTGGCGCTGGCGATCGGAGCCGGCGCCATTCTGCAGGTGGTCGTCGAAGTCAGCGCCTATCTGGCGAGATCCGACGGCCGCGGGACAGCAGCTCTGCTGTCATGGCCGGTCATGGCCGGGCTCGCCTTCGGTGTCACCTTCATGTACGGCACGGCCATGCTGGTCAAAGTCTGAAGCCCTCGCGGACCGCGCTGGCTCGATCAGCGCGGCCAAGCATGCCTAGGTTGCCGCAGCGGTGGCGGCAGGGAGGTGGCGAACGCCCCAACCCAACAGGCGCATCGCGTTGAGGGTGACGAGCACCGTTGCACCGGTATCGGCCAGGATGGCCGGCCAGAGCCCGGTTACACCCACGATGGTGGTCACGAAAAAGGCGGCCTTGAGACCAAGGGAGACCGCGATGTTCTGCCAGATGTTGGCCATGGTCGCCTTGGACAGGTTGATCATTCCGGCGATGTCGAGCACGCGAGCATGCAGCACCGCGGCGTCGGCGGTTTCGAGCGCAACATCTGTGCCGCCGCCCATGGCGATGCCGATATCCGCCGCCGCCAGCGCTGGAGCGTCGTTGATACCGTCGCCGACCTTGGCCACCACCTTCCCTTCGGACTGCAACTCGCGAACGATGCGCTGCTTGTCCTCCGGCAACAGGCCGGCCCGAACCTCGATGCCGAGTCGCGAGCCGATTGCCCGAGCGGTCCGCGCATTGTCGCCGGTCAGCATGACGACACCGACGCCAGCGGCCTTGAGCGCATGAAGGCCGGCCTCGGCGTCGGCACGAGGTTCATCGCGTATCGCCAGTATGCCGGCGACTTCCGAACCGACAACGAGGACGGAAACAGTTTTGCCGGCGTCATTGAACCCGTCGATCACTGCCTGCAGTTCCGGTTCGATCATGACGCGTTCGGCCGCAGCCGCAGGCGATGCGAGGAATACGTCCTCGCCGCCAACCTTACCTGAGACACCCTTGCCGGCGATGGCCCTGGCCGATGCGGCAGGCGGAATCGGCGTTTTGTCGGCTTGTGCCCTGGCAAGAATCGCGATCGCCAGCGGATGGTTCGATCCCGTCTCGAGGGCAGCCGCAAGCGACAGCACTTTGCTCTGCGAACGACCGACCCCGACGATGTCTGTCACCTGTGGTTTGCCTTCGGTGAGCGTTCCAGTCTTGTCGAGCGCGACTATCGAAATCGAGCGCAGTCGTTCGAGCACCGCGCCGCCCTTGAGGAGCAGGCCCTGACGCGCGCCGGCCGATAGCGCGGCGGCGATCGCGGCCGGCGTCGAGATGACGAGGGCGCACGGACACCCGATCAGCAGGATCGCAAGGCCCTTGTAGACCCATTCGCCCCACGACTGCCCGAACAGGAGGGGAGGTACGATCGCCACCAGTGCACCGACGACGAGCACGCCGGGTGTGTAGTACGTCGAGAAGCGATCGATGAACCGCGCGGTCGGCGCCTTGCTCTCCTGGGCTTCCTCGACCAGCCGTACGACCCGCGCGATGGTGTTGTCGCTCGCGCTCGCCGTGACCCGTATTTTCAGCACGGCATCGGTATTGATCGTGCCGGCGAACACCTGGTCGCCCACCTGCTTGGATTTGGGCACGCTTTCGCCGGTGACAGGGGATTCGTCGATCGCGCTGTGCCCTTCGACGATGTCGCCATCGGCAGGTATCCGGTCTCCGGGGCGCACCATGACGATCGCGTTCACTGCGAGGCCTGCTGCCGGTACTTCACGGGTCTGATCGCCTTCAACCAGGAGCGCCGTTTTGGGCACCAGATCGGCCAGCCCCTTGATACTGGCGCGGGCGCGGCCCGCGGCCACGCCTTCGAGCAGTTCACCGACAAGGAACAACAGGATCACTATCGCCGCTTCCTCGGTCGCGCCGATGATGACGGCTCCGGTGGCGGCAATGGTCATCAGGGTTTCGATGGAGAACGGCGTGCCGGCCGTGGCGCCGGCCAGCGCTCGTCGCGCGACCGGTATCAGGCCGACGAGCAGCGCGGCTATGAATGCGAAATGACCGGCATCGGGCACAATCCGTCCTGCCAGATAGGCCACGATCAGCGCAAAGCCGCAGGCCAGGGTAAGTATCGCCTTGCGTGTCCGCCACCAAGGGCCGTCGCCAGGATCGAGATGACCGTTGGCGTGGTCATGGTCATGATCAATCTGGTCCAGCGTTTCATCGCCCGCCCGTGGTGCGGGACTGTCCGGCGAGATGTTGTAGCCCAGTGATTTGACGACGTTTTGAATGGCGCTGAACTGAACCGCGTCATGGACCACGTTCAACGTGCCGGCAGTATAACTGGCGCCGACTTCGGAAACGCCAGGGATCCGGCTTACCGCGGTCTCGATCTTGCTCGCGCAAGCCGCGCAGTCCATTCCTCCAACGCGGTACTTTGTCTTGGTTGGCTCTGCCATCTCGGTCCTTCCATTCGATACCGCGCGATGCTAAATCCTCTAGCGACTAGAGGATCAAGAGGGATTCCGTGGCTTTTTCGATTGGCGAGCTTTCGCGTCGCACCGCGGTTAAGGTGCCGACTATCCGGTATTATGAGCAGATCGGGTTGCTGCCCGCGGCACCGCGCACCGACAGCAACCGGCGCCTCTATGGGCAAGCCGAGGTCGATCGGCTCAATTTCATCCGGCATTCCCGCGAGCTGGGCTTCGAGATCGACGATATCCGGGAATTGCTGGCCATGTCCGAGCAGCCACAATCCTCGTGTCACACGGTCGACAGCATCGCCAACAGCCACCTGGCCGAAATCGACCGCCGGATCGCCAGCCTGACCACGTTGAAGGCCGAACTGGCGCGCATGATCAGCGAGTGCGGGCGGGGCCGCGTCTGCGATTGCCGAATCATCGAGGTGCTAGCTGACCACGGACAATGCCGGTCGGAACACCGCCAGTGACCGCTTCGCATTCGCAATGGCCTCACCATCAACCTTTGCGCCGCAGCCGCCCGCACTACCGCCACGGGCATAGCTGATGGTCCGCAGCGTTCTGCTGGCCTCAACACACGCGGCGTGAATTCGGCGCCGAATGGATCGGAACAGCCGGCACCGCGCGGCTACTGCCGCGAAGTGCCGATCCCTGCAATCTCCTGGTAGGCGTCGATCAAGGGGCCATGCTCCCGAGGAAAATCCGGCCCCTCGCAATCGAGCTTCTCCAATGCTGCGAGCATGAATTCGGCGATGTCAGGTCGATTTTGCCGGCAGGCACATCTGAATACGCGTAGGATATCCCGCTCCAATATTTCGGCTTTCGAGATCATCGCTGCTACCTCCCCAGAGATGCCAAAGCCTGCGCCTTCCAGCGCAGG
The DNA here is from genome assembly GCA_905479765.1 of uncultured Tepidamorphus sp. Taxonomy (GTDB): domain Bacteria; phylum Pseudomonadota; class Alphaproteobacteria; order Rhizobiales; family Tepidamorphaceae; genus Microbaculum. The sequence goes on along the minus strand of CAJQNW010000416.1, from coordinate 24,295 downwards.
GAAGGTCAAATCACAGTCTCTTCAACGAGCGTCGAACTCAGCCGATCGAAGACAGTATCGGAAACGTCTCCAGCAGCCAGAAGGCGAACGCGGAGAGATATCCCGTCATCATGGCGACGCCCATCGCGATCATGATCACTCCGGCCAGCACTCGCAGACCGCGCCCGAGGCGTCCGAACGCCTTCAACCTGGCGGATAGCGTATCGGTGAACAGCGCGGCAAGCAGGAATGGCACGCCGAGACCCAGCGAATAGATCGTGAGCAGCGCGATACCGTCGGCGAGCGTCGCCGACGCGGCGCCCACCGTCAGGATGGCGCCGAGGATCGGGCCGATGCACGGTGTCCAGCCAAAGGCGAAGGCCAGGCCGAGGACATAGGCCGAGACTGTCCGTCCGCCGGGCAGATCGACGTGGAAGCGCGCCTCGCGCATCATCCATGCCGGGCGGATCGTTCCGAGCATGAACAGCCCGAACAGCGTGACGATCCCGCCCCCGACGATGTTCAACTCGAACCGGTAACTGAGCAGCAACTGGCCAAGCGCCGAGGCGCTGGCTCCGAGGATCACGAAGACCGTGGTGAAACCGAGCACGAAGCAGAGGCTGAGACCCAGCGCCGCGCTTCGGGCGACAGCGATCTCGCCGGATGGCGAAGCAAAGGTCGACCGGCCGGCGACATAGGACACATATCCCGGCACCAGCGGCAGCACGCAAGGCGACAGGAACGAAATTATGCCGGCCAGGAAGGCGCTGAGGATCCCGATGTTGGAGAGCTCAGGCATTTGGGCAAACTTTCAGAGGCGGCTCCGGCTTCATCGATTCTGATCTTTCCGGGCTTGGTCGATCAGCCGCTGCATGGTTTGCAAGTCAGTAGCGCCGCGCAGGATCTCGTCTCCGATGACGAAGCCCGGCGTGCCGTTGATCCGCAGCGCCCGGGCGAGAGCGAGATTGCGCTCGATCTCGGCGTCGATCCCGGGGTCTTGCATGTCGATCCGGAGTTGTTCGACATCGAGGCCGATCTCTTCGGCGACAGCGACGACCTGCGCTTCGTCGGCGGCACCTGACACCTGCATCATCGCCTTGTGGAACTGCGGGTAGAGGTTCTGCCTGCGGGCGGCGAGCGCTGCCCTTGCCGCGAACACGGAATTCGGCCCCAGAATGGGAAACTCCTTGTAGACGATCCGCAATCGGGGATCGCCGTCTTCGGCTTCCACCATCGCTGGCGCGACCTGGCGGCAATAGGGGCAATTGTAGTCGAAGAACTCGACCATGGTCACGTCGCCTTGCGGATTGCCGCTGACCGGGCTGTCCGGGTTGTTGAGCAACTCGTCACGATGGGTGGCCAGGGCCGCCTGAGCTTCGGTCTGCTCCGCCTCCCGTTGCTTCCGTTCGAGGTTCTGCATGGCCTCGACGATGACCTCCGGGTTGGCGACAAGATAGTCGCGCACCCGCCGCTCGAACGCGTCCTGCGGCAGGTTCTCCGACGCGGTTGAGGGCTGCTGGCCTGCCCTGAATCCCGGATCAAGCAGATACCAGGCGCCCGCCGCGATGATCAGCAGCAGGGGAAGAACAAGATAGCCAAGGCGGCTGACTGTTGGTTTTACCTGTTGTGCCACGTCGATTACTCCTTAGAACCAGCCCGCGAGCCAGTCCCACCAGCTCTCGTTGGACGGCGGTCTGGGCGCGTGCGCATTGTTGATGAGCCCGTTGACGTAGAGGACCATGTTGACAGGCTCAAAGTGGAGCCCATGGAACTTGGCGGCAAGGCGGCCGCCACTGTCGATGACATGGGTCACGACGCCGTGCATCTGCTGGCTGTCTTCGGTCTCGGTGAATTCGAGCCCATAGGCGCGCGCCAGAATGCGGTTGGCGTCCTCCGGCTCACCCGGCTTCTTGGTCAGGAAGACCCAGTTGGCCGAATCGAACCCATGCGCCTTGCCGTAGCCTTCCATCACTTCTGCCGTGTCGCGCTCCGGGTCGGTGGTGACGGTGATGAACTGTACTTGTGTCTTCATCGGCGATTCGTTGAGCAGCCGGTGGATTTCGGCTACCTTTTCCGAATGCAACGGGCAGAAGTCGAGGCACCCTGCATAGATGAAGTTGAGGACGACAATCCTGTCGGCGAAGTCCGACAGGCGAACCGGATTTCCCTTGGCATCGACCAGATCGAAGCCGGGCGCCGGCTGATCGATGACCTGGAAGAACTTTTCCTTATCCCCCATCACCTCGTCGAGATTAGCGCCGGGATGATGCGCCAGAGCGGAGGCCGTGAAGCCCAAGAGGGCAATGCAAAAAGCGATGGCAAGTTGTGAAACGCGCATGATCTATCCGTTAATCTGGGTATCACGCCGTGCCGGAACCCTCCGCGTGTCCGGCGGAGGGGCTTCTGCGTGTTCGTTCTGCAATTCCATGTCGCTTGAATCCGGGTCCGCTGCCTGCTTCGCCGCACAGGATCCGCCAATCACCTTGTTCATGCACAGGCCCAGGGCGCACATGGCGAGGCAGGGCAACACGCTGATCAGGATCGGCGCGATGCCGGCAGCGGCTAGCCAACTCCAGTTCAACGCCAGGCCCGCCGCAATCGCCAGTCCGGCGAGCGCGAGCAGACCGCGTCGGCTGCCGAGGTAGTAGCGAAGCGCGTAGAGCACGTCGCGACCGAGCGAGCCGTCTTGAGATTGTGATTGTTGTGTATTGGCCATGGTGGCTTCCTTCTCAGTTTGATGTCTGATGGTTTTTGAGGAATGCGATCATCTCGGGCGTGTCCCACTCGGCCGGACCGACGAGCCTTCCCAATTCTCGGCCCTCGCTGTCGATGAGAAGCGTCGTCGGCAGTCCTGGCGCCTGGAGGTCGAACGAGGCCCGCATGGAGGCGTCGATGTAGAGGCCAAGGTGCTCGATGCCGATCTCGGCGTAGAACTTCCGCACCACCTCCGGTCCGGCCCGGTCGACCGAGAGGGCCACAACCTCGAAAGCAGGACCACCAAGTTCCGCCTCAAGCGCGTCGAGCGTCGGCATTTCCTCGCGGCAGGGCACGCACCACGTCGCCCAGATGTTGAGCAACACGGTCTTGCCCCTCAAATCGGCCAGCGTAAGACCCTCACCGTTCTCGTCCTCAAACTTGATTTCGGGGAGCGGCCGCGGCGCCTCGTGCATCACGAAGGACCGGGACGAGGCCGTCTCAGCCTGTCCTCCGCCTTGAGGCGCACGCAGTGGCGTGCCTCCGCTGAGATAGATCACGCCAACGATCGCGATCGCGGCCAGTGCGAGCGTGCCTGCCCCTAGAAATACGATTGTGCGCTGTCCCTGCAGGAGGTTCCTCATTGGCCATCTCCCAGGGCTTTATCGCCTTCCGCCTGACGGCGCAGTTCCTCCACGAGCGGCAGGATGGTGCCGTTGAGCGCCTCGTCGCTCACCGGGCCGATATGCTTGTAGGCAACACGTCCGTCGGCGCCGATGACGAAGGTCTCGGGCACGCCGTAGACACCCCAATCGATGGCCACGCGTCCGCTGATGTCGGCTCCGGTGCGCGTGTAGGGATCGCCAAGGCTGTCCAGCCATTTCGCCGCATCGTCCGGCTGATCCTTGTAGTTGAGGCCGTGCAGCGGCACGGTGCCTTGCGCCGCAAGCTTCATGAACAAGGGGTGCTCAGCGCGGCAGGCAACGCACCAGGAGGCGAAGACATTGACCAGCGAGACCTCGCCCTTGAGGTCGGTGCTCGACAGGCCAAGCGTCCGGCCCTTGACCGGCGGCAGCGCAAAGTCGGGCACCGGCTTGCTGATCAGCGTAGACGGCAGGTTGCCTGGATCGCGCGTGAGCCCCCAGGCCAGCACCACGCCGAGCACGGCCGCTACACCAAGCGGCAGGAAGGCCAGGACGTTGTGGCGGCGCATCGGGGCCGTGGAATATTCGTCGGTTCTGCTCATGAGCCGTCCCCGTCGCTGGCCGTTATTCGAGCCTGGACGTCCCGCTGGCGCTCAGGCCAAGTGCTCTTGATAAAGGCGAGCACGGCGGCGATCTCCTCGTCGCTCAGGATGTCCCCGAAGGCGAGCATGTCGCTCTCATAGCCCGGGACGACACCGCCGACACCGAGCTTGGTGATGGCGAACAGGTCCTGGTCCGAGTGGTGCCAGGTGTGACCGCTCTCGTCGTGCGGCGGCGCCGGCATGCGGCCGTTCTCCAGCCGACGTTTCCAGTCCGGTTGGCCTTCGAGCTTTGCGCCGTGGCAGGAGGCACAGTTCTCGGCATAGATCTCCTTGCCGCGGACAATTTGCTCCGCCGTCACGGGCTGGCCAAGGAAGGTCACGTCCGCCGCTCGCACATTGCCACCCTGCACTTGCGCAAACGAGGCGATGGCCGCCAGGCTCGCAACGGCGACAACGGAAAGGAGGATCACCTTGCGCCTCATCGCGGCCCCTGCAGATACTTCACGAGCGCGAAGAGGCCGAGGATCAGGATAGCGAGGACCAGAAGCGCCCCGATAATAATTCCGGCCATCATCAACATCATCATGGACTCGTCCGTCATCATTCCACCCACGGGATCACTCCTCGGAGTAGACGGTGACGCCGTCCTTGCCGAAGGCGTAAGTTTTCAACGTGCCGGACTTTTCGCGTGCCATGCCGGGAGCGTTGGCCGGCATGCCAGGCAGTGTGATCCCGGTGATGTCCGGGTGCTCACTAACCAGCCGCTCGATGATTTCCACAGGTACGAGGCCGCTCACAACATAGCCGTCGATCTCGGCCAGGTGGCACCCGATACCCCGCTCGGGAACGCCCATGTCAACCGAGCGCTTGTCGAAATCGCGATCATCGACACGCGTCACCGTGTAGCCGTTGCCTTCCAGATAGTCGGCATAGGCATCGCAACACCCGCAGCCCGGATCGCGCCAGATGGTGATCGTCTTGCTGTCCGAGGCTGCCGCGACGGCGGAACCCTGCAGAGGCGAGTTCGCCGAACCCAGCGTCCAGTAGGCGATACCGCCAATGGCGACCACGGCGACGACGGCTGCGGCAATTGTTTTCCTGTTCATGACATTCTCCATTATGCGCGCACGAGCGCGGTCCAGTTCGCGCCGCCGTCGCGACTTTCAATGAGGCCGTCTCGTGTGATGGCGACGACATGATCGGCATTTGTGGCGTGAACAGCGACGGCCAGCGCGCGCGCGTTCGACTTTTGCGACCACACCACTCCGGCGTCCTCCGACATCCAGATGCCCGAAGGCAGCGCGGCGTAAAGCCGAGTGGGCAGCGAAGACGCGCTGACCAGTGCGTTAATCGTCTCGCCTTCAGGAAGGGGCGCTTCCGATGGAGCCGGTTTCCCCGAGGCAAGCGCGTCCATCGCATCGCCCGGCTGCACATCCTGCCAGCGGCAGAAGCAATCCGGCACGCGCGTGAGACCCAGTTCGGTTCCGGCATAGATCCAGATGCCGCCCATGCCCGTTGCCAGATCGACCGAGGCCAGTGCCGTCAGATCGCGCTCGGCGTCTGCGAGCCACGGCCGGTCCATCGCGAGGGCCCATGATCGACCGGCATTCTCGCTTTTCCATAGGCCGTCGCCGCGAATGGCGGCATAGATGGTATCCGGCTCGGCCGCTGCCACGGTGACCGCCGTCACCGGGGCGTCGGGCAAGCCCTGGCTCCTCGCCTCCCAACCGTGCCCGCCGTCTTCGGAGAGGGTGACGCCGCCGCCCGCTAGACCGGCCGCTATCCGGCCGGGACGACCCGGATGCGTCGCGAGCGAGCGGATGCCGCCCGCCGCCGGTCCGGACAGCCTTATCCAGCCGCCGTCGCCATCGCTGCGGGAAAGTGTGCCGTCGGCCAGGATCAACTCATCGCTATCGAAGGCGATTGCAGAGTCTGTTGCTCCGGGTGCGGCGCGAAGGCTGAACGGCAGGCCGATCAGCCCGGCGCCCGTCGCCATCGCGCCAAGGAAGGTTCGCCTGGAAAGGCGAGTGGAATGTCTGGGTGTGGTCGTCATGCTGGTGTCTTTCATGTTCAGCGCGCCTCACAGCGCTCCGTGACGAGATGATCGAAGTCGGCGAGGCTCCGGAAGATCACCGAGAAACGGTCACCGCCCATGCCGGCTCCAAGGATCACGGCGACGCCAGCCGGCGGGCCGGTCTCGACGCTGTCGATCTTGAGCCGGATGTTCTTCTCCCAGTACGGGGTTTCCCGGCCGTCGCCGGTGGTGATGAAATAGCTGTCGCCGCAATGGCGGATTGCCGTGACACGCATTTCAGGCGGCGGATCGCCGATCGGCTCCGGCGCTCCGGCGCGCAGCCAGCCGGCCGGGATGAGACCTTCGTCGACGGCTTTCCTGCCGCCGCCGGGCTGGCCGGCGATTTCAAGGAAGGCGACGAGGTCTGCGCGTGCCTGCAGGTCATCGATCCCGCGGAACGTCATGTAGGTGTCGGGGATCATGCCCGCCGGGTCTTTCAGCCAACCGTCGAGTGCGGCCGCATTCCAGGAGAAGCCTGCGTCCCGCAGTCCCGTAGAGTAGCGGACGAACCCTTCCGCCGTACCCGCCATGCGCCCCATGAAGCCGTCGAGGCTCGGACCGCTGAGGTGCAGGCCGGGTTCGAGGGCATGGCAGGCGACGCAGGCGCGATAGACCTGTGCGCCGCGCGTCGCGTCCCCCTGTGCATAGGCGCTCGAGTTGAACGACGGGACGCCCAATGTTGTGAGGGCGAGGACTGCAGTGCACAGAATCTTCTTGGCAGAAGCGACGGACAGCCTCGAAGCCTGAAGAACCACGTCGGCCGCGAAAGCAGCGGCGGATGTGAGAAAGGCCCGACGCGTCGGCGTCGGCAAATGCAAGACCATGATGTTCCATCCATCCTGAGAGGGGGATCAAGCCCGCAGCGTGCTATCCGCGCGAAGCGAAGCGGAATCACGGGCGGCCAGGTTGACCGCGCATGATGTCAGGCGCCGCGAACCGGAGGAACTCCGGGCGGCGTCAGCTCAGAATGATGGATCGGGGAGGATAAGGGTCCGGCGGTCCGGTGCGCCCGGTCACGCTTTGGAGGACCGGGCTTTCGGTTGTCGTCTCAGCTCCAGGCAAGCTTGGCTGGCTGGACGGCACGACGGCCAGGATCGGCGATACGCAGACATTGTCGCACGGAGGCATGTTGTCGCTACCGTCCGGGCAATCCTGACAGCCGCCCATGCCCGCGCCATCGATAGCGGCGAGCGTCATCTTCGCGCTCATCGTGGCGGCATTCGCGCCATGCACGACCGTTCCCGCCGCGAAAGCGGCAAGCACCAGGATTATGAAAATGCGGACATACCTTGCCATAGCGTATTGAATACCCGAAACCGTTTGGCCTGTCGATATGCGTTTCCATCGCATTTGTCGCATCGATCCAAGTGTTGTTCAATGTTCGAAAAGAAAATGTAGCTTTGGAGCGAAATATCTAGCGACGATTCATTGGCCTCGTCAAAAATTCTTGATCTAAACCGATGAAACCGAAGCCCTTGAATTTTCGCTAGTTATCGTTAGGCAGCTTGATGTGTGATTGGCTTCGTCTCGTGCTGCCAAGAGGCGAATGGACGCGATTCGCATTCCAATTCAACGTCAGCCCGGAGGCGCATCCGTAGTGTGGGCCACGAACGGCCGACCAGTGAACTCGACGGATGATCACGACAGCCTCATCCAGCGATCCTGCGACAGCAGAACACAATACATCTAGCGATTGCACCTATCCCCTCCCAGGGGATAGGATAAGAACATGAGTCACGCAAACAATCCGGAAATCATGAGCCGGCTGCGGCGGGCCGAAGGGCACCTCGCCGCCGTTCTGCGCATGGTCGCGGAAGGGAGGGACGGCTTGGTCATCGCCCAGCAGCTTCAGGCCGTCATTCGCGCGCTGGAGAAGTCCAAGCAGGCGATCATCCACGATCATATTGATCACCATCTTGGTGAGATCGCCGGACCGCTGTCTCCGGAGTTGAAGGAAAAGCTCGCGGGGTTCCGAGAAATCACGAAGTATCTTTGAGAACGCCCATGCATTCACAATCGATTGAGAACTGGTGCCACACGCATGTCTTCCTCGGACGGGATCATGCCCGCAACGAATGGCGCACATGGATTGTTGTCGCACTGACCGCCATAACGATGGTCGGCGAGATCATCGCCGGTCTGGCCTTTGGCTCGATGGCGTTGCTCGCCGACGGCTTCCATATGGCGACCCATGCGGGTTTGCTTTCGATCGCGGGTCTTGCCTATTGGTATGCGCGTCGTCATGCGCAAGACGAGCGTTTCAGCTTCGGCACCGGAAAGCTCGGTGAGCTGGCAGGCTATTCCAGCGCCGTGATCCTGGCGATCGTCGCGCTTATGATTGGTGTCGAATCCCTCCTGCGGCTTTCCGCCCCGATCCCGATCCGCTTTACCGAGGCGATCTTCGTCGCCGTGATCGGCCTCATCGTCAATCTCGCCAGCGCCTGGATCCTTCATGCCGGAGGTGGCGAGGAGCATGGCGATCATCATCATGGCCGTGGGCACAGACATGATGGCCATGACGACCACAATCTGCGCTCGGCCTATTTCCATGTGCTGACCGATGCTCTGACCTCGATGCTGGCGATTGCCGCACTTCTTACCGGCCGCTTCTACGGTTGGCTCTTTATGGACCCGCTCATGGGGATTGTCGGCAGCGTCGTGATCGCACGCTGGTCCTGGGGCCTTCTGAAAGGCGCGGGCGCGGTGCTCCTCGACATGACGCCGGACGAGGCAACGGCCAACGATATCCGGGCGACGCTCGAACAGAACGGGGACCGCGTCGCGGATCTGCATCTATGGCGCGTCGGTCCGGGCCACATCGCGGCGATCGTCTCCGTCGCCTCGGATCATCCGCGGGAGCCGACCTATTACAAGGCGAGACTCGCGCGGTTTTCGAAGCTGTCCCATGTTACCATCGAAGTGCATCCATGCCTCCACCTGAAGGAGGCGGCATAGGGGATGCATGATGGCGAGGCCGACGATGGATGCCCGCGAATTTAACGTTGCAATCAGCGAGGCCAGGCAATCATTCGGCTGGCAACACCGTCGCGTCGAACCGTGTGATAAGCGGCGGCCACGATGTGAAGACCCACCAGTACGAGCGTAACGTTCCACAACAGAATGTGAACCCGCCCAGCCGATGACCAAAGGTAGGCAGCAGTAAAGCCTGTAACAGCCTGCCCAGACAATGAAACGTAGAGCCCCCCGTGAACCGCCCGGGAAAGTCGTTCCTGCCAGCCTGGGGAGTCCGTCCGGATTGGATGCCGCTGGACCCATCTGAGGCCGATGCGCACCGCCATGAGCGTGCCGAGCAACACACCCGCGTAATTGTGCATCGCGTGCAAAACGAGGTCCGTGTCGGACGGCCGCAGAAACGGATTATGCGTCCGTACAATCGCCTGCGAGGTGTACCACTGCTCGATGACCAGCAGGACGACAACCCAGTGCAACGCAACCTGCAAGCGGGAATATCCGATGGTGTTCCGGTTGCCTTTGGGGGCTGATGTCATTGCAATTCCATCGCTCGCTGCGTTGTGACAATCAATTTCGAGGTTCATCGCGATGTCGATGATGCCACCGGCTTCTCGTTCGCACCAGGCGCCCGTCTTCGAAATACGATTCGATGACGGGCGCCAACACGTGCTCTGTCGGTCGCGAGCAATTTAGGCCGAAACGGCCAGTTCGGTCATCATGCCGGTTTCCAGATGTCCCATATGGTGGCAGTGGAACATCCAGGGAGCTGCCTCACCCGCGTCAAAGGCGATCGTGACCATGTTCATCGGCGGCACGTGGACCGTGTCACGCAGTGCCCCAGCGATACGCTGCATGCCGATCCCGACCACCTGGAAGGCATGTCCGTGCAGGTGCATCGGATGGGCCATCATCGACATGTTGTGGAACGTCACCTCGACCCGCTCACCCGACCGCGCCGGAATCGGCGTGTGGTTTCCCCAGCTCTCGCCGTTGATCGTCCAGAGATAGGGCATCATCGCGCCGCCGAGCATCATTGTGTGCGTTCGGTCGGCAGGCCGCGAGGGCAATGGCGTGACGGCGCTGAGGGCGGCTTCCTGCGTCAGTTCCGCGGAAAAGGCCGGGTGCTCGTCGCCTGAAAGCCCCGCGATCCGCGAGACCGTTGCGCCGGCCGGGGCAAGGATCAGCCCCGTCCGTTCGCGCGCGCCTTCCCGAAGCGCAAGTATGGGAAGCGCCGTGCCGTCGGCCGGAAGATCGATCTCTATATCCAGCCTTTGCCCCGGCGCGAAGCCGAACCGTGAGACGGCGTAGGGCCTGCAGGGTTCGCCATCCACGGCGACGAGGCGGCCCTGCGCAGCGCCAAGGTCGACCCAGAACACGGTCATGGAAGAAGCATTCACCGCACGCAAAAGCACCCGTCCACCGCGCTCCACCTTGACCACTTCGGGATCGTCGAGCGTCCGGTCATTGGCGAGATAGGCATCGAAGTCGAAATCGTTGAGGTCCATCGCCATGGCCCCCATGCCCATCATGCCGGTCATGCCGGTCATGCCTGGCATGTTTCCTGTCGTGCCCGGCATTCACCGTGCAGGGGCCGGGTCGTGGTCCATGTCCATGCCGCCGGTAACTTCGGCCAGCACCTCCTCGGGAGCCTTGAACGAGAAATCGTGCAGGAACAGCACCACCTCTTGGCGGTCGGCGCCAAGATCGGCGTCTGACCGCACGATCAGCGGCGCGGCCAGCAAACCCACCTCCTGCGCCGGGATGTGGCTATGCATCCAATAAGTGCCAGGCTTTGCGCCGAAATCAAAGGCACGTGTCTCGCCCGGCTTCAGCATCGGGTTGGTGTTCGGCACCCCGTCCTGTGCGTTGGGAGGAATCTGGCCATGCCAGTGCACGATCGTTTCGACATCGAGACCGTTTGTCAGGTCGACGCGAAACCGCTGGCCCGGATCGAGAACGATCCCGGGGCCACCTTGCGCGTTGACAAGGCCCATAACCCTGGCGGCGCGGCCCTTGACCTCGATCGTGCGGGTGGTGGCCGTGAGTGGTATCGCATCGGGCGCGGCCCGGAGGCCTACGGGCAGAATGAGAGCAACAGAAGCGGCGGTGGACGCGGCAAGGAATTTGCGGCGGGTAAGCGTGGTCATTATTCATCTCCTGAAAGGGCGCGGGGTTCGGCTCGGCAATGCCAGGCTCGAATTCCGCCGTGCGAACCGGGGCACCCGAAAGGCTGCGCGTGACAGTCTCGCGCCGCGCGCCGGAAAATTCCGGGCGGCGTCAGCTCAGGACGATGGCTCTGGGAGGGTAGGGATCAGGAGGACCGGTACGGCCAACGCGATCACACGCGGCTGCAACCAGAAACGCCGGTCCGCCCTCGAGTGGTTCGTCCAATGCCGGGAGTGGTAGCGCGAGGGTGGATGCTGGACAGACATCTCCGCACGGCGGCCTGTCGTTATTCCCATTCGGGCAATCCTGGCAGTCACCATGATGCGAATTGACGGCACTGACTGCCAAATGGGCGTACATGGTGGCTGCGCGCGCGGCATGCACGGTCGATCCCGCCACGAATGCGGCAAGCAAAAGGATCAGGACAATGTGCGCCTGTTTCACCATGTTGCCTAAAGTATCCTGAAACCCTCGATGCCGTCGATAGGCGTTCCGTCGCATTACCCCGCATTGCCCAAATGCTGGTCAACATTCGATAGGATGGGCTTGGTTGCGGAATCGGGTACAGGTAGTCTTGGGCTAAAACGATCCCGCCAGACGTCAGAATACCCTGCGGACTTCACGCCTGCCTCAGTCATGCGGACCATCACCACGCTCGATGGCGATGTGATGCGCCTGATGGTGTGCGCCAAGCGTCATCACTCCAATGAATCCCAAGCCTCTTAGTTTCTCGACGTCGGCAGGATTGTCTGTCCTGGCAATCAGGATGTACGCATCCGAGGAAGGCCGCGTGATTGTCGCGTGCGCGGGTGACGGCGTGCGGCTATGATGGCGGCCGGCTCACGCGGCGTCGGCGATTGCCGGCTTTTCGGTTTGGCGCTTCCAGTTCCAGGGCAGTAATTCGTGGATGCGGTTCTGCGGATGGTCCGGGATGCGGGCAAATACATCGGCGAGCCAGGCCTGCGGGTCGACGTCATTGAGGCGGGCGGTCTGGATCAGCGTGACCATGATGGCGGCGCGTTCCGCACCACGGTCTGAGCCGGCGAACAACCATGAGCGCCTGCCAAGGGCCAGACCACGGAGGGCTCGTTCGGCCGCATTGTTGGTGAGGCAGATCCTGCCGTCCTCGGCGAAGCGGGCGAAGGCGTCCCAGCGTTTGAGCAGGTAGTCGATCGGTTTTGCGACGGAGGCCGAGCGCGAGAGCCTGGCGCGTTCCTCACGCAGCCATTTCTCCAGGTCAACCAGCAGCGGCGCGCTCTTTTCCTGGCGAACGGCCACGCGCTCGGCAGCGGACAGCCCATTGATGTCTCGCTCGATATCGAACAGAGCATCGATGCGTTTGACCGCCTCCAGCGCGATCGGCGAGATCGTCGGCGCCTTGTTTCCGCGTCGGGCGTTTTTGGCGATGTCGGCCAGCTCGAAGAACTGCCTGCGCGAATGTGCCCAACACAGTGCGCGCGTGATCGGCGCCGGTTTGCGCGCCGCATCATAGAGACCGTTGAAGCCGCTGTAGGCGTCGGCCTGCAGAATGCCGGTGAAGGCCTTGAGATGTTCGCCCGGATGCTCGCCGCGACGGTCGCGCGAGGCGTAGTAGATTGCGGCCGGCGGCGAAGTGCCGCCGAAGGGGCGGTCGTCTCGGACGTACGTCCAGATGCGCCCCGTCACTGTCTTGCCCCTGGCCAGGATCGGCACTGTGGTATCGTCGCCATGCAGCCTATCGGCGGCCAGCACATGGGCCTCGATCAGCCGGTAGAGCGGCATGGCCGCAAAGGAGCCGGCGCCGACCTGGTCGGCCAGCGTCGAGACGGAAAGATCGATGCCTTCGCATTTGAAGCGCTGGCTCTGGCGGTTCAACGGAATGTGCTGGCCAAACTTGTCGAACAGGATCGTGGCCAGCAGATTGGGTCCGATGAAGCCGCGCGGCGTGGCGTGGAAGGGCGCCGGCGGCTGCGTGATCGCCTCGCAGTCGCGACAGGTGAACTTCTCGCGCACCGTCTCGATCACCTTCCAGCGACGCGGAACCACCTCCAGCGTCTCGGTGACGTCCTCGCCGAGCTTGGCCAGTTGGCTGCCGCCGCAGCACGCACAATTGCTGGGCGCCGGAATCACCACGCGCTCGCGCTCGATGTCGTCGGGAAAGGGCTTGCGCAGTGGCCGCTTGCGCTGGAAGGAGCGAACGGTCTGCATCGTCCGCGCCGCTTCCCCAGCGGCAAGCTCATCTTCGGCCGCCGCCGCCTCGAGTTCCTCAAGTTGCAGCTCCAGCTGGTCAAGAAGGCGCGCCTTGCGTTCCGAACCCGGGCCGTAGAGCGTGCGCCGGAGCTTCTCAATCTACAACTCGAGATGGGCGATCAGCGCTGCATCGTTCGCGCGCGCCGCCCGCTCCGCGAGGATCATCGCGTGGGCGCTGACGAGATCGGATGGGAGCGGTTCAGCGGCCGTCATCACATGGCGATGGAATCACATTCGCCAGCAAATTCAAGGACAAATCCGCTACCCCACGCGCGTCGGACGCCAGCTTTCCTGAGGGGCCCGCCAATCGATGCCGGACAGAAGATAGCCGAGCTGCGCCGTCGAGATCGTCACCGCGCCATCGGCCGGGCTCGGCCAGATGAACCGCCCACGCTCCAGCCGTTTCGTGAACAGGCAGGCCCCCTGGCCGTCATGCCAGATCACCTTCAAAAGATTGCCTCTGCGACCCCGAAAGCAGAACAGATGACCCGATAGCGGATCGCGCTTCAACACCTCCTGAACCTGCAAGGCCAGCGACGGAAAGCCCCTGCGCATGTCGGTGTAGCCCGTCGCAAGCCACACCCGCACGCCGGCGGGAACCGGAATCATCGCAAGCTCTCCAGCCCCCGAATGATCCGCAGCAGCGCCGCAACGTCCACGTCCGGCTCCACGATCACTCGCCGCCCGTTCGCGCTCACGACCTCCATGCGCCCGCCGGCCGGTTCAGGGCCCTTCTCCGGCCGCTCGGGCACGATCGTCGCCGGCACGAAAGCGCAGGCACCACCTTCGCCAAGTCAGCCCTCGCGATACGCCTTGCGCCAAGCAAACAGCAGCTGGTTGGAAATCCCGTGACGCCGCGCCGTCGCCGATGCCTGCCGCGGAGCCGAGTAGCTCTCTTCGACTATCCGCAGCTTCTCCTCCTCCGACCAGCGACGTCGGCGACCGGTGTCAACAATCTCGAGACGGGTGACCTGGCGACTGTCAGTAAGGATATCCATACCGACAGTCAGCTACATCCCTGCTTCCCCGACAAGGCGGCCTTCCTCGGATGCGTACATCAGGATTGCGCCATTAAAATTCTCTTCGGCTTCGTAGGTGAAACCGGCGACACCGTTCATCGTGGCGGCGTGCGCAGCTACCATGCGAGCGATGGAGTCTCGAACCTCACCGTCCCCCGTAACCCTGAAGATCATGCCGCCGTCAGCGGGGGCGAAGGTCACCTTGGCGCGGAGTGTGACATTGTCCATGTCGATCAGGTGCTGACGCAGCGCTTCAAGATCGACTGTTGACCAATCGGTGGCCTCATCGGCGGCCAGCATGGCTGCGATCTCCTGAATTGCCGCGAAGGCGCTCTGGCCCGGCTCGGTCGGATAGGCGCCGCCAGGGCTCTCACTCGCCGTCCCGTGCAGACTGTGATCCATGACCGGAACCCGACCCTGTCCAGCGTCATCCGCCCAGGCAAACAGCGGCGCCAATACAAGGGCGGCGGCAAGCGCATATCTAATCATCGTGGTCCTCATCAGATTGCTCTAGCTTGCATCTTGTCAAAATGCCCCGCGTCTCGACATGATAACTATCATGTTGGATGCCATTTATCATTTGTTCGACGGGTCGTGCGGGCAAACCCGCCGGCTGGGTCCCGGCGAATTCCTGTTCCACAGGGACCAAAAGGTTGCCGCCCTGTTCATGGTCGTGGCGGGCGAGGTTCAGCTTATCCGACATCAGGAGAGCGGCGGCGCGATCATTCTCCAACGCGCAGGACCAAGCGACATTCCCGCGGAGGCCTCGGTTTTTTCATCTCGCTATCATTGCGACGGGGTCGCCAGAACCGGCGCCGAAATTCGAAGCGTCGCGAAGCGGGAATTTCTCGCTCGATTTCGCAAGGATCCGAAATTCGCGGAGGCTTGGGCAACGCACTTGGCGCGCGAGGTCCAGAATACACGGTTCCGCAGTGAGGTCCTTTCACTCAAGACCGTCGCGGGGCGGCTCGATGCGAGCCCGAAGGACTCACGAGCTAATTTTCCGAGGCACCGCCCACCGGAGCGCGAAGATCGGCAGGACGATCCATTGCGCGATGGGGGAGAGGCCGGCACCGATCACGGGGATGACCGGCATCAGATCACTATAGGCCCAAGCTTCCCGGACCTCGATATTGAGCCATTCGCTGAATACGGTGTAGCCGAGTCCTGTCAGGACGGTGGCCAGCCCCACAAGACGATAGTTTGCCTCCGGCCACAGACTGCTTCCGAACACAATCAGCGCGGCCAGGAGCGCGCTCGCCGCAATCAGGACATCGCCCGCGGTGCAGTGAACTGCAGCAAAGGCTATCTCCCGTGGAGTGCCGGTTTCCCACAGCGTGTAAAGCGGCATATGGGCGAACTCCCAGATCAGATTCCCGACCGCCATGGCGATCAGGTAGCGTCGCAGAGCGTTCAGCCATCCAGGCTCGACGACGACCATAACGACGAAAGCTCGACTTCGATGATGTCCGGACTCCGTCGTGCGTATTCCAGCGCATAGGCCAGTTCGCCCGAGGACTCCGCGTGGATATCGAGCAGTGCCTGGCCCTTGTCGATCTCCTGGCCGAGGCTCACGTTCAGGTAAACACCCGCTGCCTTGGCTTCGGGAGCGCCGGCAAGCTTGGCAAGCCTTGCGAGCTTGCGGTTGTTGACATGAACGATGCGACCTGCGCGCGGTGCGATCAGTGGATGAACGTGCGACGCCCGCGGCGGCGTGCGCATTCCGCCTTGCGCCGCGCAGATGGCCCGGAATTTGCGCCAGGCTCGCCCTTCCGCAAGGGTCGCAAGCGCGGCGGCTGCTCCGTCCCCCCGGTCCGCCTTCCCGCCAATCTCCAGGGCGGTGCCAGCCAGAGCCGCCGCGCGTCGGCGCAGGTCATCCGGTGCATCGGGCGCACAACGGAGAACTGCGAGGACATCGAGCGCCTCCAGGGCCGGGCCTATTCCGCGACCGACCGGTTGCGACCCGTCGGTCAGGATACAAGTCGCCGAGAGCCCGAAATGCGCTGCAACGGAAGTGATCCGTTCCGAAAGGTGACGCGCCGACGCCTCGCTGCGCACCTTGGCGGTGGGTCCGACCGGGATATCGATGACGACATGCGTCGAGCCGGCCGCAATCTTTTTCGACAGGACAGACGCGATGAGTTGCCCCTCGGTGTCGACATCGAGCTCACGCTCTATGCGGACGAAAATATCGTCGGCGGGGCTCAGGTGCATCGCTCCGCCCCAGGCGATGCAGGCGCCCTCGGCTTCCACGACGCGTCGGAGCGTCGCGATATCGAGGTCGACCGGAGCAAGTGTCTCCATGGCATCCGCAGTACCTGCCGGCGAGGTGATCGCGCGCGAAGAGGTCTTGGGGATGACGAGCCCGTTGGCGGCAACGATCGCGACGACGATCGGGGTTGTGCGGTTGCCCGGCAGTCCGCCAATGCAATGCTTGTCAAGCACGATCGGGGAATCCCAATGCAAGCGCTCACCGACATCCACCATGGCGCCCGTGAGATCGATGGTCTCCTGCTCGTCCAGAGGAAGAGCGGCGCTCGCCGTCAGGAAGGCTGCCAGATGCACATCTGTGTAGCGTCGTGCAGCCACGTCCCTGACGATCGACCCCAGCGCGTGCGCGTCGAGCCGGTTCCCATAGATCCGACGGCGGACACTGGCGAGGGATTCGAGCGTCGGTGCATGCGTGACGGTGACCGCCGCGTCCTCGTCGAGGTCCAGGATCTTCCATGCGGTTTCGGTGAGCGCAATCTGATCGATGTCAAGCAGATCGTCCCCCTCGATCTGGAACAGGGTTGCCTGCACCTCCCGGCCACCGCTCGACACCAGGACTTGCGCTCGGGAAGCCAGACCCTCCGAGCGGCAGACATGGCAGTCGGTCCGCATGATGACCACCGCCTGGTGCTGTGTGTGCAGGCGAAGACGCTTGGCGCGGAGCGGCGGTGGCACGGCAAGTTCGGCATCGCCGGAGGTCATAGGTTGAACGCCTGATCCTGGCGGGGAACGGTGGCCTTCCACTCCAGCTCCCTGCCGATGCGGACGCGCAGGGCTTCCGAAGCTTCGGGCTCCCCATGGACGATGAAGGTGCGTTTCGGCGCGTGACGGAAACCGGCAAGCCAGCGCATCAGCTCATCGGAGTCCGCGTGCGCCGAAAGTGCAGGAAGGTCGGCAACCTCTGCCTGGACCGGTATCCACTGTCCGTGGATCTTGATCTCGCGCGCGCCCTGCAACATGGCCCGGCCACGGGTTCCAGCAGCCTGAAAGCCGGAGAACAGAATGGTGTTCTTCCGATCGGGTGCAAAGGCCTTGAGATGGTGGAGAACGCGGCCACCGGTTGCCATGCCGCTGGCGGAGATCACCACCTTCGGATAGGGGCTCGCGGTAATTGCCTTGGATCCTTCGACGTCCCTCGTGTACGTGGCGATCCCGCAGATCGTGTCACAATCCTCCGGCGAAAGCCGATGATCGTCGCGATGGGCATGGAGCAGGTCCGTCGCGCTGATTGCCATGGGGCTGTCGAGATAGATTGGAATCTTTGAAAGCCGGCCCGCCGATCTCAGCTTCCACAGATGGTAAAGCAGCGACTGTGCCCGGCCGACGGCGAAGGCCGGGATTACCACGGTTCCGCCGCGCTGAACCGTACGCTCGACGACGGACCCTAGCAGCTCTGTCGGATCGCCCGGTTCATGGGCGCGGTCGCCGTACGTCGACTCAATGACGATGTAGTCGGCCTCGGGGACAGGTTCCGGGTCATGCATCACGGGATCTCCGTAGCGGCCCAGATCACCCGAGAAGACGATGCGCTTGCCGCCCCAGTCGAAATCGGCGGTGGCGGCACCTAGGATATGGCCGGCATGCCTGAACGCCAGCGTCGCCCCGCCGGGAAGCTGGAGGGGCTTGCCGAACGAAACGGACGAGAAGCGTTCCAGCGCGCGTTCCGCATCGTGAACGCCGTAGAGCGGCAGAGCAGGCTTGTGCTTGGAGAACCCCTTGCGGTTCGCGTATTCGGCATCTTTCTCCTGGAGGTAACCGCTGTCCCTGAGGATCAGCTCTGCAACGGCGCGGGTCGCGTCCGTAGCGAAGATCTTGCCGCGGAATCCATCTTTCACGAGTTTGGGCAAATATCCCGAATGATCGAGATGCGCATGGGTCAGAACGACCGTGTCAATGCTCGAAGGGGCAATCGGCAGTGGCTCCCAGTTCAGCTCCCGCAGGTTCTTGAGGCCCTGGAACAAGCCGCAGTCGATCAGGATCCGCTTGCCGTCATGCTCGAGAAGATGTTTCGAGCCGGTGACAGTGCCGGCTCCGCCGAGTGACGTGAATTTCAGCATGATCGCCTCCTGGTCAAATTCATGTGCCTCGTCGCCAACTGACGGGGCTCGCCGCTCATTCGACGCCACCCGTCCAGGGCGGCGGATCGCTGGCCGGAAACGAATCCATGCCTGCCTGCTCAACTTCGTCGCCAGGTTCGGGTGGGCGGCGGTGCCGCATTATGTTGTCCGGAGCCTCCTTGGAGGATCCGATCGTCGCGGCGAACAGCGGCGCAAGGCGGATGGCGTTGCTCTCGTGAGGAATGGAGTCGCTGGAAACAATTCTGTCTGTCAGCCCTCTCAGGCGCGCGTAGGACTCTTCAGCGAATACAGCGTGGATCACCGCACAGACTGGTCGCCGGAAGCCCTGCAGCGGCAGTTGCCGGGCGGCCTCGATGAGCGTGTGTCCCGACGAAGCGATGTCGTCGACGAGGACCGGACAGCGGGCCGTCCATTCCGAGAGATCGGGAAGTTGGACATCGACGTTGCGGTCGCCATGCCGGATCTTGCGCAGGACGGCATAGGGAGCGGTAATGCGTCGGGCGATGGCCGACACCCACTGTTCGCTCTCCTCATCCGGGCCGATGATCAGCGGTTGGTCGACCTCGGCGGCGATCCAGTCTGCCAGCAAAGGTGCCGCGTGGAGCGTGTCGGTCGGGATCGTGTAGAGCGCCGAGAGCGCGGGATACCGGTGCAGGTGGGGGTCGACCGTCACCAGCCGGTCGAAGGTCGAGGACAGAACCCGCGCGAAGGTCTTCGAGGTCACAGCCTCGCCCGGTTGAAAGCGTCGGTCTTGTCGCATGTAGGCAAGATAGGGCGCGATCAGCGTCACCTCGCTCGCGCCGAGCGCGCGGGCGGCGTCGGCGGCGAAGGCGAGGCGGAGGAAGCCATCGTCCGGCCGGGCAAGCGTGCAGACCAGGTCCACCGGTCGGCCGGCGACATCCGAAAGAATGCGGACATAACTCTCGCCATCGGGGAAACGCCGGGTTTCCATGTACCCAAGCTCCCAACCTCCGGCCTCGGCAAGATGACGGGCGAAGGTTTCGTTGCCGGGCAATGCCATTATCAGCCGCATGTCAAGACACACCCGGTTTCTGAAGGTGACCGTTGGCAGTGTGCGTAGGATGCGCAACCCAGCACATGTCGCAGACAGCATCCCCGGCCGAAAGCGTTCGGCGCCGACCGTAGTGTCCCCGATGTCCGTCGGCGGCGATCAGATCGGCACCCGGCCAGTCATACTGGCACCAGCTGTTTGCGAAGCCGGCCAGCGCTTCAGGATCATCCGTTTCGTCGGCGATGCGCCGGGCAAAACTTTGCGGGGGACAGTGCGTAAAATGTGTGTGGATGTCCTCGCCCTGGCGAAAGATCTCGGCGGCGTAGCCGGGTGCACCCACGGGCCGGAAAGGGAATACTAGCAGCCCGCGGATGCTCCAGCGCAAACGCTTTCCCGCGTCGCGCGTGACGAGGCGAGCAGGCAGGGACGAAAGGGCCAGCAGCCTGCGATAGACGGACCATCCGATGTCGGCCAAGGCGTCCAGCGCACTCTGCTGATCGAGGTCGCTGCCCCGCAGCGTCCGGTCTGCCGCCACGGTATAGATCGCAAGCTCGACCATGAGCCGACTGCCGA
This sequence comes from uncultured Tepidamorphus sp., assembly GCA_905479765.1. Taxonomy (GTDB): domain Bacteria; phylum Pseudomonadota; class Alphaproteobacteria; order Rhizobiales; family Tepidamorphaceae; genus Microbaculum. The sequence continues at coordinate 3,981 of CAJQNW010000416.1, read as the reverse complement.
AATCCGGCAATGCGCCAAGTCGTGCCAAGGGGCGAAGGCGTGCCGCTTCGGATGCAACTTCGTTCAGAAAGGAATCGATCTCGCGCCGCAGCCACCGGATTTCGCTGCCTGTCTCGTTCCGCAGGCTTCTGTCCATCAGAACACGATGCGCGGCGTTGCGGATGACCCGCCAAAAGATCCAGCGAATGATGCGCCAGTGAGCGGAGTCGTTCCCAATCGTATCGTCGTGCGTGGTCATCGCCTGATCCTTCGCCTCGTGAAGCGCCCTGGTCATGTGTGCCTGGAGTAGTCGAGGTCGATTTCAGTCGCACCCCATTGCCAGTTGCGGATCTCTGGCATGTCCTCGCCGTGTTGTCGGATGTGACGCTTGTGATCGCTGAGTTTGCTTTCGATGATCTGTTCGAGCGTGGCGGTGCCCGGAGCCAATCCCGGCACCCGGTCAAGGACGGCCCTGGCCAGATGGAACCGGTCGAGCTCGTTGAGCACGACCATGTCGAATGGTGTCGTGGTGGTTCCTTCTTCCTTGAACCCGTGCACATGCAGATTGTGATGGTTGGTCCGGCGATAGGTCAGCCGGTGAATCAGCATCGGGTAGCCGTGGTAGGCAAAGATGATGGGCTTGTCCCTGGTGAACAGGGCATCGAATTCCTCGTCGCTGATCCCGTGCGGATGCTGGCTCTGCGATTGCAACGTCATCAGATCGACCACATTGACGACGCGGATCTTCAGGGTCGGAAAATGCTGCCGCAGCAACTCCACCGCAGCCAGCGTCTCCATGGTCGGCACATCCCCGGCACAGGCCATCACCACATCAGGCTCGCCGCCGTCGTCGCTGCTGGCCCAGTCCCAGATGCCCAGTCCCCGGGTGCAGTGCGCGATCGCTGCGTCCATATCGAGCCACTGCGGCGACGGCTGTTTGCCGGCAACAATGACGTTCACGTAGTTGCGGCTGCGCAGGCAGTGATCCGTAACGGACAGCAGGGTATTGGCGTCGGGCGGCAGATAGACGCGGATGACCTCCGCCTTCTTGCTCATGACGTGGTTGATGAAGCCCGGATCCTGATGACTGAAACCGTTGTGATCCTGCCGCCAGACGTGGGAGGAAAGAAGGTAGTTCAGAGAGGCGATCGGCCGTCGCCATGGAATATGGTTCGCCACATCGAGCCATTTGGCGTGCTGGTTGAACATCGAGTCGATGATGTGGATGAAGGCTTCGTAGCATGAAAAGAACCCATGCCGGCCTGTGAGCAGATACCCCTCAAGCCATCCTTCGCACTGGTGCTCGCTCAACATTTCCATCACCCGGCCGTCCGGCGCGACGTGGTCGTCGCCCGGAACGATCTCTGCGGTCGAGCACCGGTTCGTCACCTCGAACACCGCACCCCAGCGGTTCGACGCGGTTTCGTCCGGGCTGAAGACTCGGAAAGTCTCGGGATTGAGCTTCACCACATCGCGGATCATCTCGCCCTGAACGCGCGTGGCTTCAGCGTTCACGCCGCCGGTTTGTGGTACTTCCAGCGCATAGTCGCGGAAATCGGGCAGGTGCAGGTCGCGCAACAGAAGACCGCCATTGGCGTGCGGGTTGGCGCCCATGCGGCGCGTCCCGCTTGGGGCCATGTCCGCGAGTTCGGGACGTAGCCTGCCTGCCTCGTCGAAGAGTTCGCGGGGACGATAACTCTCAAGCCACTCTTCCAGAATCCTGACATGTCCCGGATGGCTCATGTCGCCCATCGGCACCTGGTGCGAGCGATAGGTGCCCTCTGTCTGCTTGCCGTCGACCTCCTTCGGGCCCGTCCAGCCCTTCGGCGAGCGCAGGATGATCATCGGCCAGAGCGGACGCTGCCTGAACCCGCTTGAGCGGGCGTCCTGCTGGATCTGGCGGATGCTCTCGACCACGGTATCGAGCGTCGCGGCCATGAGCTGATGCATCTCCATCGGGTCGTTGCCCTCGACGAAGTGTGGCGTATAGCCGTAGCCGCGAAACAGGGAGTCGAGCTCGTCACGGGGAATGCGGGCGAGCACCGTGGGACCCGCGATCTTGTAGCCGTTCAGATGCAGGATCGGCAGGACCGCGCCGTCGCGTATCGGATTGAGGAACTTGTTCGAGTGCCAGCTGGTCGCGAGTGGAGCCGTTTCCGCTTCGCCATCGCCCACGACGCAGGTGACCAGGAGGTCGGGATTGTCGAAGGCGGCGCCGTAGGCATGCGACAGGCAATAGCCGAGTTCTCCTCCTTCATTGATGGAGCCCGGGGTTTCCGGCGCCACATGGCTCGGGATGCCGCCGGGAAAGGAAAACTGCGTGAACAGCTTTTTCAACCCCTGTTCGTCCTGCGAGATGTCCGGGTAGAGTTCGCTATAGGTTCCCTCGAGATAGGTGTTGGCAACCAGGCTCGGGCCGCCGTGCCCGGGACCGGTGACATAGATCACGTTGAGGTCATGCTTGTTGATGACGCGGTTCAAATGGACGTAGATGAAATTCAATCCCGGAGTGGTGCCCCAGTGGCCAAGCAGCCGTGGCTTCACGTGCTCAAGCCTCAACGGAATCTTGAGCAACGGGTTGTCGAACAGATAGATCTGGCCAACCGAGAGATAGTTGGCCGCTCGCCAGTAGGCGTCCATCTTCTGGATGAGGTCGGTCGAAAGCGGCTTGTTCATGGGCTTACTCCTCCGGATGGGCGTGCTGGACGGTTTCGGCGCGGGCAAGCAGTCCGAAAACCGCTTTCGCAATGATTACATCTTCGTCGGTGCGAATGACGCGCACCTGGACGCGCCCCTGATCGGCCGAGATGACTGTCTCGCCGGCAGCGTTCCGGTTCTCGTCCAGTTGGACGTCGAGAAAGCCGAGACCCTCGCAGATGCGCGCACGGATCGCGGGGGCGTTCTCGCCGATGCCACCCGAGAAGACGAGCGTGTCCAGTCCGCCAAGCGCGGCGGCAAATGCACCGATCCACTTCCTCACCTGGTAGCAAAACAACTCGACTGCTTCGGCAGCCCGAACATCGCTCGCCTCGCGACCCAACAGATCCCGCAGGTCGGAGCTCGTTTCCGAAACGCCCAGCAACCCCGAGTCCTGATTCACCATCTGGTGAAACTGCTGAGCGGTCATTTGCTCGGTTTGCGCAAGGTACCAGCCCAGCCCGGGATCCAGATCGCCGGAGCGAGTGCTCATCGGCAGGCCCGCCGCGGGCGTAAAGCCCATGCTGGTATCAACGCTCTTCCCGTCGCGGACCGCTGCGAGGCTCGACCCATTTCCGAGATGACACAGGATCACCCGCCCTTTCGCAGCCTCGGCGCCGGCCAGGCGCTCGAGCTCTTCCATGAGGAACTCGTAGGACAGGCCATGAAAGCCGTAGCGCTCGACCCCCTTGGCCGCAAAACGCCGGGGGATGGCCAGAGTCTTGGCGACCCGAGGCATGTCACGATGAAATTCCGTATCGAAACAAGCTACCTGTGGCAGACCCGGCATCCGCTGATCGACCAATTCAATCATATTGATCTCGGAAGGCAGATGCTCCGGCGCATAGGCGCTGACACGGCGCAGTTCCCGAAGAACTTCCTGCGTGATTTGATGCGGTTCACGATACCTGGCGCCACCGTTTACGACGCGGTGGCCTACTGCCGCAATCGACGAAAGACCGATCTGCTCGGCAAGCCAGTCGAGCAGGAAATCTGTCGCCGAACGATGATCGAGCTCACCGATGCCGCGATTACCCTGCTGCTTCCGGGTGGGGTCATCGAAAGTGAAATGGGTTCCCTGCAGGCCGATGCGGTCGATCTTGCCGCGCAGTCTCTTCCGGGGCTGGTCGCCGTCCATCCTGTACACCGCGAACTTGATGCTCGAGGAGCCCCCGTTGATCGTGAGGATGCACGCGCCGGGTGACATCAATCGAACCCCTCTTGCGCATGTAGCCCTGCGTAGGTCGTCCGCGCTGCTGAATGCGCCGAAGTCATGATCCACCGGCTCCATGCTCCGCGTGGCCG
>CAJQNW010000415.1 GCA_905479765.1 uncultured Tepidamorphus sp. | reverse complement strand
AGGTCGCGGGCGCGTCGCCGCGCTGCGCCGCGGCCGATACCGCGGCTGACAAATCCGACCTCGACGTTCTCGCTGACGCTCAGGCCCTTGAACAGGCGGACCGCCTGAAAGGTCCGCACGATCCCCGATCGGGCGAAGCCGTCGCGCGCCTGGCCGGTCAGCTCGTCGTCGCCCAGTGTGATCTTGCCCGTACTGGGCCGCTGGAAGCCGGACAGCACGTTGACGAGCGTCGTCTTGCCGGCCCCGTTGGGTCCGATCAGGCCGAGGATCTGCCTGGGCCTCAGCCTGATCGTTACACCGTCGGTCGCCACCAGCCCGCCGAACCGGACCGTCACGGAATCTGCAAGCAAGTCCATGTCGTCAGTATCCGGTACGGCGCCGTGTTTGTCGCGCCTAGAAGTCGGGGAACTTCTCGACCGAATGGCGGCCTTCCGCGCTGAACTTGCCGTCCGTGACGCCGATGATCGCCATTGGCCGCGTGGTGGCGATATGAAGGTCCGGCGTGAAGGTCGTCGGCCCGATCACCAGCGCCTCGTCCTTGAAGGTATCGAGCACGGCGGCAACCTTGTCGCCCTCCAGGGAGCCGGCTTCGTTCGCCGCCTTGGCCCAGGCCTGGACCGCCGCGTAACCGCGCAGACCGTAGGAGACGTCGGCCGGCTTGCCATACTTCTTCTCGAAGCGCTCGAAGAAGGCATTGACCTCCGGGTCCGGATCGTCGCCGTACTTCGAGCCGTAGTTGACGACGTAGAAATTGCTCAGGTCCGGAACGCTGCCGATCCAGTAGTCGCCGTCCATCGACTCGCCCGTCAGGATGGCAGACTCGATTCCCGCCGCGCGCATCTGGCGGATGGCGCTCGGACCGCCCGGTGCATAGGAGCACAGGAACACCACGTCGGGCTGCTCGGGCAGGCTGGTGATGCGGGTGACCTGGGCGGCAATCGACGGGTCGTTGTTGAGGAAGGTATCCTCGCCGACCAGGGCCGCTTCGCCGGCAACTTCCTTCCAGCGCTCCGCGAAACTGCCGCACAGCGACTTGGTGTAGGAGATCGTGTTGTCGAGGAGCACGTACGCCGTCTTCCAGCCCTTGTCGTTGAAGGCCCATTCGGCCATCAGGCCGCCCTGCGCCTGGCCGGCATTCGAGACCGAGTAGGCGAGCGGGCCGATGCCCTTGACACCGAACTTCGGATCGGAGGCGGCCGAGAAAGCGATCACGTTGTTCTGCTGGGCGACGAAGGCGCCGGGCGCGCCGAAGTCGAAGTCGCTGGGAAACAGGATTGCCTTGGCGCCCTTCTCGATGACCTCGATCGCGCCGTCCGCGCCGAGCGCCGGCTCCGACTTGTTATCGAATTCGACGACTTCGATCGGCTGGCCGAGCACGCCGCCGGCCGCGTTAATGTCCTCCACCGCGAGCTTCGCGCCGGCGATAGTGTCGGCATCGATCGGCTGGAACCAGCCGCTGAATGACATGACCAGTCCGAACACCGGCTTGTCGTCCGCCTGCGCCGCCGTCACGGCGAGCGCCGACAGGACCCCGACCAGGCTAAGCGTCCATTTATTCATCGTTGAACTCCTGTCCCTCTGAAGAACGGACGGAAATTGATCCCGCCATTTTTGCTTTGCGTCCGGAACAATGGATTGCCCCGTTCCGGATCAAAAATGAACGTTAATCGATTTTGAAAAAGGTTCAAGCTTGAAGTGATGCCGGGGCGGCAATCTTTGTCTGGCGAAATGCCGTATTCCAGCGGCGCCCTAGCAGCGCGCCGGGGTCCCAGTGCATGCTTGCGTTGTGCAACTAGTCCAGCGAAAAAGTACACCATTCGTCCGCGCGGGACGATGCTGGGACGTGTTGTCCGATGGGGGGAGTTTTCCGGGGGCAACCCGCCTAGGAAGCGGGCGCGTAGCTTCTGGTCGGCCAGCACATGCCGCGTCCGGATCAGGCTGTCGTGAAGACCATGAAATCCGGCGTCTACGAATCTGGGGGCTATTCAGACTATCAGCTTCGGCGCTTGCAGCACCGCAAGCCCGGCGCCTAACATCACCCTCGGACGAGGCCTTCACTCCGCTAACTCGCGCCGCGAGTTGTTCCAACAATTCCAACGACGGACAGGCTCCCGAGTGAGGCCTGCCGCTGCAAAGGACACCCATGCCCAATCCGTTTCTCGAAGTCTCGCGCGATGGTCGCATCGTCATCCTCCGGATGAACCGGCCCGAAGAGCGCAATGCAATTTCCGACATTGAAGCGTGTAACCAGTTCGTCGATCTCTGCGGCGAAATCGCCGTCGACGAGAGCGTCTCGGTCGTGATCCTGGTCGGCACCGATCCGGCTTTTAGCGCCGGCGGCAACCTCAAGCGGATGCGCGACCGCCAGGGATTCGCGCCCAAGGAAACGCCGATCGCCACGCGCAACAGTTATCGGCAGAGCATCCAGCGGATTCCACTCGCTCTCTACGAACTCGACGTGCCGACGATCGCCGCCGTCAACGGCCCGGCGATCGGCGCGGGCCTCGATCTCGCGCTGATGTGCGACATTCGCATCGCCTCCGCAAAGGCAAGCTTCGCCGAGAGCTTCGTCAAGGTGGGCATCGTCCCCGGCGACGGCGGTGCCTGGCTGCTGCCGCGAGCCGTCGGCCTCTCCAAGGCGGCCGAGCTCAGCTTCACAGGTGACACGATCGACGCTTCCGAGGCGCGGGAGATCGGGCTCGTTTCGCAGGTCGTACCGCACGAAAGCCTGATGGAAGCAGCGATGGATCTCGCTACCCGCATCGCTGCCAACCCGGTGCACTCGCTGCGCCTGACCAAACGGCTTCTCCGGGAAGGCCAGCACATGCGGCTTTCCTCCCTTCTCGAAATGTCGGCCGCGTTCCAGGCGCTCGCGCATGAAACGGATGACCACCGCGAGGCCCTCGATGCCTGGCTCGAAAAACGCAGCCCCAATTTTACCGGCCGCTAGGCGTTCAATTTTTTTGAACTAAAATGAATTGTGAGCCGTAATTCATTGATGCATCATCGGCCAAAAGCGAAATGAAAGGAAGAATGGCTGATGCAGGTGCCGACGGTGGTTTTCATCGGGCTCGGTAACATTGGCTTCTCGATGGCCGGCTGCCTTGTGCGCGCCGGGTTGGAGTTGATCGGGTTCGACCTCGACGAGCAAAAGGTCGCCCGCATCGTCGCGGCAGGAGCAACGGCAGCGCCGTCGGCATCCGCCGCCGCACAAGCCGATGTCGTCGTCTCGAGGGTCCCCGGCAGACGCGATGCGAGACGGCTCTATCTCGAAGACGGCGTCGTCTGCGCAATCTTCGGGATGTCCGATACTGAAGCAATCCAGCGGTCGAAGTCGCTCGCCAGTTCCGATCACGCCGACGATCGGGGGACGTCCGGTTGAGCGCCTTCGCCGAGCCATCCACCGGGCACGAGTCGCTGCACTACGCGCAGATCGCGGTCGGCGACCGATATCACTCCGCGCTCCACACGGTGACCCAGGAAGAAATTATCTCCTATGCCGGAGAATGGGATCCGCAAAGCTACCATGTCGATCCCGCGGCGGCGGAAGCGTCGGTCTTCGGAGGCCTCGTCGCAAGCGGCATGCACACGATCGCACTGAGCTTCAGAATTTTCAATGACCTCTGGCTCTTTCGCCGGATCGGCCTCGCCGGGCTCGGAATCGACAGCCTGCGGTGGCTAAAACCCGTGTTTCCCGGTGACACGCTGCAGGTCCGCGGCACGATATCGGCGATCCACGAGAAGCCCGGCGGCCGGGCGGTGATCATGGTGCTCATGGAAACGCTGAATCAGCACGCGACCGCGGTGCTCAGCCTTGAACTCGCCGTACTGGTGCGGACCGATGCCGATTCCGGGCCCGCGTGCTAGCGCCACTTGGAATAGTCGGGCGGCCGCTTCTCGAGGAAGGCGCTGGCGCCCTCGGCCTGTTCGCCGGAGGCGAAGAAACCCGGATTGACCTCGTCGAGGATGGTGGAATTGGGCGTCCGGTCAACAATCCGCGCGAAAGATCGCTTCACCGTCTTCAGCGCGGTCGGGCTCATCGTCAGTAGGTCGGCGCACCAGCGCGCGACCTCGGCGTCCAGTTCCTCCTTCGGCACGACGGCGTTGACGAGCCCCCATTCGAGCATCTGCCGCGCGCTGTAGCGGCGGCAAAGCATCCATAGCTCACGCGCGCGCTTGTGGCCGATGATCCCGGCAAGGTGGGAGACCGGATATCCGCCCGCCGGAGACGCCACGCGCGGCCCGTTCTGGCCGAAGATGGAATGTTCCGAAGCGATGGTGAAATCGCAGAAATAGGCCATGTGATTGCCGGCTGCGATCGCATAGCCATTGACCCTGGCGATCACCGGCTTCGGACAATCCAGGAGCAGGTTGCCGATGCGCCACTCGAGTTGCTCGAGACCGCCCTCCTGTTCCCAGTTCATGTCCCCCCCGGCGCTGAAAGCGCGCTCGCCGCTGCCGGTAAGCACCACCACGGCGACCGGCTCCTCCCGGCTCGCCCGCGTGATCGCGTCCTCAAGTTCCGCGATAGTTTGGCCGCGGATAGCGTTAAGCCGGTCGGGCCGGTCGATCGTTATCGTCGCTACCGCGCCGTCGACCGAATAGAGAATGTCCTCGTAGATCATTGCGAATTCCTCCCAACCGTTCTGCGCGGCAATCGAATGGCAACGGAAGTCCGTCGTCGCGTCTCTTGTCGCGGGGCAATAATAGGCGGAGCAGGCCCCGGATGTCGCGCCTCGAGGGTCGAAGACTGCACAAAAAATGACTGATGGTCCACTAATCATTTAAAGTGGACACCCACCCGTTTCCCCGTTACGGTCTGCTACGCACCCCGCCAGCCGGCGCCTTGCAAGCCGACCACGGGAAAAGCGATAAGGGAGGTAGAAATGAACAAATTCATTCTGGGCGTTGCAGCCGCAGCGCTAGGGTTGTCCACGCAGTTTGCAAACGCCGAGGAAACCCTCAAGCTCGGACTGTCGCATGCCCTGTCGGGACCCGCAGCCTATTTCGGAACCAACGCGAGTTGGGTTGCGCAGAAGGCGATCGACAGGATCAACGAAAGCGGCGGCGTCAAGGTCGGCGACAAGGTCTACAAGCTCGAGACGGTCGGTTACGACAACCAGTACACCGCTGCGGGCGGCGCCACCGCCGCGCAGAACATGATCCTGCGCGACAACATCCGCATCATCGCCAATTCGCAATCGACCTCCGCCGTCATCGCCACGCAGGCAATTACTGAGCGCGCGGGTGCCCTGCTCTTTACCGGTGTCTGGGGGCGCAGCGTCAAGGGGCCGGAGCACCCGATGACGTTTACCAATCTCAATAGCCCGCCTGAGATCCTGCCGCCGCTCTACAAGTACGTCCACGAGACTCATCCGGAAGCGAAGACGGTCGCGCTGCTCAATCCGAACGATGCGAGCGGCCAGGAGATCGCCAAGGAAGCGGTCATCCAGTGGGAGAAGCTCGGCTTCACCGTGGTGAGCAACGACTTCTTTGAGCGCTCGACGGCCGATTTCGCGCCGATCGCAACGCGCATTCTCGCCAACAATCCAGACGTCGTCGACGTCGGCGGAACGCCGTTGCCGAACGCCGGCCATGTCTTCGGTGAAATGGCGACGCAAGGCTGGGACGGCATCAAGATCGCGTCGGCCGGGTCCGAGGCGGAAGCGCTGATAAAGACTGGCGGCGACGCGGCCGAGAACACCTATTTCGGACTCGGCGCCGTATTCAGCGGCGAAAACGCTACCGATACACAGCGCGAGCTTAACGAAATGGCCCTTGTCGAGCTGAAACAGCCGCTAAACCAGGCAACCATCGCCGTATGGGATTCCATTGCCGCCCTGAAGGCCGCGCTGGAAAAGGCCGGCAGCACCGATCCCGAAGCCATCGCGGAAGTTCTGCCGACGCTCGTCTTTGAATCGTCCTACGGCCCCTCGGGCTTCGGCTATGCGGATATCTACGGACTTCCCAACCAAATGCTGCTTCCGGTCATCATCTCCCAGGTACAGGATGGCAAGGTGGTCGAACTGGAGCGCATCATCCCGGAAGAGATGAAGAGCAAAATGTAGTTCCCAGAGGGAGGCCTCTGAAGCAGGCCTCCCTTCCCGCTCTTTCGCGACCCGAGGGCCCGGACGGTTGTCGACCTTCATTCAGTTACTCATCAACACGCTGCAGATCGGTGCGATCTACGTACTGTTCTCTCTCGGCCTCACCCTCGTTTTCGGGGTAATGCGGCTGATCAATTTCGCACATGGCGAGTTCTTCGCCCTGACGGCGATTCTCATCGCAATGCAGATGGGCTGGCTGCTGCCGGATGCACCTTTCTGGCTGCAGTATGTGGTTTCGTTCGCCACCGCGCTCGGCGTCCTCATGGCCCTGTCGGTCGTGATCTACCAATTCGGACTGTCGCGGTTTCTCGGCGACCTGAGTTCCGGTTTTATTTTCTCGCTTGGCCTGGTGCTGATGATGCGCGGGCTGATCGGCCAGATTTTCGGCAACTATCCCATGACGGCGCCCCCTCTCGTCGAGGGCGCGATATACGTCTTGGGCGGTGCGATCTCCACCCAGAAGCTCCTCGTAGCGGTCCTGGCCTTGATCGCCACCGGAGGCCTTCTCTACCTCGTCTTCCGCACGAAGCTCGGCATGGCCTTGCGTGCCATCGCGGAAGACCAGGAAGCGGCGATGTTGCAGGGCATCCGATACAAGCGGCTCGCCCTCTACGGCTTTCTGATCGGTTCCTCCCTTGCCGCGATCGCCGGTGGACTTATCGCTCCCCTCCAGGTCGTGCTGCCGACCATGGGCGGCGAATTGATCATGAAGGCCTTCATGATCGTAATCATCGGAGGCCTTGGCAGCATTCCCGGCGCCATCGTGGCGAGCTTCCTGATCGCCGCCCTGGAAAGCTTCGGCTCCTATTTCATCGATCTTCCGGTCGTCACCATTGGTGTCTTCGTCATGGTCGCCGTCCTTCTCGTTATCCGGCCGCAAGGGTTGCTTGGGCATGTTGTTCGATAAGCTCAATCTGCTTTTCCTGGCGACCGTCGCCGCCAGCGTCGCCTATTGCCTGGCGGTGCCCGGCGCCTTTTTCGTCCAGGTCATCCTCTGGGCGACGCTCGCCGCGACGCTGGGCGCGGGAATCCGCTTCGTCATGCTGGTCGGTGAACTCAACATCGGCACGTCCGCGTTCTACGGCATCGGCGGCTACACCGCGGCTTATCTGACCACGGCCTATGGCCTGCCGTTCGGTGTCGCCCTCGTCGCGGCCGGCATTGCCGGCGGGCTGGTGGCGGCCGTCTTCGGATACGCAACGATGCGCACATCGGGTGCCTATTTCATGCTGATCAGTTTCGCGTTCGCCGAGATATTCCGGATGCTGGTCGTCGAATCCGATTTTCTCGGCGGCAACAACGGAATCATCGGCCTCTTCGTATCGGTCGAATACGAGCCCTATTTCGCCGCCACCGTCGTCGCGATCCTTGCGACACTCATTTCGGCACTCGCGGTTATCGAGAATTCCTCGCTCGGCAAGAGCTTCATCGCCATCCGGGAACGCGAGGAGATCGCCAGGTCGGTCGGGATCAACGTGCTGGCGATCCGGGTCCTCTGCCTGGTCATATCGAGCGTCGTGATCGCGGTCGCCGGCGCATGCTCGGGTTTCATCACCCACCTTGTCACACCCAACGACTACACCTTCATGATCGCGGTGTTCGCGTTGGCCTATGTGAAACTGGGCGGCGAGGAACATCCGACCGGGCCGATCCTGGGCGCAATACTGCTCACGCTGGCGGCGCAGTACCTCATCAGCTTCGGTGCCTACCAGCAGGTCTTTTTTGGCACTGTTATCGCCGTCGCGATGATCCTGCTGCCGCAGGGCATCACCGGCCGTCTGCGCGACTTGGTCCGTCTGACGGCGAAAAGGACGGCGCGCGATGCCGGCTGAGACACAACCGCTTTTCGCCGCCGAGGGTATCACAAAGCGATTCGGCGGCCTCGTCGCGGTCTCCGACGTTTCATTTGAAATCTCCAGGGGAGAGATACTCGGCCTCATCGGGCCCAATGGCGCCGGGAAGAGCACGATCTTCAATCTCATCAGTGGCTTCTACCGCGTGACCCGGGGCCGCACCGTCTTCCAGGGCCAGGACGTCTCCAGCTTGCCTATCTGGAAGCTGGCAAGGATCGGACTCGCCCGCACGTTCCAGCACGACAGCCTCCTCAAGGGCATGACGGTACGCGACAACATTCTTGTCGCCACCACGCAATTCATCCGAAATCCGGCGGAGCGCGAAAAACGCATGTCGGAAACGATCGACATCATGGGCCTGGGGGAAGTGCTCGACGAGAAGGCCAGCAACCTGCCGCACGGTCACCAGCGAATTCTCAGCATCGCAATAGCCTTTTCCGGCCGGCCCGCCCTTCTCTGCCTCGACGAACCCCTGACTGGCTTCAACCAGACGGAGGTCCTGGGCGGGCTCGACATCATCCGCAGGCTCCGCGAGGAATTCGCAACGACCGTGTTGATCGTCGAGCACAATATGAGGGCGGTGATGTCACTTTGCGACCGAATCCTCGTCCTGCATCACGGCAAGCTGCTCGGCTCGGGGTCGCCCGAGGAGGTCCAGAACGATCCCGCTATCATCGAAGCCTATCTGGGGAAGTCGGAATGACCGCCGCAGCGCTAGAGGTGAAGAGCCTGGATGTCGGCTACGGCAAGGTCCAGGCGGTACGCGGCGCGAGCTTCTCCGTCATGCCGAGGCGTTTGACGACGATCATCGGCTCGAACGGCGCCGGCAAGTCGACGACGCTCAAGGCCATAACCGGGCTGTTGAAGCCAACGGCCGGCTCCGTGATCTTCGGGGGAGAGCCGATCACCGGGATGGAGCCCGACCAGATCGTCGGCCGCGGCCTCTCCCTCGTGCCGGAAGGCCGCCGGCTGTTTGGCTCGATGACGGTCCGCGAAAACCTCTCCATCGGCGCCTACCTGCGCACCAACCAGCAG
>CAJQNW010000414.1 GCA_905479765.1 uncultured Tepidamorphus sp. | reverse complement strand
TGCCCACCGCCTTCAGCGCGCCGACGATGGTCAGCGACAGGATGCACAGCAGCCCGTAGTGCAGGACGCGCACCGGCAAGCCGTTCGTCCTGGCGTGCGCCGGATCGAAGGCATGCAGCAGCATGTCGCGCCACTTGATCGCGATGATGCCGGCGACAACGACGGCGATGATGCCGCTTTCCAGCAGGTCGCCCGGCCCGATCCCCAGCATGTCGCCGAACAGAATGTGGTCGAGATGCACCGAAGACTCGATCTTGGTGTAGAGCACGATGCCGAGCCCGAACATGCCCGAGAAGACGACGCCCATCACCGTGTCCTGCTTGACCCGGCTGTTCTCCGTCAGATAGCCGGTGGCGAGCGCGCAGGTCATGCCAGCGGCGAAGGCGCCGACGGCAAGCGGCAGGCCCACGATATAGGCGATCACCACGCCGGGCAGCACCGCGTGCGAGACCGCGTCGCCCATCAGCGACCAGCCCTTCAGAACCAGGAAACACGACAGCAAGGCCGCGGGAACGGCGACCAGCATCGAGATAACCAGCGCGTTGCGCATGAACTCGAACTGGAACGGCTGCACAAGCATCTCGAGAATACTCATCGCGCGGTCTCCAGCGCCTGTGCCGCGCGCCGGCGCGCCGCGAGCATGCCGTGCTTGGGGGCCAGGAAGAAGGCTGTCAGGAACACCAGGGTCTGCAGCACGACGATGATGCCGCCGGTTGCCCCGTCCAGGAAATAGCTGGCATAGGCGCCGATGAAGCTTGTCAGCGTGCCGATCGCCACGGAGATCATGATCAGCCTTGGAAACCGGTCGGTCAGCAGATAGGCGGTCGCGCCCGGCGTCACCACCATGGCGATGACCAGGAACGCCCCGACCGTCTGGAGCGCCGCGACGGTGCAGGCGCTCAGCAGCGTGAAGAACATGATCTTCAGCCATGTCGGATTGAGGCCGACGGAGCGGGCATGGTTCTCGTCGAAGAAGGTCACCATCAGGTCCTTCCACTTGACGAAAAGGACGGCCAGCGAGACGAAGCCGATGATCGCGAGCTGCAGCGTGTCTTCGGGCGTGATCGCCAGGATGTTGCCCAGCACGATGGTTTGGATGTTCACCGACATCGGCGCCAGCGACACCATGAACAGGCCCAGGCCGAAGAAGGAGGTAAAGATCAGCCCGATGATGGCGTCCTCCTTCAGCCGGGTGCGCTGATTGAGGAACAGCATGGCGCCCGCCGCAAGCCCGCCGGCCAGGAAGGCGCCGAGCGAGAACGGCAGGCCGAGCATGTAGGCGCCGGCGACGCCCGGTACGATCGAGTGGCTGAGCGCGTCGCCGATCAGCGACCAGCCTTTCAGCATGAGGTAGGCGGACAGGAACGCGCAGACCGCCCCAACCAGCGCGCTGACCCACATGGCGTTGACCATGTAGCCGTAGCCGAACGGTTCGAGCAGCAAAGCCGTCATTCGGGCCGCTCCCGCTCCCTGGCGTCGCCGCCAGCACCATCGTCGCCGTCGCCGCCGTAGATCACGAACGGCCGTTCGTCGTCGGTGAGAACCGTCACGCTCCGCTCGTCGGCATCCTCGTGCAGATCGGCGCCGCCAAGCACGAAGTGGCGCAGGACACCGCCGAACGCGCGCTCCAGGTTGGCCTGGGTGAAGACGTCGGAGGTCTGGCCATAGGCGAGCACGGTGCCTTTGACGAGCACCGTCTGGTCGCAGAATTCCGGGACGCTGCCGAGATTATGCGTCGAGACCAACATCACCCGGCCTTCGTCGCGCAACGCCCGCAGCAGATTGACGATCGCCTCCTCAGTCTTGACGTCGACCCCGGTGAACGGCTCGTCGAGAAGGATGACGCGACCCTCCTGGGCGAGCGCCCGGGCCAGGAATACCCGCTTGCGCTGGCCGCCGGAGAGCTCGCCGATCTGGCGCTTGCGAAAATCGCCCATGCCGACCCGGTCGAGCGCATCGACCACCGCCGCGCGGTCGGCGGCGCGCGGCATGCGCAGCATGTTCATGTGGCCGTAGCGGCCCATCATGACCACGTCCTCGACCAGCACGGGAAAACTCCAGTCGACCTCCTCGCTCTGCGGCACATAGGCGACGACATTGTTCTTCAGCGCCTCGCCGACGGAACGACCGAGAATGGAGATCTGGCCCTTCGCCAGCGGCACGAACCCCATGATGGCCTTGAACAGGGTCGACTTGCCGCTGCCGTTGACGCCGACGAGCGCCGTAATCGTGCCGGTCGGTATCTCGAAGGTCGCATCGCGAAGTGCCGTATGCCCGTTGCGGTAGGTGACCGTGACGTCGGTGACCGATAATCCGGAACCGGAAGGCTGCGAAATGACCGGACCGGCGGGGGCGGCGAAAGCCTGGGGCTGTTTGTTCATTCGGCGAGGCCGTTGGCGATCGTATCGGAGGTGACGCGCAACAGATCGATATAGTCGGGCACCGGGCCGTCCGCCTCGCTGAGCGAGTCGACGTACAGAACGCCACCGTAGGCCGCGCCGGTTTCGCGCGCCACCTGCTTGGCCGGATTGGCCGAGATGGTGCTTTCGGAGAAGATGACCGGGATGTGCTCGGCCCTCATCTTGTCGATCACCTTCCGGACCTGCTGCGGCGTGCCCTGCTGGTCGGCGTTGATCGGCCACAGGTAGACTTCCGTCAGGCCGAAATCGCGCGCCAGATAGCTGAACGCGCCTTCGCTGGTGACGAGCCAGCGCCGGTCCTCGGGAATGGCGTCGAGTTTTGCGCGGATCGGCGCGATCGCATCGGTGATCCGGGCCTTGTAGGCCTCCGCATTCGCCTTGTAGGTCTCGGCATTGCCCGGATCATGTTCGACGAAGGCGTCGCGGATATTGTCGACGTAGATCAGCGCGGCGTCGGGCGACATCCAGGCATGCGGATTGGGCTTGCCGGTATAGGGCCCTTCGGCAATCCCCATCGGCGCGACGCCCTCAGACACCACCACGCCGGGCACGTCCTTGAGCGTGCCGAAGAACTTCTCGAACCACAATTCCAGCCCCAGACCGTTCCAGAAGACGAGCTGGGCGTCCTGCGCCTTGAGGATATCGCGCGGCGTCGGCTGGTAATTGTGGATCTCGGCGCCGGGCTTGGTGATCGATTCCACGATCGCCGCATCTCCGGCAACGTTCCGCGCGATGTCGGCGATCACGGTGAAAGTGGTCACCGCCTTGAACTTCTCCTGCGCGACCGCGCCACCGGCCAGAAGGGCGAGCGCCAGACCTCCCCCGACCACGGCTACAACCGAACGCCTGACATTCCCGAACATGCAATTGATCTCCTTGTTGCGAACCACTCGCAACAACATGCATATAATCACTAATGCAAATCATTCGCAATAAAAAGAATCCAAAAAGCCCTGATTCACCGGGCCGCCGCCGCCCGTAAAACGGCCACGGGGTGTCGACGGCGCACGGATCGCGCGAACGAGGAGTCCGGTTTGAAAGGCGAAAGCGGTTTGTCGGCCGAGCCCTGACGCCTGCCCTGCTAACGGGTCACGGCGTAGGGTTCGAGGGCCCCTGCCCTAGATCCCGAAGCTCTTCACCAGGCTGCCGGCGATCAGGCCCCACCCGTCCACCAGCACGAAGAAGATCAGCTTGAACGGCAGCGAGATGATCACCGGCGGCAGCATCATCATGCCCATCGACATCAGGATCGAGGCCACCACCATGTCGATGACGATGAACGGCACGAAGATCAGGAAGCCGATCTCGAAGGCGCGCCTGAGCTCCGAGATCATGAAGGCCGGCACCAGCACCCGCAACTCGATGTCGGCAGGAGTCGCCGGGCGCTCGGCATCCGTCATTTCGATGAAAAGCTCCAGGTCCTTCTCGCGCACCTGGGCCAGCATGAAGGTACGGAACGGCGCCACCGCGCGGGTAAAGGCTTCCGCCGGCTCGATCTCCTGGTTGACCAACGGCTCAATGCCGGTCTCGTAGGCGGTCTGGAAGGCCGGCGCCATGACGAACGCGGTCAGGAACAGTGCCAGCGATATGACCACCGAGTTGGGCGGGGCCGTCTGCAGGCCGATCGCGGTGCGAAGCAGCGACAGAACCACGACAATCCGCGTGAACGAGGTGACCATCACAAGGATCGACGGTGCAAGGCTTAGCACCGTGATCAGCGCGACCAGCTGAACCGCCCGCTCAGTCAGGCCTCCGCCCTCGCCGAAATCGATGTTAATGGCTTGCGCGGCTGCCGGGTTCGCACCGAAGACCAGCGCCAGGACGCCGACGAGGAGTCCGGCCGGTAGCCCGGCAAGCAGATGGACTCCACCCGGGGCCGGCAAGCCGCTCAGGGCCCGCCGGCTAAGCGCTGCAACGCGCATGGTCAGGTATCCCGTTTCAGGATCTCATCGTAAATGCTGACGTTCTCGGCCGTCTTTTTCTCCTCGCGCTTGCCCGCGTCGTCGCCTTCGTCAGCGGCGGTCGGGCTGGAATCGAGGTTGAGTTCGGCAGCGACGGCAGCCGCCAGATCGAATTCCGGCTCTGGTTTGGGCGCCGCAGCCGGTGCCGGCGGCACCGGTGTCGGTTGTGCCGGCGTCGGGGCAGAAGTCTGTGGGGGCGGGGCGGCCGGTTGGGCTGGCGCGCCGCCGGGCTGATTCAGCGGACGTTTCAATGCCGCCTCGAGACGCTGTGCCATTTCTTCAAGCTGTGCGTCCCTGCCCGGACCGGCGGCGGACAATTCGGTACTGCCGGAAGGGCCAGCCGGCGCGGCAGGTGGCGCGGCGGCGGGTTTTTGCGGGGCCGCTACAGGCGGAGCGGAAGGCACCAGCTGCGACGGCTCGTGCCGGGCCGGCATATCGGACGACGGTGCAGCCGAAGGGCGCGATGTTGCCGACAGGAAGGCCTCCGCCCGCGTGGGCCCACTCCCGTCCGCGTCTGCCGAAGGCCGTGAATGGCCCGACGGACCGGCCCCGGTGGGCTTAGGCGCAGGCTCAGGCACCCGCGGCGGCGCGGACTGAGGCGGACCGGAAGGTGCGCTCGGCGCGGACGAGGTAGGCGGTGGCGAACTGGGAGGCGGCGGACCGGATGGAGACGGCGCGGCCTGTGGTTTCGGCGATGGCGCGGACGTGTATTCGAGCCCGGGACGTTCTTGTACGGGACGGTCAGGCGCCTCCCGCTCTATTTTCGGGCGG
>CAJQNW010000413.1 GCA_905479765.1 uncultured Tepidamorphus sp. | reverse complement strand
ACTCGATCCCGGCAACCTCGCGGTGCGTTCGGCTTCCGACCGTGTGATCCGCCTTGCCTATACCGGCGGCACCACCGGCAAGTCCAAGGGTGTCATGCTGACCGACCGGTCGCTGCTGACGAACACCCTGCTGTGGCTGTCGGCTTTCGCCTGGCCCGACCATGTGCGCTATCTCTGCGTCGCACCGATGTCTCATGGCGCGGGGTCGCTGATCCTGCCTGTGCTGATGCGCGGCGGCACCATCGTCCTGCATCGCGGTTTCGACGCAGGCAGGATACTCGCCGACATCGAGCGCCACGACATTGACGTGACCTGGCTCGTGCCGACCATGCTCTACGGCCTGCTGGACCACGAGGATACCGCGAAGGTCGAACTTTCGAGCCTCAAGGCGGTGGTCTACAGCGGGGCGCCGGCTTCACCGACGCGGATTGCGCAGGCGCTGGACGTCTTCGGACCGGTGATGGTGCAGGCCTACGGCCAGACCGAAGCGCCGAACACCATTCTGATCCTCGATCAACGTGACCACAGCGACGCCTCCTCAGGCCGCCTGCATTCGGCCGGCAGGCCCGCACCCGGCCTGCAGGTCGCACTGTTGGACGATGAGGGCCGCGAGGTCGGGCAGGGCGATGTCGGTGAAATCTGCGTTCGCGGGCCGCTTGTCATGGACGGCTACTGGAACCAGCCCGAACAAACGGAAGAGACTTTGCGCGGCGGCTGGCTGCACACCGGAGACCTCGCCCACCGGGACGAGGATGGCTTCTACTACATCGTCGATCGCAAGAAGGACATGGTGATCTCGGGCGGCTTCAACGTCTATCCGCGCGAGATCGAGGACGTGCTGTCGGCGCATCCCGATGTTGCCGCCGTGGCCGTCATCGGCATTCCCGACGCCAAGTGGGGTGAGGCCGTCACCGCCGTCGTCGTGCCGCATGCCGGACGGGATCCGAAGGCGGAGGACCTCATGGATTTGGTCCGTGAGCGCAAGGGGCCCGTCCATACACCGAAGACTGTCGTATTCGTAGAAACGCTGCCGCTGACGTCGCTCGGCAAGACGGACAAGAAGGCGCTGCGGCAACGCTTCTCGGCAACGCCGGCACCGTCTTTACCCCGATCATAGAAACCAGAACGACTCTCGAAAGCGGCCGGGGCCGGCCCGCCGGGGACATGCATACCAAGGAAAGGCAGAAGGCATGGACTATCTGATCAGACAAATGGGTTACGTCGTGATGACGAATCCTGACCCTGAGGAATCTGCCGAGGACCTGTCCGAGATCGTCGGGCTGAAAGTGACCGAGAAAAACGAGTCCGGCATCTACATGTCGTCCAACGACCGGCGCTGCGAGATCGCCTATCTCAGGGGCGAGAAGACCGGCGCCATCGCCGTCGGTCTCGAGGCCATGGATGCGGCGAGCGTCGACGAGATCGCACGCCGCGCCAAGGCCGATGGCCTGGCCATTGTCGACGACAAGCCCCTCATCGCAGGCGTGGAACGGGCCGTGCGCATCGCCACGCCATTTGGCCCGGTCATCGAGATCCACACGCCGGTGGAACGCAACCAACCGCTGCGCCACATCGGCACCGGCAGCGTCCCGACCCGTCTCGAACACGTCAATCTGCGCGTGACCGACGCGCTCGGATTCCAGGACTTCATGACCGGAACGCTGGCCATGAAGTTGTCGGACCGCACGGCCAACAACGAACTTGCCTGGTACCGCGCCTTCGACGGTTACCACCACACGATCGCCGCGGGGCTGGGTGACGGCCGCATGCATCACTACGCCTTCGATGCCTTTTCCATGGAGGATCTCATCCATATCGCCGACACGCTGGTCATCAAGAACCGCAGCCTGTTGTGGGGCCCCGGCCGTCATGGTGCCGGCGACAACATCTTCACCTATTACCGCGACCCCAATGGATGCGCGGTCGAGACGTCGGTGGGCATGGCGCGCATCGACTGCGACCCGCTCTACGAGCCGCGCGTGTGGAGCCTTGAGCCGGAAAGCGGATTGAGAAACCTTTGGCAGCTCGCGCCACCGCCTGCGGCTTTCGGCGAGGCGGGCATTCCTTTTCTTTGATGGCGGGCGGTTCGGCCGGTTCGATCAATTGAATTGGCCGGCGGCGGCCTTCACGACGAAAGCGTTGGTCAACTCAGCGCCGATTCCGGGCGGCGGAAAGGAGCCGATTTGATCGGTCAACAGGGTGCCCGTCAGCGCAACGCTTCACCCGCCTGAGATGACCTGACTAAATTTTTCAAAGAGCCAGGTGTTCCAGGGCGGCGTCCAGGCAGGCCTCGCCGTGCCGGTCCATCATCAGCATATGGCTTCCGCCGGGTGCGATATCACGCCGCGTGTCAAGCAAGTGGTTTGGCTGGTCGAGGGCTGCGCCTCGGGCGATCGTGTCGCGCCAGAGCTTAGACCGGGCGACGATCTTGTCGTCCATGTCGAGGAAATCACCAACCAGGAGAACCGTCGGACACTCCGCCAAACTCGAAATCTCGGCCGGGGCCGCGGAGGGCTCGACCGCAATTATGGCGGCCACGAGATCGGGGCGAAGAGCCTGGGCGTCGAATCCGATTTCACCACCCTGGCTGTGCGTGACGAGTATGGCGGGCCCGGTCTTCTCCAACACCGCAACGAGCGCTGCGATTTGCAGACGGCTCGTCGAAAGCCAGCGCGGCGTAAGGCTTCTCGCGAGCCTCTCGATGTGCTCGACCGGGAACTGCTGACCCGGAAACGGAAGCCGGTCTGAGAACCCCTCAGGAGGACCGAAGCGAAACAGACTCCACGCCTCTTCCATCGATCTCAGGATCGGATCGCCCTGCCACAGACCGGGCATCCACCCCGCACGGCCGCGTTCGACGGCGTCGACAACGTGAACCTCGTAACCCCGCCGAACCAGCAAATGCAGCCAACCCGGCCGACCGTCCGGCGTCGTTTCCCAGGTCGCGCCGTGGGTGCCGCCACCGTGGACTAGCACGACCGGCGGCGCGCTGTTGCGCCGATCGGGGACGAAAAACTGCACATACGCGTGCTCGACAGCGAAGTGCCCCCTGGGATCATAGAGGTATGAGGAGTCGCGCGTGACCTGGATGGGGAACGGTTCGCCCTCGACAACGCGGTGGATCCGTCCACCGGCGGTGTAGCAACCAAAATCGCGTAGCGCGTAGCTCATCCCCGGGAACCCGTCCTACCAAAGCATCGAGCTGGCAAGACGCGCACCTTCAGCCAGTGCCCTCAGCTTCTCCCACACCACTGTCGGCGCGACGGGATTGTTCGGGCCCGCGAAAGTCGCGAAGCCGCAATCGGTTGACGCGATAACGCGCTCGCGGCCGGCGACCTCGGCCCATTGACAGATCCGCTGAGCGACCAGTTTCGGGTTCTCGACGAAGTTGGTCGTCGTATCGATTACACCGGGGATGAGTACCTTTTCGTCCGGCAAGCCAAGGCGTTTGACGTCCGCCCACTCGTGGGCATGGGCGGGATTGGCGCCTTCGATGAGAAGGCCCGCCGGGCGCGCCTTCATTATGACCGGATAGAGCGTCGCCAAGGGAACGTCGTGTGTGTGCGGTCCTTCGTAGTTTCCCCAGCACACATGCATTCGCATGCGCTGCGGATCGATGTTGCGTGTGGCATGGTTGACCGCTTCGACATTACGTTCGGCGATCTTCAGGAAACCGGCGTCATCAAGGTCCTGATACTGGTTGTGTCGCGCGGATCCCAGGTCCGGAGCGTCGATCTGCAGGATGAAACCCGCCTCGACGATCGCCTCGTACTCGACCCGCAACGCCTCAGACAAGGCCTCCACATAGGCGTCCTCGTCGCCATAGTACATGTCGGGGACGAATTTCGTCAGCACGCCCGGAGACGCGGAATTCATGAACGCCTCGTCGACACCCCGCGCTTCGCACGCGGCGGCGAGATTGGCGAGATCGCGTTGCAGCGGAGCGGAATCTCCATAGGAGACCGGTCCGACACAGGCCGGCGGCTGGGCGCGATCGAACCAGCTCAGGCCGACGGCCCGCTTCGCCATCATCTCCAAGAGATCGGGATGCTCCATCAGGTCCGCGTGCTGGGCGGTCTTCGGCCTTTCCCTGGCCGGCGGCACCGGGCCGACACCCTTCAGCCTGTCCTGGACGTAGAGCGTATAGGAGGTCTTCGAGTTCTCGCCGTCGTTGACGATGTCGACGCCGCACTCGCGCTGACGCGATACGACATCGAGGATCGCGGCTGTGATGCGCTCGCCAAGCATGGAGTCGTCGATGTTTCCGTCGACTTCCTTCGCCTCCAGCATGTCGAGGAGTTCACCGGGGCGCGGAAGCGAACCGACATGGGTCGTCAGGATGCGATCGGTACTGCGTTTCATTTGACCTGTCTGAGTGCTGAATGCTGAAAGCCGGGCAAGCGGCCCGCCCCGGAAACCGGAGCGGGCCGGAGGCGGTGCGTGTCAGTCGAGCGCGTTCAAAGCCCGATACTCGTCATAGGCTTGCGAGTACGACCGATAGCTGTCGATAGCTTTCTTGAAGAGCGGATCGTTTGCGGCTTCCTCCGCATAGACCTCGTCGGCGGCGCCGCGAAGGGCATCGATGACGCTGTCTGGAAGCCGCGCGACCGTCACGCCGTTCGCACGGAAGCTTTCCAGCGCCTCCGCCTGAGCCGCCGAGGCCGTTCCGATCGCCCAGAGATCGATGTCGGCGCATGTAACCTCGATTGCCTTGCGCTGCGCATCCGTCAGCCCGTCCCAGGCGTCCTTGTTCATGTAGAACTCGATAAAGCCGGACGGCTGGTGCCAGCCCGGGAAATAGTAGTACTTGGCGACCTTGTCGAAGCCGAGCAGCTTGTCGACCATGGGAAAGCTGAGCTCGGTTCCGTCGAGCCGCCCGGTTTCGAGCGAGGTCGAGATTTCGCCGACCGGCAACGACATCGCATTGGCGCCGAGCTTGCCGAGCACGGCACCGCCCAGACCGCCGATACGGATGTTCAGCCCCTTGAGATCCTCGGGCGTCTCGATCGGCTTAGTGTACCAGCCGCCGGCTTCGGAAATGATGACGCCGCACGGCATCGGCACGACGTTGAACGGCTCGTAAATTTCGCGCCAGATTTCAAGCCCGCCTCCGTGGTGCACCCATGAGACGTATTTGATCGCCTCGGGTCCGAAGGGAATGGACCCGAAGAGTGCGGCACCGGGCGCCTGACCACTGGCATAGGCGGCATAGGACCAGGCCGCGTCGATTGCGCCCGAACCGACGTTGTCGAGGATCTCGGTGGGAGGTGACAGTTCGCCAGCGCCGAGATGCTTGAAGGTCACCTCGCCGCCCGTCAGCGTCGCGACGGTCTCGGCAAAACGGTCCGCGCCCGGCCCGAGAATGGGCAATCCTTTCGGAAACGCGCTCTGCAGGTTGTAGTCCTTGGCCATCGCGCCATTCGCAGCGACAGCAGCCAGGATCCCGGCAATCAGAAGTCTTTTCATTGATTCCTCCCAGTTTTCCTTCGAGTTCAGGCGTTGATCGGGACTTCAGAGCAGCCCCGTGACGAGCCTCGGGAATGCCATCAGCAGCCCGAGGGCAACCAGTTGAAGCGCGATGAAGGGAATGACGCCGCGATAGACATCGCGGGTCGCGAGCTGATCGCCGACCGCACCGCGCAGGTAAAAAAGAGAAAATCCGAAAGGCGGCGTCAGGAACGACGTCTGCAGATTGACGGCGACCAGGACGCCGAACCACACCAGCGTGGCCTCTCGCGTGAGTCCGAAGTCGAGCCCCGCGACGATCGGACCGAAGATCGGCATCAAGATGAGCGTTATTTCCAGCCAGTCGAGCACGAATCCGAGAACGAAGACCGAGACCATGACGACGCCGAGAACCATCCAGGGGCCGCCGCCGAGCGATGACAAACCGTGACTGATCAGTTCGTCGCCGCCGATGCCGCGAAACACGGCCGAAAAGCAGGTCGCGCCGACCATCACCATCATGACCATCGAGGTGGCCACCACGGTCTCGCGCGCAGCACTCATAATCGCCGAGATTCGAAAACGGCCGTAGGCGAATGCGATCAGGATTGCCCCGAACGCTCCGATCCCGCTTGCTTCCGTAGGCGTCGCAAGTCCTCCGATAATCGAGCCCAGGACGCAGACGACCAGAAATCCCAGGGGCGCGACGTCGACAAGAATCCGCCGCACGGCGTGAACCGCACTTACCGCGTTGTTTGCCACCCGGCGCGGCGCGCGGCGCATCCGAAGAATGACGTAGCCGGCATAAAGGCCGACGAGCAGGAGCCCGGGCCCGATAGCGCCGGCAAACATGTCGGGGACCGGCGCCTGCAACTGGTCGCCCAGGACGATCAGCATCACGGACGGCGGAATAAGGATCGCGAGCGTTCCTGACGATGCGATCAGACCCGCGCTGGTGGGCTTGTCGTAGCCCGCCTCGAGCAAACGCGGGAGCGCAAGCAACGCGATGAGAACGACTGACGCGCCGACAATTCCCGACGATGCGGCGAGCAGCACGCCGATCACCAGAACCGACACGCCCATGCCCGCCGCCGATCCGCCGAGCGCCATCTGCGCACCGCGCAGGCTTTGTTTCGCGACGCCCGTCTTTTCCAGCACAAGTCCCATGAAGATGAACATCGGGATCGCGACGAGAAGCCAGTTCGACAGCACGTTCGCGTAGATCCGGCTGACGATCAGCTTGAAGAACGCCATCGGCAGATCGGAAAACAGAATGAACAACGCGGCCGATCCCGCCAGTACAAACGCCACGCGGTAGCCGGAGAGGATTCCGACCAGCGTGACGACGGCCATCAGGATCGGCAGAGCTGTATCCATCATCGCCGCGCGAGCTGCCTGATCTGTACGACAACGTCGACCACCATTACGACAGCAAGAAAGGCGAGGCCGATCGGTAGCGCGCTCTTTATGAGAAAAAGATCGTTCAGGCCGTCGTTGTTCGAGCCCTGCCCGGAGCGAAGGGCGCTCTCCATGAAAGACCAGGCGGCCGGAATTGAAATGAACAGGAACGGTGCGGCGAAGACGACGTGCCCCGCCAACTCGATCAGCGAGCGGGTTCCGGGCGCCAGTTTCGCGTAGATGAAATCGACCCGGACATGGCCGTCGCGGCGCCAGACGAGCCAAGCCGGCAGAAGCGCGATGAGGACCAGCAGATGCCACTGTGCATCGAGCAGCGAATTCAGCGTGATCCGTGTTCCGACGACGGGCCAGGAAGTCGCGAATTCGGCAATTGGATTGATGTCCAGACGGCTGCAGACGACCTGAGCGAAGATCGCCGCCATCAGGACAACCACGAGCATCCCGAATACATTCAGGACGAGACGCTCTCCAAAGAGATCATCGCCGCCCGCGGATGCTGTTTCGCTTTGAGCATCGCTCTTAGCGGACATCCAGGTCCTCCCTGTATTATTGAATCGTCGCGTTGACCGACGTTTGGACACAGGATAAGCAGGTTTTGCTCCACTTGGAACAAAAAAATGTTCCAGATGGAGCAATTGTATTCTGCGCGGGGCGCGTTCTTATGGCGAGAAAAATGAAGCTGATCGAGATCATAAACGACACGCCGATCCCGGTCGCCTACAAGATCGCGTTTCTGACGAACTTCTATCGCGAGCCGCTGCTGCGGCGCATGGAACAGGAACACGGAATCATCCGGCCGGAATGGACCGTGCTGATCTGCCTGGTGCACGAGGATGGCCTGAACCCGCGCGACA
Organism: uncultured Tepidamorphus sp.; assembly: GCA_905479765.1. Lineage (GTDB taxonomy): Bacteria > Pseudomonadota > Alphaproteobacteria > Rhizobiales > Tepidamorphaceae > Microbaculum. Next base: position 8,765 of record CAJQNW010000413.1, on the reverse strand, counting down.
TCTGCGAAATAACCGAACAGCAACGCAACACGGTGAGCCGCGCCGTGGCCTCGCTCGAAGCAAAGGGATTGATCCGCCGCGAAGACGATCCCGACGACGCCCGGCGCACGCTTCTGTTCCTGACGCCGGCAGGACGTCGGACCTACGAAGCGATCATGCCGCCCTTCGTTGAAGGCGAGCAGCGGTTGACCGATTGCCTGGACACCACTGAACGCGAGACGCTTGAAGCGCTTCTGGAGAAGATGTGCCGGGCTGTCGTCGGCTGGACACCGTAGAGGTGGCTGTCACCTTGATAGCATTAGTCGAACCGATGTTCAGGGCGTCGGCGAGGTCATAGGCTCCGCAGCGGTATCCAAGCGACTTCACGACACGCCCGGCTATGGCATCCCGCTTGACTTCCTGGCCGTGCGCACCCGACGCTCCTGATCGGAGACAGTCCTTTCGAGGAGCACAATTTGTCCGATGATATCTGCCGACTGGGGGCTTGCGCGCTCGCCGGGTCCATTCGGGACGGATCCGTATCGCCGAGCGAGGCGATATCGGCTGCGCTTGACCGGATCAGCGTCGTGGATCCAAAGCTCAACGCCTTTGCCGAGGTCTATGGCGAGGACGCGATGGTCGAGGCCCGGGCGGCGGAAACAATGCTGTCGCGCGGCGCCCCAGTGGGCCCGCTGCACGGCGTTCCGGTCGCCATCAAGGACCTGACGCCGATCGCCGGCCGGCGGACGACGCTGGGCTCCCACGCCTTCGCGGAGAACGTGGGCGACCGCGATCCGGTAATCGTCAGGCGCCTGAAGGCGGCCGGGGCGATCATCGTCGGCAAGACGACGACACCGGAATTCGCCCATTCCAGCTTCACGAATAGTCCGCTTCTCGGCATCACTCGAAATCCGTGGAATCCGGAGCGGACGAGCGGGGGGTCTTCTGGCGGCTCGGCGGTGGCGATCGCCACGGGCTGCGTGGCGCTTGCCGAAGGCACGGACATGGGCGGCTCGGTGCGCATCCCCGCGGCGCTTTCCGGTTGCGTCGGCCTGAAGCCGAGCCTCGGACGTATACCGATGGACATCCTGCCGACCACGTTCGACACGATCTCGCATTTCGGGCCGCTCGCCCGCAGCGTGCCGGATGCCGCCTTGTTCCTGTCCGTGTCCCACGGACCGGACGACGCCGATATCCTGTCGCTGCCCGGCCGTCTGACGATCGAACCCGACCGGATTTCACAGGCGCGGGTCGATGGCTTGCGCATAGCGCTGTCCGTCGATCTCGGGTTTTACGCGGTGGATACCGACGTGGCGAAGAACACTCTGCGTGCTGCCGAAATCCTGCGCGGGGAGGGGGCCGAGGTCGTCGAAGTTAAGCTCGACTGGTCACGGGAGCTGGTCGATGCCTGGACGAAAATATGGGGTGTGTTCATGGCTGCGGCCTTCGGCCATGTGCGCGAACAGTACTCCGATCGCATGACGCCGGCGCTCCTCGACCTGATGAAGCTCGGCGACGACCTGGATGCCGTGACCTATCGAAAGCTTGACGAGATCCGGACCCGGCAGTGGCACAGTCTCGCGACCGTGTTCCGGGAGCACGATGCACTGCTGTGTCCCACCATGGCGATGCCGGCTCCTCCGGTGGACCTATCCGACGCCCATTTCGACGGCGTCGATGCCGAGGGCCGGTTCATGGGGCTCGACATGACGTCCGTCTTCAACAACGTGGCGCCGTGCCCGGTACTCTCCGTTCCTTCCGGCTTCACCGCGGACGGCCTGCCGACAGGTGCCCAGATCGTCGGCCGGCGCCACGACGACCTCACCGTCCTGCGGATCGGCGCGGCGCTCGAGCGGGCACTCGCGCTGCCGCTCACCGCCGATCTGACGCCACCTCTTGCCAAATTCGTGGTTCGCGGTTGCACCGGCCGGTAACGACAAGGGCGACCGCAACTGAACCGGACAGCTGCTGGGAGAATTGGCTGCCGCCGCGCATGTGATCGGCCGGGACGAGGCTGATCGTTCGCCGGGCGCGTACGGTTCAATTCACTGGGAATTGGTACGGCGGAGTGCGCTTCTCAGCGACCGCAAGCCGCGCAATGGCCGCTCCAGTCGCCACACGAGACTTTGAAGATTGTCGGCACGCGCAGCTGACGTCTGGTATGCCACGCGGTTCTCTTCCGCCTTGGCGTATAAAATGTCGATCTTCGCCAGCATGTCGTCGATCGACGCCTGGTAATTTATCCTGTCCTGCTTGGAGATCGCTTCCAGCTCGTCGCATCGGGCAGCCGAGGCGCGATAGGCTTCCTGATATTCCTCGACCTTCGCCTCGAGAACCTCCCGAAGGAACTCCGGGTTCTTCGCTTCCTCGATCCACGACGCGACCTCGTGAAGAGTGGCGCCGGCCGCGTCGATCATGGTGTCGATGGATGCGGCGGGCTCGCCCGTTTCCGCCCAGCGGTCGAGTTCCCGGTACAACCGGTCGGCCATTCCATCGCCTGAGGATGACCCGTGGTGACGGAGGGTTTCGCTCACCACGTCGCTGGCTGCCGCCGCCAGGTCCGAGTCCGATATCTCGATCCCGGCCATCGCAGCGAGTGTCGCGGCCTGGGACGCGGCGTGTCCAAACCAGCGGTCGTAGGAGACGCAGCCCTTGATCAGCCCGCGACCCGCAACCAGCGCGTCGATGTGATTGACGAGCCACAATACGCGCCCGAAGGCGTGGGGCAGATGGTCGCGCGCCTCCAGCGAGGCGGCGACGGCATCCGGCGTCCGCACGCTCAAAACCGCCGATACATGAATGCCGTGCTTGTCCGCGATCGCGCGCCACAGGGGAAGCAGCCGGCAGATGCGCGGATCCTTGATCATCCACGGGCTTTCGATCCGTTCGATGCCGCTCAGGATGAAGCTCTCGAGTTCGTCGCGCAGGGGCGCGATCTTCGGCCCTTCCATCCAGGCATCCGGCAGGGGCAATCCGCTGCTCCATCCGCCCCAGGACCGGTCGAGCGCCGCCAGAATGCGGTCATGGATATCCACCAGATCCGCGTCTTCCCAGTAGCCGCGCGGATTGAACTGGTTGGCCTCGAGCAATCGGTCGCCCGAATGAGCGCCCAGCCTCACGAGCATCTCCGCGGCAAGCGATGTGCCGCTGCGATGCATTCCGACCACGACGACGATTTGAGGTTTTGAGGTCATGAAACTGTCCCGATTGCCGAGCCCGTTTTCAGGTTACCGGCAAGAGCGAACCGCCCCCGATTTCCCGTAGCACCGCTTCGGCTATGACCATGTCCAGCCTGGAGTCGATGTCGATCGAGCGCTCGGCCGGCATCACGGCTGCCAGGGTATCCTCGGTAACGAAGCTGTCGAGGGAGGAAAGCGCCGACCAGCGGGCAACGTAGACGGCGCCATTCAAGGCGTAGGCCGGCGGCAGGTTCTGACGGCGGAAGGCGTCGGCGCGTCGCGGCAAAACCGGCGACAGCCGCGCCGACTCGTCGAGATGGTACATCCAGTAGGGCGATTTACTCGCCTCGACGACACTCACAACCGTCGAAGCGCCGCTCTCGTGACACAGCCGGAGGCCGGCCTCTATGTCCTCGGCGGTGCGCAGAGGAGACGTTGGCTGCAACAATACGAGGTAGTCGTAGGTCTCGCTTTCCGCCTGCGCCCAGGCAACCGCGTGACGGACAACGTCCATGGCCGGGGTGTCGTCGGCGGCCAGCTCGGAGGGGCGCACGAACGGGACGTCGCAGCCGGCTTCACGGGCAGCGGCGATGATTTCGGGATCGTCCGAAGACAGGATGACGCGGTCGATGGAGGCGCAGGCGCGCGCGGCGCCGACGCTCCAGGCGATCAGCGGATGGCCTGCCAGCGGCAGGACGTTCTTGCGCGGCAGCCCCTTCGAACCGCCGCGAGCTGGGATCAACGCCAGCACACGCTTGCCGTCAATCATTGAACACCTTGTTGTACTCGCCCTGCGCGCGGTCGAAGTCCTCCATCCGGCCGATATCGATCCAGTATTCGTGAATCGGGAACGAACAGACCTTCTCCTCGGACTTGATCAGGCGGTTGAGCAGGTCGGGCATATCGAGCCAGCCTTCGTCGGGCACGAAATCGAGCACGCGCGGGCCCAGGCAGTAGATCCCGGCGTTGACGAAGAAGCGGAACACCGGCTTTTCCTCCAGGCCAAGTGTATCCACGCCGTCCACCGAAACCGTGCCGTAGGGCACCTGCAGATCGTATTCACGCACACCAATCGAGGCCAGGGCGCCTTGCTGCTGATGGAAGTCCAGCAGGTTCACGAAGCCGACATTGGTGAGCAGGTCGCCGTTCATCATCAGGAACGGCGCCTTCGGGCGTTCTGGCAACAGGGCGAGCGCACCGGCGGTGCCCCTGCGCTCCGTCTCGCGCACATAGGAGATGTCGGCGCCCCATTTGTCGCCGTCTCCGAAATACTCCTTGATCATGTCGCCCTTGTAGTTGAGCGAAATGCAGAAGCGATGGAAGCCGTGGTCGACGAAACGCGCGATGATCGTTTCCAGGATCGGCTTGTCGCCGACCTTGAGCATCGGCTTCGGAGTATCCTCCGTCAGAGGCGCGAGCCGGGTGCCCAGTCCGCCGGCCATCAGGACCACCAGGTTGTCGCGCCGCTGAAGTTCCTGCTCCAGCTCGCTGACGGTCTCCAGGTCGGTTACCCGGCCGTCGGCGTCGAGTACCGGAACATAACGCAGCATCCGGTTTTGCGCCTGGGTGATGACGGCGGCGAGATCCGACTGATGTTCCAGCACCAGAGGGTTTCGGTTCATGATGGCCGAAACCGGCGAATCCAGCGTCACGGCGTTGAGGATCGCCCGCCGGATATCCCCGTCGGTGACCGTACCCAGAAGCCGCCCGTCCTGATCGACGACCAGTATGATCTTGATCGGGTTGCGATCCATGCCGTTGATCGCATCAAGGATCGGGACATCGGAGGCGACCAGATTGCTAGCTATCCGTTTCATGCGGCCTTTCAGTTCCGGCATGTGAAAGTTTGATCGCTAGCCACCGTGGCTTGACGATAAACCCGAAGTCTGACAGGGGTTCGTGACCGTTTCCAAAAGCGATGGAAACATGTCTTTTGGCGACCGAAAGGCCGCAATCGGGTTACGGTGATCAGGCATTTTGCTTTTGGCATGAAACCGGTTCGCAACCGTGCAAAGCGCCCCTGCTAATAGCCTTGTCAACGCGGATTCCGCTTCGTATCGTCCGCCCACCAATTCACGAGACCGTATAAGAGCTTGCTTATGTTTGATGCGCTGGCGGCCCTTGGGCACCCTATCGGTGCAGACGCTCCTTGTTTGATCATAGCCGAGGCGGGTGTCAACCATAATGGGGACCTCGATATGGCGCGGCGTCTGATCGACGCGGCAGCCGATGCGGGCGCCGATGCAGTCAAGTTCCAGACGTTTCAGGCCCAAAAAGTAGCCGCCGCCGAGGCCGAGAAGGCCGACTACCAGAAAGTATCGAGCACGGCCGGAGAATCCCAGCTCGACATGCTGCGCCGGCTGGAACTGTCGCCGCAAAATCATCGCGATCTCATAGCCTATGCAGCCGAACGGCAGGTGTTGTTCCTGTCAACACCGTTCGATGAAGACAGTGCCGACCTGCTCGACGAACTGGGATTGCCGCTGTTCAAGATTCCGTCGGGCGATCTCACCAATTTTCCGCTGCTAATGCACATCGCGCGGAAAGGCAAACCGATCATTCTGTCGACCGGAATGGCTACCCTGAGTGAAGTCGATGCCGCGGTCCGAATCCTCTGGGAATATGGCTGTTCCGATCTGGCAATCCTTCACTGCGTGTCCAACTATCCGGCGGATCCTGCAAATTCCAATCTGCGGGCCATGTCCACCATGGCGCACGCGTTCGGAGTCCCGGTCGGCTGGTCCGACCACACCCTGGGGATAGAAGTGTCACTGGCCGCCGTAGCGATGGGGGCCGCTGTCATCGAGAAGCACTTCACGCTGGACCGGACGCTCCCGGGTCCCGACCATGCCGCGTCATTATCTCCTGAGGAACTGAAGGCTTTGATCGCGGGAATCCGTACGGTGGAGTCGGCGCTTGGCAATGGCCGCAAGGTCCCGGCTCCAAGCGAAAATGCGACGGCCAAGGTGGCCCGGCGCAGCCTTTACTTTCGCACCGCGCTCGACTCCGATCATCGTATCGAGGCTGAAGACCTGATCGCGCTGCGTCCCGAAGGTGGAATTCCTCCCGCGTTGATGCCGCAGGTCGTCGGCAGGCGCCTGAAGGCGGGGGTCGCAGATGGGTCGCGGGTCGAATGGGGCAATCTGAGTTGAACCCGAAAACCGCCGGTCGGTCTGTCGTCCTGATCGGCGGTGGCGGCCATGCCCGCGTTTGTGCCGATATCGCGCGATCGGCTGGCTGGGACGTTTTGGGATTTTGCGATCCGTCCTTGCCAGAGAACACCCGGTTAGACGGAATAGCGGTCATTCACGAAGACGAACTGGACCTCGCCGCGCGGTTCGGCGCTGATGTCGCCCTGTTCGTGGCAATTGGCCGCCAGAACACACGCGCACAGATCGTTGGCAGCCTGGTCGAGGCCGGTTCCAGTCTGGCCACGCTGGTGCATCCGTCAGCCGTGCTGGCGTCCAGCGCATCCGTCGGGCCGGGCACCTGCGTCATGGCCGGCGCGGTCCTCAACAACAACGCCCGTACGGGCGCGGGCGTGATCGTCAATACCCACGTGACGATCGATCACGATTGCGACCTGGAGGATTTCACCAACGTATCGCCCGGCGCGACCCTGTCGGGCAATGTGCATTGCGGAGCCGCCGCCTTTGTCGGTGCCGGGGCCGTTGTCGTACAGGGCTGCAGGATTGGCGCCGCCAGTGTCGTCGCCGCTGGAGCCGTCGTCACCGGGGATGTGGCGTCGCACACGCTGGTTGCCGGGGTACCGGCGCGGCTGAAGCGCGCCTTGCCCGGGCTCGATGATCCGGATTTTCCCGTGTAACGATATCTTCGACCGCCAGCCTGCCGGTCAGGGAATTGGATACACAGCGCTTTCGGCTTCGGACGGCAGGGGAAAAGTCACGATCTGGTTCGTGCGGGCCGACCACCGGGCCGCGGCGAAAATGCGCGTGGTATCCAATCCGAGCTCGACCGGGGCCCGCGCTGGGCTGTCGGCGGCGGCATCGCGCATCAGGGCCGTCCAGCGTTCCATCATGGAAAAATCCTGCCAGTCGGGGAACGGATAGTCGACGAGGGGAGCCCCGTACTGGGTCATGGGCTTGTCGCGGTCTTCCGGCTTTCGCGCCCGGACCTCCCAGGGCGAGAATTCATTCTGGAACGTGACAAGGCCCGTCTCGAAAACGAACTGGGTGCCGACGAAGATACCGACGTCGTCTCCTAGATCGACGACACCGCGCCGGCCGCCCGGATAGAACAGGATCACGGTCCCGCCGGGATCTTCGAATTGCGGTCCTCGCACGTTCTGGCTCCGGGGGCTCGTCATCCGGGCCATGACGGCTTCGGGCATATCCCCGAACAGGAGATTGAAGAGATCGAAACCGTGGGGACCGTTGCAGCCCAGCGAGCCACCGCCGAAGACCATGCTCGCCATGCGCAGGCTTCCCAGTTCCTCGCCGCCATTCAGGCGGGAGGCGAGGGTGATGAAGTTGGGGCAGTAGCGACGGGTGTGGTTGACGAGGACGCGTGCCCCCTCGGACCGGGCCATGCGGATCGTCTCGTCGGCCTCGCTGACGCTGGTGGCCAGCGGCTTTTCAATGACATATCGCTTGATCCCCCGGGCCAGCCCCTCACGCAAGAGAGGCATATGCCCGGGTGCCGTCGTGGCGATGACCAGTATGTCGACCGGCGTGCGCCAGAAGGTCTCAGCGTCCGTCGTGAACGCGTGACGCGACTCGGGTTGGGCAGTCAGCCCGAAGGCTTCGGGATCAGAATCGAGGATCGCGGATACCTCGAGATCGGCACGCCGCGCCGCTTCCCACAACCGGACGCCCATTCGGCCGAAGCCCACCAATCCAACGCGCACCGCCTTTAAACTCCTCGCATGCCAAAAATCGTATCCCCGATACGGGGACGCGATGCAGGTATCAGACATCCTTCTTGGATGCCAGTTAGTGGAAATCGGACTCCGCAGCGACCGGCAGGTCGTAGAAGCGCTTCGCCCCCAGATCGGCGAAATCGATGGTTTCCAGCACTTCGACGATGCGCGGTCCGGCGCGGCCGTCGCCGAACGGGTTGGTCACGGAGCGGCACGAGGCGCGAAAGACCGGGTCGAGGACGGCCGTAAGACCATCGAGGATGGCCGCGGGCGTCGTTTCCGGGCAGTCGATGACACTGGGCGCGCGGATGCGGCCGTCCTGGCGGTGACCGATGTTCAAGGTGCCGATGCCGAAGCTCGGCACTTCGATGAGTCCGGATGACGAATTGCCCACGACCGCGGCGACCTGCTTGAGGACTGAAAGATAGCGCAGGTGACCGAGAGAGACGTGATACTGGCTGCGCTCTGGATGGCTCGCGACGAAGCGGCGGACCATTTCCCCCAGGCCCAGCCCCTCGGCATCGGGATTGGGCAGGGTGAACAGGATTTGCAGATCAGCGCGTTGCGCGAGAGCATCGAGCAACGCTGCCATCTGGTCCTTTGGCTTAGCGCTGCCGGCGGTCTCCGGATGGAAGGTGACCATCACGGTCGGATCGGAGAAGGCAACGCCCAGATCGGCCTCCAGCGCAGTGCGGTCCATCAAGGGCATCGTGCGCAAGGCGTCCAGT
>CAJQNW010000412.1 GCA_905479765.1 uncultured Tepidamorphus sp. | reverse complement strand
GACCGGAGCGGCAGCGGAAACGCCCCACTTCTCTTCAAGCATTTTCGACAGCTCGGCCGCCTCGATGACGGTGAGGCTGGACAGTTCGTCAACGATCTTCGAAAGATCAGCCATTTTTCAGTTCCTTTCGGTTCGAACCTGTTTGATCGGTTGGCCCTTAGGCCGCCTCGCCTTGTTCGGCACGCGCCGCAAGCACCCGTGCAACCTGCCCGCCGGGAGCGGCGAGCACCTGCGCGACCCGAGTCGCCGGCGTCTGGATCATGCCGACGATCTTGCCCCTGAGCTCATCGAGCGAAGGCAGCGTCGCCAGTGATTTGACACCATCCGGGTCGAGGGACGTGGCACCCATCGCGCCGCCAAGGATCACCAGCTTCTGGTGGGTCTTGGCGAACTCGACAGCAATCTTCGGGGCTGCCACCGGATCATCGGAATAGGCGATCACGGCGGGACCCTTCAGAAGGCTGCCGACATGGGCAACTTCAGTCCCCTCGAGCGCGAGCTTGGCAAGGCGGTTCTTGGCCACTTTTACCTGCCCGCCGGCTTCACGCATGCGGCCCCGAAGGTCCGTCATTTCTGAAACCGAGAGACCGGAATAGTGGGCCACGACAACCACGGTCGTGCTCTTGAACACGTCGTGGAGCGTCGAGACGAGCTCAGACTTTTCAGCTCTTTCCACCTGCTCTCTCCAATCTGGCGACGGCAAACTTGCCGCCACCGGGTTGTCCTAGCCGCCCTGGAAGACCGCACATGACGGGGCCAGGACGACGCTCGCGTTCCTGTCCCGTCCAGGCGGCCCGTCTTCGGGTTTTCCCGAATTGGGTCCACTTGGACAACGAGGTCCGAACCGGAAATCCGGTTCATTCCCGTCTATGCTGGCTCCGTATGGACTTAAGCTCTCGAATTAAGGCCCCGAGAGCACCCGCAGTCTTGGACAGGTGCGGGCCTGCCGGATTTCCCGTCAGACCCGTACTCTCCGGCCGGATTACCGGCCGGAAACTGATAAAATCCGGCGGGTCTCCCCGCCGGAACTCAAAAACGCCCCGCCTTAAGCGGGGGTCGCGCTCGTCGGCTCGACGTGCACGCCGGGTCCCATGGTCGAGGACACGGCAAGACGCTGGAAATAGGTTCCCTTCGCGCCTGCGGGCTTGGCCTTCATAACTGCGTCGACAAGCGCGCGGATGTTCTCGACCAGCTGGTCCTCGCCGAAGCTCGCCTTGCCGACGCCGGCCTGGATGATGCCGGCCTTCTCGACACGGAACTCCACGGCGCCGCCCTTCTGTTCCTTCACCGCGTTCGCCACGTCCGGCGTCACGGTGCCGACTTTCGGGTTCGGCATCAGGCCACGCGGCCCCAGAACCTTACCAAGACGGCCGACCAGCGGCATCATGTCGGGCGTCGCGATGCAGCGATCGAAATTGATCTCGCCCTTCTGGACCTGCTCGACCAATTCCTCGGCACCGACCACATCGGCGCCGGCGGCCTTGGCCTCGTCGGCCTTGTCGCCCTTGGCGAACACCGCGACGCGAACCGTCCGGCCCGTGCCGTTGGGCAGCTGGCACACACCGCGCACCATCTGATCGGCATGGCGCGGATCGACACCCAGGTTGATCGCCACTTCGATGGTCTCGTCGAACTTCGCCTTGGCGCGTTCCTTGACCTTCTTCACCGCCTCGGTCAGTTCCAACAGCGTGTTGGCATCGATGCCCTCGCGGGCGGTACGCAAACGCTTTCCTGCTTTTGCCATGACCTTACCCCTGAACCTCGATACCCATGGACCGGGCCGATCCTTCGATGATCAGCATCGCCGCCTCGACGTCGTTGGCGTTGAGGTCCTTCATCTTCGCTTCGGCGATTTCGCGCACCTGGGCCTTGGTCACCGAGCCACCCGATTCCTTGCCCGGCAGCTTCGAACCCTTGCCGACCTTGGCGGCCTGCTTCAGGAAATGCGACGCGGGCGGCGTCTTGATCGCAAACGAGAACGACTTGTCCTGATAGATCGTGATGATCGTGGGACAGGGCGCGCCTTTCTCCATTTCCTGGGTCTGTGCGTTGAATCCCTTGCAGAATTCCATGATATTCAAGCCGCGCTGGCCAAGCGCGGGACCGATCGGGGGCGACGGCGTCGCGGCCCCTGCCGGAACCTGAAGTTTCAGGTAGCCGATAATCTTCTTTGCCATTCTCTCACCTTCCCGCGTCGATCAAAGCGACGGCATTGGCGTTGCGTGGTACGATCCTGACCGGTTGGCAGCCGGCCCGATCTCCCACAAACTTCAAGCAGGTCAAAGCTTTTCGACCTGCCCGTATTCGAGCTCGACCGGGGTTGCCCGGCCGAAAATGGACACGGCGACCTTGAGCCGCGCCCGTTCCTCGTCCACCTCTTCGACAATGCCGTTGAAGGAGGCAAACGGGCCATCGGCGACGCGAACCTGCTCGCCAATATCGAAATGCACGGACGGCTTCGGCCGCTCGATGCCTTCCTGCACCTGCTGCAGGATGCGCTGTGCCTCGCCGTCTGAGATCGGCGTCGGCTTGTTATCGGCTCCCAGGAAGCCCGTAACTTTCGGGGTGTTCTTGATCAAATGGTACGCATCATCGGTCATGTCCATACGTACGAGCACATAACCGGGAAAAAACTTGCGTTCCGTATCGATTTTCCGGCCCCGCCGGACTTCGACGACCTTTTCGGTCGGCACGAGGATTTCCTCGAACTTTTCATCAAGTCCGGTGGCTTCTGCCTTCTCGCGAATGGCTTCGGCGACCTTCTTCTCGAAGTTCGAATAGGTGTGGACGATGTACCAGCGCATTGCCATGGGTTTTCTTGATCCTTCTCAGCGCGTTCCGAGCAGGAATCCGACGCCGAACGAAAGGATCTGGTCCGCCGCAAGGAAGAACAGACTGGCCAGCGTGACCATGATGAACACCATGATGGTGGTGATAATCACCTCGCGACGGCTCGGCCAGGTCACCTTGCGCGTTTCCGCGCGGACCTGCTGAATGAACTCGAAGGGGTTCGCTTTTGCCATGACCTGTTCGCGTTTTGCCGGCTCACCGCCGGTCATTGGTCTGTTGTCTGACCCGCAACGTGCGGGGCCTTAGCCTGGACTGGCAGGAGTGGAGGGACTCGAACCCCCAACCCCCGGTTTTGGAGACCGGTGCTCTAGCCAGTTGAGCTACACTCCTATCCGTCCAGACCGCCGTCTTTCTCTTTGACCGACTTACTCGATGATCTTTGAGACGACGCCGGCGCCGACGGTACGGCCGCCCTCGCGGATGGCGAAGCGCAGGCCGTCTTCCATCGCGATCGGCACGATCAGCTCGACCGTGATCGCGACGTTGTCGCCCGGCATCACCAT
>CAJQNW010000411.1 GCA_905479765.1 uncultured Tepidamorphus sp. | reverse complement strand
GGCGCGGCGGCAGATCGGGATCGTGATAGCTCGCCTTGCGGTCGAGTGCGTTGCCTCGGTCGGGCTGGATCGCGGCGATCACATTGCCGTATATCGCCATGGGCAGGGCGAAGTGGCTGCCGTCGAATTCCGGGTCGTCTTCCGGGTCGCCCCAGGCGGCCAGGACTTGCGCGCGGGTCTCTTCGGGCAGGGTCGCGAACAATCGCTGGTAGTCGGCAAGAGACAGGAACGGCGTTGGCGCGGCGTGGCAGAGAGCGCCGACGATCTCTTTGCCATCGGGCAGGGCGTCGCCAGTCTCGTAACCTTCGCCGTCCAGCACCTTCAGGATTTGCGCCGTGCTCTCGATGGCGTCGAGTCCGACCGCGTGCGCGGATTGTCCGGCGGCACCGGGATAGTCCGACAGGATCAGCGCGATCGTGCGGTCGCCCCGATCGGTTCGGGCAAGCCGCGCCCAGCCGCTCGCGCGGGCGGCGGCAAGTGCGATGCCATCCGGGTTCGGCGTATGCACGGTTCGGGCGAATTCCAGGCCGGTGACTTCGGTTTCCTCGGCCTTGAAGGAGATCGCGGTTGCCAGCAGCCGCCCGTCGAGTTCCGGCAGCACCACCTGCATGGCGAGATCGGTCTGGGAAAGTCCTCGCGCCGACTCCGCCCAGGCTTCGCGGGGCGATGCCGACAAGACGACCTGAAGCACCGGCGCGCCGGCGGCATCGAGCGGCGAGGGGCCGTCGCCCCCGGACCTGGGGTCCAGGCGGGCGGAGAACCCGGTGGCGTTGAGCACGACTGCGGGACGCCGGTCGCGGAGGGTCTGCGCGACGAATGCCGCGGTCTCCGGAACCTTGAGGCTTGCGACGTGCAGGGCGCGGACGTCGAGTCCCTGCCTGTCGAGTTCACGGGCCAGCGCATCGATCGGCGCGAGATCGGCGGCGAGCAGGTAGGCGCGGTAGAAGACGATTGCCGCGAGCGGGCGGCCGGTATCGGAGGGAGCCGGAACCCGGTACTCGCCATGTAGCGGCAGCGGCTCGGCCGCTTCGCCGTCGTCGGGGCCGAGATCCGCGAGATGGGCGGCGAGCCGGAGCGCTCGCGCGGTGTTTGCCGGGCCGCCGTGCGCGAGGCAGGCGTCGAGCCGGTCGCGGATGTCGCTGGCCACGGTCGACAGTTCGATCAACCGGTCGTCCTCGCGGCCGTCGCCGGGCAGGATCGCCAGCGGGATGCCGCGGTCACGGCAGGTCCGCGCCACTTCCTCGGCGCCGTAGCGCCAGTAGTCGAGGCCGCCGAGCAGGCGGATCACCACGCAGCGGGCGTGCTCGATCACCTGCTCGACATAGAGGTCGACGGAAAGGGGATGTTTCAGCCGGGCAAGATTGGCGAGCCGCAGTCCGGGCAGGTTCGGATCGGCCTGCCAGGCGGCGGAGGCGGCGCCGAGATCGGAATCGGAAAACGACAGGAAGACCAGCTCGGCCGGCGTCTGGCCAAGATCGACCGCGCTCTCGACATCGTCGAGCGATCGCGTCTCCCTGACCAGAATGTGCATGTCAGGCCCCTCCGTGAGGGTATGGATTCCTGCTTTCGAGCCCCGGCCGCGCTGGACCAGAAGCCGAGCGTCGGGAGGCGGTAAACTCCAAGCAAGCCGCCTTGGATTCCCGCTTTCGCGGGAATGAGCGGAAGTTAGTGAGTTTTACTCCTGTTGCTCTGGGTTCCGGATCAAGTCCGGAACACGAGGCTGAATTTGACCCAATGACCGCGCCAAGCAACGGGACTCGTGCCCCGGACTCGATCCGGGGCCCAGCACGGCGGCCACCCCATGCACCGCACATCCCCGCGGAAGCGGGGATCGGGTTGCGTATGGTGCGTGCCACGCTCATCGCCCGCTCTTATCCCCGTATCGCCGCGTCGATGGCGGCCTGGTCGAGGCCCGTCTCGCCGATGACGACGAGGCGGCCGGTGCGGGTCTCACCCGCGCCCCAGGGCCGGTCGTAGGCATGGCGGAAGCGGCCGCCGACGCCTTGCACGGCCAGCCGCATCGGCTTAGCCGTCACCGCCACGAAGCCCTTGATGCGCAGGATGTCGTGCGCCTCGGCGACCTCTTTCAGCCGCGCCACCAGAGCGTCGGGCGAGGCGATCTCGCCGATCTCGACGACGAAGGTCTCGAAATCGTCGTGCTCGTGTTCGTCGGCGCCGTCGTGGTGCGAGGGGCGCGCGTCGAGATCGTCCTCGGCGGCAGCCCCGATGCCAAGCAGCACGGCCGGATCTATCCGGCCCTCATGCGTCGAGACGACCTTCACCGCGCGGGATACCGTGCCACCGATCGCGGTCTTCAGCGCTTCCAGGCCGGCCTCCTCCAGAAGGTCGGCCTTGTTGACGATGATCAGGTCGGCCGCATTAAGCTGGTCCTCGTAGACCTCGGCGAGCGGGTTGTCGTGATCGACGGAGGGATCTTCGGCGCGCTGGCGGGCGATGGCCTCTGGGTCGTCGGCGAAGCGCCCGGTCGAGACCGCGGGCCCGTCGACCACGGCGATGACGCCGTCGACGGTCATGCGCGAGCGGATGGTCGGCCAGTCGAACGCCTTGATCAGCGGCTTCGGCAGGGCGAGGCCGGAGGTCTCGATCAGCACGTGCTCGGGCGGATCGTCGCGGTCGAGCAGGGCCTGCATGGTCGGCAGGAAATCGTCGGCGACGGTGCAGCAGATGCAGCCGTTGGAGAGCTCGACGATATCGTCGTCGGAGCAGCCCGCGATGCCGCAGCTCTTCAGAAGATCGCCGTCGATGCCAAGCGAGCCGAACTCGTTGACGATAATGGCGATCCGCCTGCCGCCGGCATTCTCCAGCACGTGGCGGACGAGTGTCGTCTTGCCGGCGCCGAGGAAGCCGGTGATCACGGTTGCCGGAATTTTGGCTCCGCTCAATTTGGGTGCAGGCGCGGTCATTCGGCGGCGTCCTTCAGGTCGGTTTCGGGCAGGTCGGTTTCGGGCAGGTCGGTTTGCGGGAAGGCGAGGTGGGTCGGGAAGCGGCCGACGATGGCGTGGCGGAGAGACTCCGGCCGGCCCGAGCGCAGAACCGCGCCGGTTTCGGACTTGGCGTAGGCCGCGCCGTAGGCGATGAGGTCGTCGGCCTCGGCGGGGCCGATATGGCCGACCATGTAGGCCCATTTGCCGGCCTGGGAGAGCCCCACGGAGCAGCCCTGCTCGCAATTGGCGAAGCAGACGATCGGCTGGACGTCGATCGGGGCCGCTTCGCCCAGCGTATCGAGTCGCTCGGCGACGGCCTCGTAGAGACGCTTGCCGGGCGGCGTCTCGCCCTCGGCCAGAGGGGCGCCGTCCTGCTTGCAGGTCGTGCAGACGTAAAGGCAGGGTCTGGTACTTGCCACGACTTCATATCCCCTTCGTTGGCGCGATCATGGCGCCTGTCGGGGTGCGTGGTCCGTCCCACAGGCGACGCCTGTTGGGAACAAGGCCGACATTCCAGTCGGTCTTTCCGCGTGTCGTCGGCGCACCCCGCCCGTCGTCGCGGTCAGTTTAAGGACGGCAGGTCTCCTGGCTCGCGGATCATTTCGCTTGCTCGTCGCCTTCCCGGGTTTTCACCCAGTGGACTTCAGACGAGCGGCTCTCCGCTTACAGTTGCGGGGGCAGCCGCGGCATGGGGAGTTTCCTCCGGCACCGCGTTCCCTTTTCACCTTCCCAACTGGAAGGACCGTCACCGGATTGACTATTGCCTCGCCGGGGGCGAGTCAATCAGCCTTCAACAGGGCGGCTGCCCAACGACGGAGATGCGACTTGGAAACCGAATCCAAACCGGACTTGCCTCATCTGACGTTCGTTCTGGGCGGCGGCCGCTCGGGCAAGAGCCGGCAAGCCGAGGGGCTGGTCATGGCCACACCCGCGCCGTGGACCTATATCGCCACGGCGGAAGCCTATGACGACGAGATGCGCGCGCGGATCGCAACGCACCAGTCGCGCCGGGGAGCGGGATGGATGACGGTCGAATCGCCCATTTCACTGCCCGAGGCGATCATTGGGGCGGCGCCGCAAGCGCCAATGCTGGTGGACTGCCTGTCGATGTGGGTGTCGAACCTGATGCTTGGCGACCGGGATCTCCCCGACGCGTTCAAGGCTTTCGACGACGCCCTGGCCAAGCGGACCGCGCCGACGGTGCTGGTTTCCAACGAAGTCGGCCTGAGCATCGTCCCGGACAATGCGCTTGGCCGCGCCTTTCGGGACGAATTGGGCCTTCTCAATCAGCGAGTTGCCGCGCAGGCTGCGCATGTCGTCTTCATGGTGGCGGGGCTGCCGATGGTGGTGAAAGGATCACAATGACCGACAAGACCAAACCGGACGATCAGGACCGTCACCGCGCCAAGATGGAAAAGCGCAAGGCGGTGCAGGACGCCGAAGTCGCCTCGAAAACCATCGAAAAGGGCCTGTTGATCGTCCATACGGGGCCGGGAAAGGGCAAATCGACGGCCGCTTTCGGCCTGGCGCTCAGGATGGTCGGCTATGGCCGCAAGGTCGGCGTCGTCCAGTTCATCAAGGGGGCCTGGTCGACAGGCGAGCGTGGGGTGCTGGAGAAATTCGGCGATCTCATCGAATGGCATTCGATGGGCGAGGGGTTTACCTGGGAAACCCAGGACAAGGCGCGCGATATCGCCGCTGCCCAACGGGCCTGGGAAAAGGCCGAGGCGCTGATGGCCGATCCCGAGATTGCGCTGGTGGTGCTGGATGAACTCAACATCGCGCTCAGATACGACTACCTGCCGCTCGACAAGGTCGTGGAAACGCTGAAGAACCGGCGGCCGGACCTGCATGTCGTCGTCACCGGCCGCAATGCCAAGCCGGAGCTGATCGAGGCGGCGGATCTGGTGACGGAAATGACTTTGGTAAAACACCACTTCGCCGCCGGCGTGAAGGCGCAGGAGGGCATCGAGTTTTGATGCGAGCCTGTTCGAGGATCGCGCGCGTTCCGACATTGCCTCGGGATTGCCGGCCGGCATGGAACAAGCGGCCCTGGATTCCCGCTTTCGCGGGAATGAGCGGAGGTGGAGAGACCGCCTGTGAACCAGTACCGTTCCGAATCACAGATCGTCCCAGCCAAACAGGCGCAAGCGAATTCGGGAAACCGCCCCCCATCCGCTCATTCCCGCGGAAGCGGGAATCCAGGGGGCGTATTGCTCTGACCCATTCCTTGTCCCGGCGTGTCGGGCGGTCCCCGGCTTACGACGGTACCGGGTCTCGCGGCGCGAGGGGCGCGTCCGGCCGTCCAGGACTTACCGTCCAATGACCGCCCGGTCGATCATGTTCCAGGGCACCGGCTCGAATGTCGGCAAGTCGCTGATGGTCGCGGGTCTGTGCCGGGCGTTGACGGCGCGCGGTCTATCGGTCGCGCCGTTCAAGCCGCAGAACATGTCGAACAACGCGGCCGTAACGGCTGATGGCGGAGAGATCGGTCGGGCGCAGGCGCTGCAGGCGCGCGCCTCGGGGCTTCAACCCCATGTCGACATGAACCCGGTGCTGCTCAAACCGCAAAGCGAGACCGGCGCGCAGATCGTTTTGTGCGGCAAGGTGTTCGGAACCGCGAAGGCGCGGGAATTCCAGAGCGTGAAGCGGCAGCTTTTGCCAAGCGTTCTCGAGAGCTTCGAACGCCTCAAGCGGACAGCGGACATTGTCCTGATCGAGGGGGCGGGCAGCGCCTCCGAGATCAATCTGCGAGCCAATGACATTGCCAACATGGGCTTTGCCCGCGCCGCCGACGTGCCCGTTGTGCTGATCGGCGATATCGACCGGGGCGGGGTGATCGCAAGCCTCGTCGGCACGAAGACCGTTCTGGATCATGGCGATGCGGCGATGATAGCCGGCTTCATCGTCAACCGGATGCGCGGCGATCCGACCCTGTTCGACGACGGCATGGCGGCGATTGCGGCGATGACCGGCTGGGCCAACCTCGGCCTGGTGCCGCACTTTGCCGACGCCGACCGGCTGCCGGCGGAGGATGCCTTTGGCCTGAGCGAGCGCGACCCGGGCCGCACCGGCGGGACGATCCGGATCGCCGTGCCCGTCTTGCCGCGTATCGCAAATTTCGACGATCTCGACCCGTTGCGCGCCGAACCCGACGTAGAACTGATGATGGTCGATCCCGGGCAGCCGTTGCCGGTCTGTGATCTCGTCATCCTGCCGGGATCGAAAGCGACGATTGCCGATCTGGAGGCGTTTCGCCGGGCGGGCTGGGATATCGATCTTGCCGCCCACGTGCGCCGCGGCGGGCGGGTTCTGGGCCTGTGCGGCGGATACCAGATGCTGGGCCAATTGATCGCCGACCCCGATGGTATCGAGGGTCCGCCGGGGTCGGTCGATGGGCTCGGGCTTCTCGATATCGAGACGGTGCTCACCGGCAACAAGAGCCTCGCCGAGGTGTCCGGGGAGACGGTTTCCGACGGACTACAGTTCAAGGGCTACGAGATGCACATGGGCCGGACGAGCGGACCCGCTACGACGCGGCCGCTGGTGCGGCTGGCGGACGGGCGCGAGGATGGTGCCATCTCAAAGGATGGACTGGTTTCGGGAACCTACGCGCATGGGTTCTTCGCCGACGACCGGCAGCGGGCGGCCTGGCTCAAGCGTCTCGGCGCGACGTCGGACCTGTCCTACGAGGCGGGGGTCGACGATGCCCTCGACCGGTTGGCCCAGCACCTGGAAGCCCATGTCGATATCGACGAAATCCTCAGGCTAGCCAGATGAGGCCGACCAGCAGCGCCAGCGTTGCGATCTGCAGGCCGCAGGCGACACGGTAGAGATCGAGCGCCCGGCGGATGTCGGCCGCCGTCGCCTCGGCGCGGCCGTCGCCCATCCAGCGGTCGTCGACGCGGTCGTTGCCGTAGACACGCGGTCCGGCTAGCCGCAAGCCGAGGGCCCCGGCCATCGCGGCTTCCGGCCAGCCGGCATTCGGCGAGCGGTGATGTCTTGCATCGCGCAGTGCGGTTTTCAGCGCGGCGCCGGCGGTCGTGTCGATCATCATGGCGGCAAGCGCGATCCAGACGGCGGATAGCCGCGAGGCCGGCAGGTTGACGAAATCGTCGAGGCGGGCTGCCGCCCAGCCGAAGGCGCGATGGCGCTCTGTCCTATGGCCGATCATCGAGTCGGCGGTGTTGATCGCCTTGTAGGCGGCGATGCCGGGAAGACCGAACAGCGCGCACCAGAAGGCGGGGGCTACGATGCCGTCGGAGAAGTTTTCCGCCAGGCTCTCGATCGCCGCCCGCGATACGGCGGCCTCGTCGAGGCTATCGGGATCGCGTCCGACGATCCGCGAGACGGCGGCGCGGCCACCCGCCAGGCCATATTTTTCGAGTCCCTCGGCAACGGCCGCGACATGCTGCCAAAGGCTGCGCTGGGCGAAAAGACTGGAGGCGGCCAGGCCCATGAGCAGGATGGCGAAAAGACCCGGCAGCACGTCGATCATGGCGATCTGGACGATCAAGGCCGGGACGATGACCGCGGCGAGGATCGCGCCTAGCGCGAGGACGCCATTGATGCGGCGCCGGTCATCCGGCAATGTCGCGGTGTTGAGAGTCCTGTCGAGCCATGCGATCAGGTCGCCGATCCAGATGACCGGATGACGGATTGCCTCCTGAAGCGCTACGGGATAGCCGAAGGCTGCCTCCATCAGGAGGGCGACCAGAAGGACGGAGAGATTCGACGCGATGCTCATTGGTGGCAAGACGGCTAGCACGTTCGCGGGCGGCATGGCAGGGCCTGCGCGTGTAGGCCGTGAAATCGCTCACGGCGGACGGCTGGCCGAGGCCCGGTCATTGTTCCCGGACGCGCCGCGGCCGATCATCGACCTGTCGACCGGCATCAATCCGCACGCCTATGCGCTGCAGGACCTGCCAGCCGAGGCCTGGACGCGGCTACCGGAAGCCGACGATGTCGCCGCGCTGGAAGCTGTCGCGGCAATGGCCTATGGCGCGCGCCCGGGGCAGGTCGTCGCCGCGCCGGGCACTCAGCTGCTGATTTCACTTCTGCCTCGGATCGTGCCGCTGGATACGGTCGCAATTGTCGGTCCAACCTATGCCGAGCACGCCGCATCGTGGCGCGCGGTGGGAACACGGGTCGACGAAGTCAGCTCGATCGAAAAGGTTGGGGAGCAGTCCGGCGTCGTCGTGTGCAATCCGAACAATCCCGATGGCGGGCGCACCGATCCCGAGGCGCTTCGCGCGCTGGCACGGAACCTTGCTGCCCGAAACGGTCTTCTTGTGGTGGACGAGGCCTTCGCCGATCTGGAGGACGGGCCGCTGAGCCTCATCCCGAACCTGCCGGGGGAGGGAGTCGTGGTGCTGCGCTCGTTTGGAAAGACCTATGGACTTGCTGGCCTGCGGCTCGGGTTCGCCGTGGCGGGTGGGGCGCTTGCCGCCCGGATTCGTGCGGCGCTTGGTCCCTGGGCCGTGTCCGGCCCTGCGATCGCGGTCGGCCGGCGCGCGCTTGCCGATACTTTGTGGCTGGAGCAGACGCGGAAGCGACTTGAAGGCGACGGCCGTCGGCTCGATGTCGCGCTGACCGGCGCCGGGATGGAAGTCATAGGCGGCACGCGACTGTTCCGGCTGGCGGAAAGCAACGTGGCGGATGTGACTTTCGATCAACTGGGCCGGGCCGGCATATTCGTCAGGCGCTTCGCTGATCGGCCGAGTCTGCTGCGATTCGGTATTCCCGGCGATCAGGCAGACTGGGACCGTTTGACGGCGGCTTTGGAGTGAAGCACGTCGCAATTGCACTCGACTGATCGGGTCACCTTCGGTACTCTCTGACTCGGATCGGTCCTTTACGGGCTAAGAGGGAACACGGTACCGGGCTGTCCTGAAGGATTTTCCGCAAGCCGTGGCTGTCCCCGCAACTGTGGGCACCGAGCCGTTTCTCCGTCATCTCACTGGCGTTTCGCCGGGAAGGGGGAGGAAGGGCGTTTAAGGTGCGAGCCAGGAGACCTGCCGATCCGTGGGACAACTCCAATACGCCGCCGGGTGGAGCGGCAAAACGGGTGAAAACGATGAACAACCAGACGACGACTTTATCTCATCCCATTGCCTCGACGCAGATCGGCGTTGCGGCGCTGGTCTTTCTGATGGGCGCGGTGCTGATCTTCGGCACGGGTTTCGCCAGCCCGCAGGCCCTGCACGATGCCGCCCACGATTCGCGGCACGCCATGTCCTTCCCCTGCCACTGATCGCGTCATGCTCATGCGAATCCTGGCCGGCGGCCTCATCGGAGGCATCGTCGGCGGTCTCGTCGTAGGCGCGATTCAGTCCGTCACGACGACACCCCTCATCCTTCATGCCGAGCAGTTCGAGGTGAAGGACGTCGCCAACGCCGCACAGTTCCTGCTCGTCCATAGTCAGGGCGCCATGGCGTCAGAGGACGGCAGCGGCGCGACGCGGACGCTGCTGACCTTCAGCGCCACCGTGCTGGTCGCGGTCGGATACGTCTGGATGCTGCTGGCGGCGATGTTCTTCAAGGGCGACGAGATTACCGCGCGCAGTGTCATTCCGTGGGCGGTCGCCGGTTTCTTCGCCACCGGGCTCGCTCCGGCGATGGGGCTGGCTCCGGAGTTGCCGGGCGCATCCGCGGCGGCCCTGGAAGCGCGGCAGATCTGGTGGATCGCTACGGCCGCGGCGACGGCGGCCGGCTTCGCGGCGATCTTCTTCGGACGCACTGCCGTCTGGTCTGTCGCCGGCGTCGTGTTGATCGTGCTCCCGCACGTCATCGGCGCACCGCAGCCGCTGGAGATGGAAAGCCTGGTTCCTGCTGAACTGGCCGGCGAGTTCGCCGCGCGGTCGCTGGCCATCCAGGCGCTGGTCTGGATCGTTCCGGCCATCATCGCGGGCTACGCCATGTCGCGGATGCGGCCGGCTGCTGCCTGACGAAACAGACGTATAGCCGTCTGGAAAGCCCGCGGGGATGCCTCGCGGGCTTTTTCGTTTTCGCGGGCCTTACGCTCCCCGTTTTCCAGATCCTTTCGCCGTTGTCTCGAAAACGCGGGCGCCGGGTGCCCGTTTATTTACGCATGGTGATGTAGGCAGTCTCGCAGCCCGGATGCCAACAGGAGGCCTGTTATGAAACGGACATTGATGCTTGCCGCCGGCGCGGCGATTCTGACCCTTGCCGCGGCTCCGGCCGAAGCGGGGACCTACGCCTATTGCCAGACCTATGCGCGCAATGCCGCGAACGCCTGGGCGCCGCCTCCGCCGGCGACCGCCTTTGCCGGCGGCGCCGCCGGGGCAATCGGCGGCGCGGTGATCGGCGGTCTCGTCGACGGCCACAAGGGCGCGCAGGCAGGCGCGCTGATTGGCGGCGGCATCGGCGCTGTCGCCGGCGCGTCCAAGGGCGAGCGCAAGTACCGCAAGGTCTACGATCAGGCGTTCCACGACTGCATGGCCCGCAACCACCCCTACCGCTGACAAGGCGGATATCGAGAGCGCCGACCGAGGCGTTCAGAAAGCGTGCCGCCGCGCGTTCGTCGCGGCGGTCAGCGCCGCGGGGTCGGACGAAAAAACGCAGCGCGGCGTTCCCGCCGCCGCCCACACGGCATCGAACTCGAGCAGTTTCTCGTCGATGACCGTGGGCATGTGAACCGGATGCCCAAGCGGTGGTATGCCGCCGATCGCATAGCCGGTGATATCGCGGACAGCGCGTCCGTTCGGCCGTTCCAGTGGCTCGCCCAGGACCGCCGCCATTCCCTGTTCGTCGACGCGGTTCACGCCTGAGACGAGCAGCAGGTATGGCGTCTTTGTGTTGGCGCCGACGAAGACCAGCGACTTGACGATCTGGGCGACTTGGCAACCGCACGCGGCTGCCGCTTCCTCGGCTGTACGGGTCGAATCCGGCATCTCGACGATCGAAATGGCGAGGCCGGCCGCCGCCGCGGCGTCGGCAACGCGTTTGGCGCGATCTGGAAGATCAATCATGGCGGCGCAGCATCGATGATCCGCGATATGGCGTCCAGTTGAAATGAAGGGCAGTTGAGCCTTCGAGACTGGGCATGAGCAGTACCGAGCTGAAATATGCTATCGTTTTCTTTCGATATCGGCGGATTTTAACGTCGGAAAGGATCAGGCATTGTCAGACGACAATAACGCCGCATTTCCCGAAGGAGCGGGTCTGGAATGGGTGGCGCCCGACTGGGCGGCAAGCGACGCGGGCGGCGCGTTCCGGCTGATTCTCGAAAATTGCCCTGTTCCGGTCGTCGCGGCGCGGGTGAGCGACGGGACCGTTCTGTTTCGCACGCCGGCCTTCGCGGCGATGCTGCGACAGAAACCGGAGGACGCGCCGCCGTCAATTTCAGACTTCGCGCCCGACCAGGCTGAGCGGGCGGAATGCCTGAGGATGATCCGCGAAAACGGCAGTGTCGAGAACTTCAAGATGCATTTCCGCCGTTGCGACGGCACGATTTTTGTCGGTGCGCTGTCGGCCCGTTTCGTCCAGATCGACGGGGAAACGACACTTGTCTCAAACCTCATCGACTTGACACCGACCCTGGAACGCGAGACGGAACTGCGCCAGGCGAACGAGCTTCTCGAAGATGCCATCGAGGCGCTCGACGACGGATTCGTGCTCTATGACCCCAGCGACCGGCTGGTGATGTGCAACTCGCGGTATCTGGAATTCCACAGCGACAGTGCCGACCTGCTGGTACCCGGCGCCTATTGGCCGGAGGTGACGCGGATCCGCGGGGAGCGCGGGTTCTTCGTCGAAGCGATCGGACGCCTCGACGAGTGGCTCGCCGAGGAAATCGCGCAGCGCGGTATCGCCACGTCGGCACAGTTTCTGTCCAAGGACGGGCGCTGGTTCGAGTATTCGCACAAGCGAACCCGGCAGGGCGGCTTCGTATCGGTGTGGGACGAGATTACCGAACGCAAGAACCTGGAACTGGCGATGCGGCGAAGCGAGGAGCATTTCCGCTCGATCGTCGAAGGCCATCCGCTCCCGGTCTGGATGGTGGACCTCGAAACCTCGAAAATTCTCTACGAGAGCCCCGCGGCGGCGGAACTCTTCGGGCGTGACTGGCCCTCGACCAAGCAGGCCTTCACCCTTGACCATTTCGCCGATCCCGCCGATCGCGACCGGTTGATCGCGGAACTGGGCGAGACCGGCGACCTGCGCGACGCCGAAGTGCGGCTGAAGAAGGTCGACGGGAGTGAATTCTGGGCGTCCCTGAGCGACCGCCTGATCGACTATGACGGCCGCGAAGTCAGCATCACCAGCTTCATCGACCTGACGGAGCGCCGGAAGGCGGAAGCCGAGGCGATCCGCCAGCGCGAGCGTCTGCACCAGAGCGAGAAGCTGAGCGCGCTCGGCGAACTTTTGGCCAGCGTCGCGCACGAACTGAACAATCCTCTCTCGGTGCTGATCGGGCAGGCGCTGATGCTCAAGGAGTCCGCGCTGGATGCGCAAAGCGCCGAGAGGGCCGAGAAGATCGGCACTTCGGCGGACCGCTGCGCGCGCATCGTCAAGACTTTCCTGGCGATGGCGCGCCGGAAATCCGGCGAGACGGTTCCCGTCGACATCAACCAACTGATCGAGCGGGCGCTCGAATTCGCGGCTTATTCACTGCGCACGACGGGGGTCGACGTGACCTGCGATCTGTCTGCCGACCTGCCTGCGGTCTATGCCAACGAGGATCAGCTTTTGCAGACTTTCACCAACCTGATCGTCAATGCGGAGCAGGCGCTCAGGGGCACCGAGGGACCGCGCCGTCTGGATATCCGGACGGCGGCGTTCGACGATGGCCGGCAGGTCGCCATTACCTTCAGCGACAACGGACCCGGCGTGCCGGAGGCCGACAGGACCCGGATCTTCGAGCCGCTCTATACGACGAAGCAGACGGGGATCGGTACCGGTCTCGGGCTGGCGCTGTGCCATCGTATCGTCGAGGGGCACGGAGGGTCGCTGGAACTGGAGGATAATGGCCGGCCCGGCGCGACTTTTGTCGTCCGGCTGTCGCGCGATGCGGCCCGGAACGCCGAACCGCACAGCACGGAAGCCGGAGACGTCGGTCACACGCAGGCGCTACGCGTGCTGGTCATCGACGACGAGGAGGACGTCGGCTCGGTCATCTGCGACATCCTCGAACTCGAGGGGCACAGCGTCGACGTCGAGACGTCGGCCCGGGGCGCGCTTGAGCGGATCAAGCAACGCGACTACGACATCATCCTGAGCGACATGCGGATGCCGGAACTGGACGGGGTCTCGTTCCACAAGATCCTGCAGGAATCCAGCCCGGCGCTGGTAAAGGGGCTGGCGTTCATAACCGGCGATACGCTCAGTCCGCGTGTCAGCGATTTTCTCGAGGCGACGGATTGCCCGTATATCGAAAAGCCGTTCATGCCCAATGATATCAGGGGTCTGGTCGAGCGTGTGCTTGCCAACAAGCTTAGCTGAGTGGCCTGAACCAGGGTCCGGATGGCGGTAGTCCCCGATGGCGGGATATCTTATGGCGGTCTCTCATTCGCGGCCGCGCATGGTAGACTGACTTTTAATCCCAACGAGTGCCGTCCCTGATCGGAAACACGGATGTCGGAAGAAAAGATCGTCGAAGAGGTTCCGGGCGCGGACAAGAAAACGGAGTCCAGCGGCGAAACGCGCCCGGACAGGAAAGCCAATCCGCTGCGACAGGCGCTCAATCGCGCCCGGCAGCAGGAGGTCGAGCGATCCGATGTGATCGTCGATCTGCGCGAGGCAGAACTCGCGCGTCTGGAATTATTGCAGGACGCCCTGAGCGACGTCTTCGAGGCGCTCCCTGAAGATCACGACCTGCTCGAGTGCGCGCTTGTTCCCAGCACGCCGCCGCGCCTGTGGGTCGATGTGCTTGGCCATATCGTCATGGGCCGTGACAAGCGTACCTACCGGTTCGTGAAGGACACGCGGTACGGACGCCAGGTGATCCTCGAGACGACAAGTCTCGAAGAAATGGCAAGCCGCGTGACCGACTATGTGGCGCACCGGCTGCTCGAACGTCAGCGGGCGCTGGAAAGCGACGCGGGCGGTCGATCGCCAGCCGTACCTCCCGACGCCGTGCCGATCGCAACTGTCGAGGGGCCAAGTTCGGAACCGATGTCAGGGGCGGGCATGTCGGCTGAGCAGCCGGTCGAGCCGGCGCCGCGGTCCGGTTCGGCGTGGTGGATGCTGTTCGGCTTCCTGGTCGGCGCGGTGGCGGGAGCGGGCGGCCTGCTGGTTGCCGGGCTCCTGCTTACGGCACCTTAGCGATTTCGCCGGTGGCGCGGCCGGCTTCGAACAGCAGCGTATCGGACAGTTCCAGCAATCCGCCTCCATCGAAGCCACGAACGCGCATGCGACAGGACCATGCGCCCGGCTCGCCGGAAATCTCATAGAGATTGTACTGGGCGGCCGGCCGGTTGCCGTGAGCAATGGCAGAGGCCGAGGACACGCCGATGACCGGCACCGGTTCGCTTGCGCCCGAAATCCAGTGCAGCGTCGTGCGGTGCTCGTGTCCGTGCAGGACCACTTCGGCGCCGGCGTCAGCGAGGAGTTCGCGGAAGGCGCCGGCGTCGGTCATCCTGCGGTAACGGTCGCCCGAGGTGCGGACCGGCGTGTGGTGCACCAGGACGACACGGAACAGGCCCTCGTCGCCGAGCGCCTTCAGGAGCGGGCGCAACCGTTCGATCTGTTCGTGGCCGATCCGCCCGGTCGCCATGAAGGGCGCGGTGGCGATCGCCGAGGAACACCCGACGATGGCCAGGGGGCCGCGGCGGCGCAGATACGGAAAGCCGCCGTGGGCTGAGGTGTCCGGGTCGCCGGCCATGTATTCGCGCCACGCCAGCGCCGTGCCGGGAATGGCGCGGCGGGTGTAGGCGTCGTGATTCCCGGGAACCAGGGAGACGTGGTCGGGCGGTCCGAGTTCCTGCAGCCAGGCTCGGCAGCTCTGCCATTCCGCCGGTGTCGAGACGATCGCAAGGTCGCCTGTGACGGCGATATGGTCGGGAGATTGTCGGGCGAGGTCGTCTGTCAGCGCGTCGAGGACGTCGCGGCGGTGGATCCGGTGGCGATTGCGCCGCCAGTTGACCCAGCCGATCGCGCGCTTCGAAAAGAGGTCGCGCCGCCGCGGCGATCCGTCAGGCGGAACGTGCGGGTCGGAGAGATGGGCAAGTCTGTACATCGCCCACGCGTTCTAGAGCATATTCCAGGCAAACAGAATGGGGCTGTTTGGCTCGACTATGCTCTAGCCGCGAGGGGAGATGCCGATCGGACCATTCATCAGTTGGACGAGAAGGTCATCAGCGTTGCGGCGATGCGCCCGTCGCGCATGTCGACCGCGGGATGCCAGTTGTAAGTGCGACGGCTGAAGAGGCGCCAAAACATGGGAAGCTCCACAAAAAAAGGAAAAACGGGCCGATTGCCTCGCCCCGTTCGATGTGGTGGATATAGATTGTGCGCTGCAGCAAATCAAATAGGCAAAACGCACCCCAGCGTTGCGCGCCGCGCATGCCCGATTAACAAGGTGTTTATGCGGTATGCGACGGGTTACGCGCGGCGAGAAGCGGTATTCACGGACGGTTCAACCAGCGCCTGGGGACATGCGGAATTGGCGGGGACGGGACAGCGACGATGCGACGGTTATTGATCCGCCTGGTGTTGCGCCCCTGGTGGCGGCTGAGCCGCGGCCTGACGGTCGGGGTTCGCGCGATTGTCGCGCGTGACGGCAAGGTGCTGCTGGTGCGCCATTCCTATGTGCCCGGCTGGCACCTGCCCGGCGGTGGTGTCGAGCGTGGCGAAACGGTTCTCGAGGCTCTGACCCACGAACTGCTCGAGGAGGCGAATGTCATCCTGGACGGTGCGCCGCGGCTTTTCGGGGTCTATTCCAGCGAACCGCACTTCCGTGGCGATCATGTCCTCCTTTACGTCGTCGAAGCGTGGCGCCAGGATGGCCCCTACAAGCCCGGCATGGAGATCCTGGAAGCGGCGTTCTTCCCGCTCGACGATCTGCCCGACGGGACCACGCCGGGTACGCGGCGGCGGCTCGCCGAGGTGTTCGGCGAGGCCGCGCAGGAAGATCACTGGTAGGCCTCAGGCTGCTTTCAGTCCATCGCGGCCGTGCGGGCTGTCGAGGTCGAGTTCCGGTCCGACCGGCACGATCCCCGTCGGATTCACCGAGAGATGGCTGCCGTAGTAGTGCTGCTTGATGTAGCCGATATCGACCGTCCCGGCGATGCCGGGCATCTGGTAGAGCTCGCGCAGGTAGCCCGACAGGTTCGGATAGTCGGCGATGCGGCGGATATTGCATTTGAAATGACCGACGTAGACCGCATCGAAACGCACCAGCGTCGTGAACAGGCGCCAGTCTGCCTCCGTGACCTGTCCACCGACGAGATAGCGCTGGCGGCCGAGCCGGTCCTCAAGTTCGTCGAGCGTGGCGAACAGGGCCGTCACGGCGTCTTCGTAGGCGGCTTGCTTGGTGGCGAAGCCGCTCTTGTAGACGCCGTTGTTGACGGTGTCGTAGACGAGGGCGTTGATCCGGTCGATCTCCTCGCGAAGCGGGGCGGGGTAGAAATCGAGGCCGGCATCGGCGCCGACTTCGTCGAAGGCTGAATTGAGCATCCGGATGATATCGGCGGACTCGTTGGAAACGATCGTGCCGCGCTGTTTGTCCCAGAGGATCGGAACCGAGGCGCGACCGGTGTAGCCGGCGTCGGCCTCCTGATAGATTTCATAGGCGTGCTTCTTGCCCAGGACAGGATCGGGGAAGGCCTCGGTAAACTCCCAGCCCCCATCAAGCATCAGCGCGGCGACACTGCTGGCGCCGATGTGATCGTCGAGCCCCTTCAGCTTGCGCACCACCAACGTCCGATGCGCCCAGGGGCAGGCCAGGGAAACATAGAGGTGATACCGCCCGGATTCGGCCGGAAAACCGCCGTCTCCGGTCGGGCCCGGCGATCCGTCGGCGGTGATCCAGTTGCGGAACTGGGTTTCCGCGCGGTGGAATCGGCCATCGCCTGATCCGCCGTGGCCGGGGTGCGCTTGCCATTTGCCGTCGATCAGCTGTCCCAAAACATCTCCTCTTCGTGCTCATCACGAATGCGTGTGTGCATCCTGTTTGAATTAGGTAGCGGTTGATCGCCTCAGGAAAAGTACGTACTGATCGATTAAATTGTTGCGGTGGAGTGAACAATGGACCGCATGGCGGAGATAGAAACCTTCGTCCAGGTGGCCGAGTCCGGGGGGATCGGTGCTGCGGCGGAACGCCTGGGGGTCGCCAAATCGGCGGTCAGCCGACGGCTGAAGGAGCTCGAGGAGCGGCTTGGCGTGCGGCTCGTCAACCGCACCACGCGCCAGCTCAGCCTTACCGATACGGGCAAATCCTACTATGAGCGGGCGACCCAGATCATCGCCGACCTGGAGGATGCCGACCAGGCGGCGGCGGCTGTCCACGGGGCGCTGTCGGGACGGCTCAAGATCGCGGCGCCGCAATCCTTCGGCGTCATGCACCTGACACCGGCTGTAACCAGTTTCCTGAACAATCATCCGGAGCTTTGGATCGATCTCGACCTGAACGATCGCAGGGTCGATCTGGTCAACGAAGGCTTCGACATCGCCGTGCGGGTCGGCCAGCTCGAGGATTCCAGCCTGATCGCCCGGCGGCTGGCACCGGTCCGGAACCTGGTTTGCGCAAGCCCCGGCTATCTGGCCAGGAATGGCACGCCGACGCGTCCTGAAGACCTGATGAACCACTCCTATCTGCGCTATTCGAACGTGCCCCAGCGGCGCGTGTTCGCCTGGATCGACGAGCAGGGCAGGGAGCGGGTCGTCAATCCGAAGGCACGGCTCGTGTCCAACAACGGCGAGATGCTGAAGGCGGCGGCCGAAGAAGGCCTCGGCATCATTTCCCAGCCGACGTTTCTGATTGGGCCGGCAATCAACCAGGGCCTGCTGGTGCCGATTCTGACCGATATCGAATGGTGGCAGCTCGGTGCCTACGCGCTGTATCCGCCCGGCCGCCACCTGTCTGCAAAGGTGCGTGCCTTCGTCGATCACCTCGTTACCTGTTTCGGCGACCCGCCCTACTGGGACGATATCGTATACGACAGCGCCACGCCCCCGGCGCGTCCCCGGGCCGTCGCCAGCTAGGCAGACACTTTTCCCCGGATTTACGGCTCAGGCCTTTACCCCCATCCCGTAACTTGACTTTTATAGTCGGCAATCCTAGGTCTAATTAGTTGCGAATGCAACTGGTTTAGAACGATTCAAAACTGAGGGTCGGCCGAAGTGATCGTCTGTTCCTGCAATGCATTGTCGGATCGCGCCGTGCGCGCGTGCATGGGCCCCGGTCCGGAGTGTCCCTACACGCCGGCACAGGTATACCGGTGCCTCGGTTGCAGCCCGCAGTGCGGG
Source organism: uncultured Tepidamorphus sp. (assembly GCA_905479765.1). GTDB lineage: Bacteria > Pseudomonadota > Alphaproteobacteria > Rhizobiales > Tepidamorphaceae > Microbaculum. Next base: position 3,883 of record CAJQNW010000411.1, on the reverse strand, counting down.
CGCTGCGCTCGGACGATCCGCAACATCATGGAAGAGGCCCTGCCAAGCGTCCACAGCGCCTGCACCTCGCGTTGCAACGCCAAGTGTCCGCTTGTTTCCGCCAATGGAGACGTTGCGGGGACCATCGAGATCGACCAAACGGTTGAAGTGATGGAAGCTGGCGATTCCGTCGAAATTCACGAGACAATCGAAATCCACGAGCCTGTCGGCGCCTGAGGCTTTCGCCTTTCACCTCGGTCGTGCGGCAATCGAGGCGTCGAATTTTCTCGTCCGGATTATCATCTAGAATAATTCTAAAACATGGATTAGGCTACGCCGATAACGTTCATTTCCGATTCTGATTGAACCCGTTCGGCTCACTCGGCGGAAAGTGTCATCGGCCGAAATTGTCCGCCGCAGTGTGGCGGCAGCAGGAGAGTTCCCATGAAAGGCGACGCCAAAGTCATCGAATATCTGAACAAGGGTCTGCGGTCCGAGCTGACGGCAGTCAGCCAGTACTGGCTGCATTACCGCCTGCTCGAGGACTGGGGCTATCTCGATCTCGCCAAGAAGTGGCGCGCGGAATCGATCGAGGAGATGAACCACGCCGACAAATTCATCGCCCGGATCATTTTCCTTGAAGGCTTCCCCAATCTTCAGGAACTCAATCCGCTGCGGATCGGCGAGAACATCCAGGAGATCCTCGACGTCGATCTGGCCGGCGAATACGAGGCCCGCAACCTCTACATCGAGGCGGCCAAGTACTGCAATTCCGTCGACGACCGCGTGTCGATGAACCTGTTTGAGGAACTGGCCACCGACGAGGAAGGCCATATCGACTTCCTCGAGACGCAGCTCGACCTGGTGAAGCAGATCGGCATTCAGCTTTACGCCCAGAAGCACGTCGGCGGTCTGGACGACTGAGGCTTTTCATGTCCCCCGCCGCGCTGATCCGGTGCCGATCCATTGGCGATCCGGCGCTGGACCGGTGCGGCCGGGCGTGATATCAGGGCCGACCTTCGACGGGAGACACCGCGCCATGTTGCGGACCAGCCAGCGACGACGAGCCGAGACGCGCCTTAGCGCGCGCACCCTCGTTGCGCCCCGTCGCCCGCGCCGTAGCCTTTAAGGTCCGGCAGCAAGCAGACACATTTTCCGGATCCGGTTCGCGGTTCCCGGGGCGCCCGACAAAATTTCTCGGGATCCTTGGAAAGACCGCCGACATGACCGCTGAAACGATCGACATCCAGTACGAAGACCTGTCCCATCTCGAGGTCGTCGAAGCCCTGCTCGACGAGGCGTTCGGGCCGGGCCGCTTCGCGCGCACCGCCTACCGGCTGCGCGAAGGCACCGTTCCAGTTCCCGAACTGAGTTTCGTGGCGGTGCAGGGTGAAAGGCCGATCGGGGCCGTCCGGCTGTCGCCGATCACCATAGGCGATGCCGACGCGCTGTTCCTCGGGCCGCTCGTCGTCCATCCCGACTGCAAGAACAGGGGCTATGGCCTGGCGCTGATGAACCGTGCGCTGGAGGCGGCCAGAGCGGGTGGGCACCGGCTTGTCGTGCTGGTGGGCGATGCGCCCTACTACGCCCGGGCGGGCTTCAAGCCGATCCCGCCGGGCCAGGTGACACTGCCCGGTCCGGTCGATCCGAACCGGCTTCTGGCTCTGGAACTGGTTGAGGGGGCGTTGTCGGGTGTCAGCGGGATGGCCCGGCCCGCGCCGGGCGACGAGACGGGCTCAGCGGCCTTCGCGGTACCAGGTAAGCCCGAGGGCGCCGAGCAGCAGGGCAAGGCCGAGCAGGCCGGCTAGCAGGGGGAAGGCCCTGACGCCGCGCAGGATCGAGGCGTCGGTGGTCTTGAGGCCCATCCAGTCGCCGCCGTGCATGGTGGTGGTCGCCCGCATCGGCAGAACGCGCGGCACCGACACGCCGCCGGCATCGGCGATCCGGAACACGCCGCCACCGGTGCCGCTTGCTATCGGCGCCAGGCCGGCGCCGGTGGAGCGAACGTCGGCGAATTCGCGCGGATTGTCCGGTCCGATATTGGTGAGGGTGCGCAGGTCGCCCTGGGCGATCCGGTAGATGCCCAGATCGGTCACCGGGGTTTCACCGCGCCACAGGCCGGGCTCGATTTCCTCCATCGCGACCTCCACCCTGTCGCCGGCCGGTGTCTCGACGAGGGCGGGCTCGGCTGAATCGGCCATCGTGCGGCGCTCGATCACCAGGTCGTCGCCGCGGCCCTGCGCAATCAGCGCCTCTTCCTCGAGATCGTTTTCCTTCATCAGCCAGTGCGCGAGGCGGCGCAGCAGCGGCACATAGGGGCCGCCGCCCTCGAAGCCGCGCGCCCACAGCCAGGCGTGGTCCGACAGCATCAGCGCGACCCGGCCTTCGCCCTCGCGCTCGACGACCAGCAACGGCTTGTCGTCCGGCCCGGTCATCAGCGTCGAGCCGCCCGAGACGTCCGCGTCGATCAGGCGGAACCAGCGGCTCCAGTCAGGCTCATCGCCGCTTGCCAGCAATTCGCGGGTGATGGGATGGCGATGGCCGTCATCCGATACACCGGCGCGGTAGGGCGTCTCGACGATCGTTCCGGTCGGCGCGGCCGGCAGCACGGAGGCCAGCGGGGTGCGGTAGATCGAGCCGTTGTCGGCGTATTCCGGCCCGGCGGCGACCAGCACCGCGCCGCCGTCTTCCACATAGCGGGCGATGTTGTCGTAGTAGAGCACCGGCAGCACGCCGCGGCTCTGGTAGCGGTCGAAGATGATCAGGTCGAACTCGTCGATCTTGACGGAGAACAGCTCGCGGGTCGGGAACGCGATCAGCGAGAGCTGCGAGATCGGCGTGCCGTCCTGCTTCTCGGGCGGACGCAGGATGGTGAAGTGAACAAGGTCGACGGAGGCGTCCGACTTCAGGATGTTGCGCCAGGTGCGCTCGCCCGCGTGCGGCTCGCCGGAGACCAGCAAGACCCGCAGGTTGTCGCGGATGCCCTCGACGGTGATCACCGCGCGGTTGTTCAGCGCCGTCAGTTCGCCGGGGGCTTCCTCGGCCTCGATCTCGATGATGTTGCGGCCGCCGTGGGTGATCTCGACGGGCACGGTGACGTTGTCGCCGAGCGTCACGTTCATGCCGGTGATCGGCTCGCCGTCGCGCGAGATGGTGACGCGGGTGCGCTGCGGCCCGGACCCCTCCTCGCGCGGCCCGAGATCCTCGACGCGGAAGGTGATCGGCTGTTCCTCGCCGACGATGCCGAAGCGCGGCGAGGAATGGACGACGAGGCGGCGGTCGCGCTCATTCTCGTTGCCGGTCAGCAGGACGTGCAGCGGCGCGTTGAAGCCGAGCTGCTCGACGCGTTCGGGAACGTCGTGGACCTGGCCGTCGGTGATCAGCACGGCGCCGGCGATACGGTCGGAGGGGACGTCGGCCAGGCCGCGCTCCAGCGCATCGAACAGCTCGGTGCCGTCGGCGCCCGTCGAGGTGACGTCGATCCAGCGGGCTTCCAGCCCGCGCATGCGGCCGAGCCGGGTTTCCAGTTCGGCGCGGGCGGCATCGGTCTCCGCGGTGCGATCGGCCAGGGTCTGACTGGCGCTGCGGTCGACGACGACGGCGACGACGCCGGGCAGTATCTCGCGGTCTTCTTCCTTCAGGGAGGGATCGAGAAGGGCAAGGACGAACAGGATCGCCGCCAGTGTGCGAATCCAGACGCCGGGCGCGCGCCGGATAAGACCAAGCAGCGACACCGCGCCGACAACCGCGGCAAGCACGGCGATCAGCCGCCAGTCGACGAGGGGGACGAAGTCGATGCTCCAGGTCATGGGTTCGCCGCCATCGCTACTGCCCCAGCCGTTCGAGCAGGGCGGGAACATGCACCTGGTCGGCCTTGTAGTTGCCGGTCAGCGTGTACATGACG
>CAJQNW010000410.1 GCA_905479765.1 uncultured Tepidamorphus sp. | reverse complement strand
TCACCATGATCTCGAAACCCTGGCGCTGGTGGAACGACTCTTCCTTCAGACCCGGATCATCGCGCGTGCATAAGGGCCGTAGGAGCAGCGGCACAGCGGGATCTGGTTCATGATCGCCGCGCCGTCGACCAGCCAGCCGATGGTGCCGATGTCGGCCCAGGTCGGGGTCGGGTAGTTGAAGATCGAGGAGTACTTGGCCTTGCCGCTCAGCAGTTCCTCGGTCATCTGCTCGCGGCTGACGCCCAGCGTCTCGGCGGCGGCGTAAAGGTAGAGGCCGTGACCGCCTTCGTCCTGCACTTTGGCGAGCAGCGCTGCCTTGCGGCGCAGCGTCGGGGCGCGGGTGATCCAGTTGCCCTCGGGCAGCATGCCGACGATCTCGGAGTGGGCGTGCTGGGCGATCTGCCGCGTCAGGGTCTTGCGATAGCCCTCCGGCATCGGATCGTTCGGCTCGATCTTCTCCTCGGCATCGATGCGCGCCTGGAAGGCGGCAAGGAATTCCTCGGATTCATCACTCGCGCCATCGGCGCCGATCAGTCCCTGGGCGTACATGATAGCCTCCCGTGTAGATTGGAATTATAATATGTTACGAAAACGCCGGAATCAATATTATTTTCGTAACAAATGAGTGAGGGAACGGAATTCATGGCGGACACGGAACAGCAATTTGGCGTCGCGGACGGGCAGGCGCTGCTGGGCGAGGTCTTCGCGCCCTGGGTGCAGGAACTCGGCCTGGAGGTGAGGGCGCTTGACGCGCAGGGCGGGCTGTTCCGGCTGCCGGCCGGGGACAGGATCGTCAGGGGCGGCGGCGCCGGGGGCGGCGTGATCTGCGGGCAGGCGGTGGCCGCTGCTGCCGATACGGCCTCGGTCGTGGCGCTGTCGGCACTCAACGGCCGTTTCCGTGCCTGCACGACCGTCGACCTGACGGTGCATTTCATGCGGCCGCTGACCGGCGATCACGTCGATATCCGTGTCGACGTGATGTCGAACGGGCGGCGGATGGCGGTGACGCGTATCGAATTCCGCGGCGTCGCCGGCAAGGTCGGCGCCAGCACGACCTGCGCCTTCGCCTATCTGGAGGATTAGGTGGTGGTCGGTGCTCCGCGCACCGACCTTCCCCATCGTCATCCCGGATAATTGCTCTGCAATTTCCGGGATGACGATGGAGAGGCCGGGTAATCGCTTCCTTAGGCGATCAGGAGTGTAGGCCGGCGGCGTATCTCGTCGTCTATCATCGAAACGTGTACGCTTGGGCTTTGCAGGTTCCAATCGGAGTGGGGAATGTGATCGACCCCGACGACCCCGACGACCCCGACGACACGGACGACACGGACGACACGGACGACACAGACGAACTCGACCGCTGGGTCAGGATCTCGAACAGGACGCGCGGCTACGGTGGCGTCTTCAACTACGCAACTGCGGACGACAAAGAAATTGTTGAATTGAGTACCGCCGACGATTGGTGTCGCTCAATTGCGGCTGAGTTCGGCCTGACGGTTGGTGAGCCTGAAAGCAATCCGGACGATCCGCCAGATTGCTACGTTTCCGTCAGAGGAAAGCGTCTCGGTATAGAGCTTGTTCAACTCGTCGATCGTGAACACAAGCGGCGGGCCGCACTTGGCGAAACGCCTTACGCCCGTAAGTTATTCCAGGACACACAATGGTCAGAAGTGCGATTTGTATCCAAACTGAACGAACTTATTCAAAATAAGGGCAATAAATATCAGAAGCGTGAAAAACGGACCGATGTGCTCGTCATCCATACCGAAGAAACCTGGTTAAGTTCCGGCCAAGCGCGAGGGTGGCTCGCCGACGCGCAGATAGAGCAGCACCCCAACATCGCGAGTGCGTTCCTACTCTTCGTGTATGAACCTGGTAGAGGGGTACCGCATTGGCCTGTCTTTCGACTCTATGGTGACCTCGGCGGAATGAAGTAGTCGCGGACTGGCCGGCAAGGCCGGCGAGAATAACACGCGCGCGTTAGCCTTTCCGGAGGGCTGAACGGCGCCCTCCGGCGTGGTGGTTTTGAAGCTCGCACCATCACTCGCAACGGATCAAGAAGCGAACTTCAAATCGGAAAATTACACTGGAAACAGGAGTTTGCCAGTGTCCTGATCGAATCCAAAGTTCGCTCGGTGTGTTCCGCGAAATGTAACGAACTTTGGGTGCGGAACACTTAGGCAGTGGTGCGCATCGGCTTCAGGGCCTTGCCCCATTTGGCGAGCTCGCCGAACATCAGGTCGGCGCCTTCCTTCATCTTGTCGTTCGGCACGAAGACACCGTCGTCACCGATGAACTCGGGAAAGAAGGGGATCGGCACGCTTTGCGGGATTGCCACGATGCCGAGATTGCCAAGAAGCCCGCGCAGGACCTGCGTCGAGCGCAAGCCGCCCGAGATGCCGCCATAGCTGACGACACCGGCGGGCTTGTACTTCCATTCCTGGCTCAGGCACTCGATGGCGTTGACGAGCGATGCCGGGGCGAAGAAGTCGTATTCCGGCGTGACGAAGACGAATGCGTCGGCATCGTCCGCGATCGCGCTCCAGCGTTTGGTGTGCGCGTGCTCGTACTTCTTCATCGCAGGATGGTTCGGCTCGTCGAGCAAGGGCAGGTTCAGGTCGGCAAGGTCGATGGTTTCCACGTCGAAGTCGGCATGTCCGGCCGCGGCCTTCGCCACCCACGCGGCGACAGTCGGACCCTTGCGGCCCGGGCGGGTGGAACCAATGATGATCTTTAGCTTTAAAGGCATTCTCGCATTCCTCTCAGTCTGGATTGATTGGCCTTGCGCGGGCGCGCGGCGTTTGCGGCGCGGTCGTTTCTCGCATCGGGTGGCTTGGAAACCGGTTGGCGGAGGGCTACCGGCCCGGGGATTGGACCTAAGATGGTACCAATCGGTAACATAGAGGCTTGAGCGCGCGTAGCAAGGCTTCGCGTCGCGCATTCCAACGTCGCGTGCAGGAGACCGCTTAAACCCCATGCCGACCGGCATGGCGTCCGTCTCAGGTGAGGCTAAGGGGCTTTCGCGAACCTGCGGCGCAGGCCGGGTTCCGCCGCCGGAAGCGATCCATCCGGGCGTCCGTCGCAGGTATCGAGCCAACGCTCGCTCGGGGGCAGCAGGCGCCCATAGAGATTGCCGACCAGGGCGCGCGTCTCCTCGAGGCTCCAATCGGCGGGGCGAAGCGCGGCGGGGAGGTTTACGTCGCGCAGTATGACGCGCCGCCATTCGTGGATCAGCAGGATGCGGGCGACCATCGCGTCGAGCGGGGACAGGGTGCCGCCGGCTTCGAGCGCGTCCTCCAGCGGTGCGATGGTGGCCGACAAGACCGCGTAGGCGACGTCGATTTCAGGGTCGGAGCAGGCCTGCAGCACCCAGTCGGGCATCGCGGTCGCGCGGGCATCGAGGACGAACATGTCGCTCCACGCATCCGAGGGCGTTTCCGTATCGGCGGTTTCCGGCCGGACGAACAGGCCGTTGGAGAGCCTCACGAAGCCCTTCCCGGTCAATTGCGCGATCCGCTCGTCGCGCTCGGCAGCGGACTCCTCCGGAGCGATCGCGATGAGCCAGTCGCCGTTCCAGGCCGGCGGGCCGGGGGCATAGAAACGCCGCGCGGCATCGGCGAACAGGGCGGCGCTTTCCGGCGTCAGGCGATAATAGCTCTTGCGGCCATGCCGTTCGCGCTCGACCCAGCCGTCCTTGGCAAGGCGCGACAGCGCGGCGCGCAGGGCGCCCGGCGAAATCCGCATGCGATCGGTGATGTCCTGCAGCGCCGTCATGCCGACCATGCCGCCGCGCGGCACGATGGCATCGCCGAAGATGGTGATGAGGAACGACCAGACGCGCAGGCGCTCGCCGGCGTGAAACCGCTCGATCAGTGCGTCCAGGGATCGTGTTGCCGAGCCGTTGCCCGAAGCCGGTCCATGCGTCATCGCGCCATTTGCCGCATTGAACGCCAGCTTGGCAAGCGCGCAGGCATACGGCGATTCAGCGCATGGTCAGCGGATGGACTTTACGCCGCCGACCAGCAGCTCGGTGGCGATCCGGGCGTATTCCTCGCGGCTGACCGGTCCGTTGTCGCGGAACCACATGAACGCCCAATTGAGCATGCCGAACAGCGACATGGTGACGGGTTTCAGGAACGGCTTGCCGTCGAACAGCTCCGGATTGAGTGTCCTGATCGGTTCGGAGAAGAGCTCAACGAGCCGACGTTCCAGCGCCGTGAGCTTCGCCTTGTCCTCGTCCGGCAGGGCGGCGATGGCGTTGATCTGGACCTTGTGTTCGGCGTCGGCGTCGCGGTAGGCGTCGAGCAGGGCGGCGACCAGTCCGCGCAGCCGGGTCTGCGGGTCGGCGTCGGGATCGTCGCTTGACTCGACCGCCTCGATCAGCTCGCTCAGATGGCTTTCGATGATGTCGAAGAGCAGCGCTTCCTTGCTCGCATAGTAGTGGTAGACGAGGGCCTTGGAGATCCCGCAGTCGCGGGCGAGCGCGCTCATCGACGCGCCATGATAGCCGGCGTCGGCGAAGGTGCGCGCGGCGACCTTCATGATCTCGGCACGCTTGGTGTCGTGGTCCTTGGCGCGGGTGCGGGCCAATGCTCTACGTCTCCTTCGGCCGGTTGTCGACGACGCGCACCGCCTTGCCCTGGCTGCGGGCGACGCCGCCGGGATCGGTGACATCGACGCCGACCGACACGCCGACCACGGACTTGACGTGATGCACGAACTCGCGCGCGCTTGCCGCCTTGGCTTCGGCGGATGCGGCCTGCGCCGTTGCCTCGACATGAACGGTCAGCTTGTCCATGCGGCCGTCCTTGGTGAGCTCGATCTGGAAGTGCGGGGTCAGGCCCTGAACTTTCAGGATCTGCTCCTCGATCTGGGTCGGGAAGACATTGACGCCGCGCAGGATGATCATGTCGTCGGAGCGGCCGGTGATCTTTTCCATCCGGCGCATCGAGCGCGCGGTGCCGGGCAGCAGCCGGGTCAGGTCGCGGGTGCGGTAGCGGATGATCGGCAGTGCTTCCTTGGTCAGCGTGGTGAAGACCAGTTCGCCCTGCTCGCCGTCGGCGACCGGTTCACCCGTGACCGGATCGATTATCTCGGGAAAGAAATGATCCTCCCAGACGTGTAACCCATCCTTCGCCTCCACGCACTCGTTGGCCACTCCCGGCCCCATCACCTCGGAGAGGCCGTAGATGTCGACCGCATGCATGTCGAAGGCTGCCTCGACCTCGGCGCGCATGGCGTTGGTCCAGGGCTCGGCGCCGAAGATGCCGACCTGAAGCGGGCTCCTGGCGGGATCGAGCCCGGCCTTCCGGTACTCGTCCAGGATCGCCAGCATGTAGGACGGGGTGACCATGATGGTGGTCGCCTGGAAGTCCTCGATCAAGGTGATCTGGCGTTCCGTCATGCCGCCGGAGACCGGGACGACCGTGCAGCCGAGCCGTTCGGCACCGTAGTGGGCGCCGAGGCCCCCGGTGAACAGGCCGTAGCCATAGGCGATGTGGACGATATCGCCGGGGCGCGTGCCGGAGGCGCGCATCGATCGGGCGACCATGTCGGCCCAGGTGTCGATGTCCTTCGCAGTATATCCGACGACGGTCGGCTTGCCGGTCGTGCCGGAGGAGGCGTGGATACGGATCACCTGCTCGCGCGGCACGGCGAACATGCCGAATGGGTAGTTGTCGCGCAGGTCCGCCTTGGTGGTGAAGGGGAACTTTGCCAGATCCGAGAGCTGCTTCAGGTCGTCCGGATGCACGCCGGCCTTGTCGAACGAGGCCTTGTAGAACGGCACGTTGTCGTAGGCGTGCCTGAGCGACCACTTCATGCGGTCCAGCTGCAGGGCGGCAATCTCGTCACGCGAGGCGATCTCGATCAGATCGAGGTCGGATTTCCTTGGTGTCAGGTCTCTCATCGTGTTCCTCCCACTGGCGGGCATTGATTGTTATCTGGCCGATAGCCTTGCCTGTTACTCCGCTCATTCCCGCGAAGGCGGGAATCAAGGGCGGCTCGACGGGCCGTGCCATACGGCTCTGGACTCCCGCCTTCGCGGGAGTGAGCGGGTGGATGGTGCGGCGGATCATGGCTGGCGCCCAAGCCAGCTATGGCCTCCTTCACGCTTTCTCGCCGGGTTCGTCGAAGTGGGTGCCGCCGATCGTCCGCGAATTGCCGCGGAAGGCGGCGATGACGGTGCCGTCCTGGGTCTCGACGGTCGCGTCGTAGATGCCGCTGCGGCCCGCGCTGACAACCTCGCGGGCGACGGCTGTCAGGCGGTCGTCGAGCTTGCCGGGCGCCAGGAAGGTGATCGAATTGTGCTGGGCGACGGCGCGCTGGTTGTAGCTGTTGCAGGCGAAGGCGAAGGCGGAATCGGCAAGCGTGAAGATGTAGCCGCCGTGGCACATGTCGTGCCCGTTGGTGTGGTGCTTTTCGACCGTGAACGACACCTTCGCCGTGCCGGGGCCGACGTCGTCGAGCGACATGCCGAGCCACTTCGACGCGTCGTCGTTGGCCCACATCGCATCGGCGCTCTTTCGCGCCCGTTCCTCAGGGGTCATGCTCATTCGCTGCGTCCGGTAAATTTCGGCGCGCGCTTTTCGAGGAATGCTGCGACGCCCTCGGCGTAATCAGGGGTGCGGCCGGCCTGGCGCTGCAGGTCTCGCTCCAGATCGAGCTGGGTGTCGAGATCGTTGGTCGACGCGGCCTGGATGGCCTGCTTGGTCAGGGCGTAGCCGGCCGTCGGGCCATTCCCGAAGGCTTCGACCATCGCGGTTGCATCTTCCATCAGGGTGTCGTCGGGCACGGCCTTCCAGATCAGACCCCACTCGGCGGCCGTCGCGGCGGGCAGGGGCTCGGCGGTCAGGGCCAGGCCCTTGGCGCGGGCCTCGCCGAGCAGGCGGGTCAGGCGCCAAGTGCCGCCGGCGTCGGGAACCAGGCCAAGATTCGCGAAGGCCTGGATGAACTTGGCGCTTTCGGCCGCCAGCACGATGTCGCAGGCCAGTGCGATATTGGCGCCGGCACCGGCGGCGACGCCGTTGACGGCGCAGACGATCGGTTTCTTCAAGGCGCGGATCTGGCGGACAAGCGGGCTGTAGAAGGCTTCGATCGTCTCGCCGAGATCGGGCGGACCGTCCATCTTCGATGGATCGCGATCGCCGAGATCCTGTCCGGCGCAGAAACCGCGTCCGGCTCCCGTCAGCAGGATCGCGCGGCACGTCTCGTCGGAGCCCAATGTTTCGAGGGCGGCCCGCAACTCGAGATGCATGGCATCGTTGAACGAATTGAGTTTGTCCGGTCGATTCAGCGTGACCACGGCATAGTTGCCGCGTGTTTCGACGCGTATCGTCTCACCCACCTGCGATTCCTTCCCTGCGTCCACGGTTTCGATCCCGGCCTGTTTTCCGCCGGTATGTCCGTGTTGACAATTGTTTCATCCGAAACGACTGTTCGGTACCCGAATAAGACTTGCATAAACCGACCGGCCGGTCAATAATAAGACGCAAGGCAGGCTGAAATCCGAGCTCCGAGGTGCCTCCTCCAGAAGGTGCCCGAAGCTTCAATTGAAAGGCTTTGCTTCAAGAAACGGCGGCCAACCGCCGCCGCAAATCGCGTTAACCTGGGAGGAAACGCATGAAACTGATCTCCAAGCTGGCTGCGGCCGGCGTTTTTGCTGCGACCACGGCACTTTCGGGCGCTGTTGCCCTTGCGGCCGATCACACCCTGACAATTTCCAGCTGGTCGCCACCGACGCACGGCATCAATGCGAAGATGTGGCCCAAGTTCGTCGAGATGATCGAAGAAGCCACCGACGGCAAGGTGACTGCCGAACTGAAGCTCGGCCTGGCCCCGCCGCCGGCCCAATTTGACCTCGTCCAGGACGGCGCAGCCGACCTTTCGATCATCTTCCACGGCTATCAGCCCGGCCGGTTCACCACCGCCAAGCTCATCGAGCTGCCCGGCTACGAAGGCAGCGCCGAAGCCGCATCGGTCGCCGACTGGCGGGCCTACGAGAAATTCCTGAAACAGGCCGACGAACATCGCGGCGTGAAGTTGATTGCACTGCATACGCACGGGCCGGCGCAGGTCTACACCGTCGATCCGGTGGAAAGTCTCGACCAGATCAAGGGACTTAAGCTGCGCGTTCCGGGCGGTGTCGGCAGCGATGTCGGCACGGCGCTCGGCGCCACGGGTATCCAGGTGCCGGCACCGAAGGTCTACGAGACGCTCGCCTCGAAGGCCGCCGACGGCGTCGTCATGCCGATGGAATCGCGCAAGGGCTTCAAGCTTACCGAGGTCGCGCCCTACACCTACGAGATGCCCGGCGGCTTCTATCGCGGCTCGTTCGCCTTCATCATGAACGAGGATGCCTTCGATGCCCTGCCGGACGACGTCAAGGCGGCACTCGAGGAGAAGGTGTTCGGCGAACCACTCAGCCGTGCCATCGGTCAGGTCTGGGACGAGATCGACGCCGAAGGCCGGCAGGCGACGATGGATACCGAAGGCAATGCGATCAACGAGGCCTCCGAGGCGGATATGGCCGCCTACAAGCCCGTCGCCGACGCGGTCACCGCGCAGGTGATCGAGGAAGTCGCCGCGACCGGTGTCGATGCGCAGGCCGCGCACGATTTCATTGCCGAGACGATGAAGAACTACGGCAAGTAACACCGCAGCCGCGGACCGGCGGCTCTGGCCGCCGGTCCGCCTTTCCAAGGCGGTCCCGATGCATTCGCTTTCAAGATCGATCGTAGGCGCAGGGCGCAGGCTGGCCCCGCTGCCGTCATGGCTCGCCGCGGCGGCGCTGTTCTTCCTGATGGTGATGACCTTCTGCGACGTGGTCTTGCGCAGCATATTCAACAGCCCGATCGAGGCGGCAACCGAGCTGACCCGTATCTGTATGGCGATCGTCGTGTTCGCTTCGCTGCCGGTCATCTCCGCGCGGGGCGGCCAGATCGTGGTTGATCTGCTCGATCCCCTGTTTCGGGGCCTGGCCGCGCGGCTGCGCGACGGCATCGTCGATATCGTCAGCGGCGTGCTGTTGATCTGGCCGGCACAGCAGTGTTTCAAGTTTGCCGGCCGCGCGATGGATTACGGCGACCTGACCGAGTATCTCGGGATTCCCCAGTTCTACATTGAATACTTCATCGCCGTCGCGACGTCGGTCACCGTCGTCGTGCTTATTGTACGCGGTCTGGTCGAACTTTTCACGCCGGCGTCGATGCACCATTCCGAACCCGTCTACAGGAATGCCGAGTAAGCCATGATCGAGTCCTTGATCGGTTTCGCGGCCGTCCTCCTGCTGGTATTTTTGCGTCTGCCGATCGCCTTCGCCATGGGTTTGGTCGGCTTTGTCGGTTACGCTTACGAAACCAGCACTCGCGGGGCACTGTCGATGTCCGGGCGCCTGCTGATCGACACCGCGCAAGACTACGGATTGTCGGTGGTGCCGCTGTTCATCCTGATGGGCCTGTTCGTCAACAAGGGCGGTTTGAGCCGCGAGCTCTATCAGGTGTCCTACGCGTTCCTCGGGCACCTGCGGGGCGGCCTGGCGATGGCGACGATCGTGGCGTGTGGCGGCTTTTCGGCGATCTGCGGTTCGTCACTGGCGACGGCCGCGACCATGTCGAAGGTCGCGATGCCGCAGATGCGGCGCTACGGCTACGCGGATTCGCTATCGACGGCCTCCATCGCGGCGGGCGGCACGCTTGGCATTCTCATTCCGCCAAGCGTCATCCTCGTCATCTACGGGCTTCTGACCGAGACCAGCATCGGCAAGCTGTTCATCGCCGGCATCGTGCCGGGCGCCATCGGCATCCTGTTCTATCTGTTCGCCGTCCGCTTCACGGTGGCGCGCAATCCGGACGCGGGACCGGCCGGCGAGCGCACCGACTGGATGGGACGGTTGCAGGCGATCCGCGGTGTCTGGGCGGTGCTGCTGCTGTTCATTCTCGTCATCGGCGGGCTTTACGGCGCCTTCGACTTCTGGCCGCTCCACCTCACCTTCTCGCCGACGGAAGCCGCCGGCATGGGCGCGATGGGCGCCTTCATCATCGCGTTTGCGCGCGGCGGCCTGTCGTTTCCCGACGTCAAGGAAGTCCTGATCGAGACGTCCTATACGACGGCAAGCCTGTTCTCCGTGCTGATCGGCGCGTGGATCTTCTCCAATTTCGTCAATATCGCGGGCATGCCGGAAGCACTTCTGGCGATGGTCAACCAGGCCGGCTTCAGCCCGATGACGGTGATCCTGATGATCCTCGTCGTCTACCTGATCCTCGGTTGCGTGTTCGAGAGCCTGTCGATGCTGCTGCTCACCGTGCCGATCTTCTTTCCGCTGGTGATCAGCCTCGGATTCGATCCGGTGTGGTTCGGCATCGTGGTGGTGGTCGTCACCGAAATCAGCCTGATCACGCCGCCGGTCGGCCTCAACGTGTTCGTCCTGCGCGGCGTCATCGAGGATGTCTCGACAGCGACGATCTTCCGGGGCGTGACGCCGTTCTGGGTGGTCGATATCATCCGGCTGGCGCTGATGGTATTCGTGCCCTGGCTGATCCTCGTTTTGCCAAACAGCATGTGAGGAGCGGGCAATGAGCGATACTGCAGAGCGGGACCTGGCTGACAGCTTCGACCAATGGAACCTGCCGAAGTCCTTCGCCGACAATCCCTATCCCACCTATCGCGCGCTCTTGAAGCATGC
>CAJQNW010000409.1 GCA_905479765.1 uncultured Tepidamorphus sp. | reverse complement strand
GCGGCGGTGAGTGCCGCCCCCCAAATCACTTTCATCTAACTCCTCCATGATGTTGGCAAAGCTGCCAGTCGACGGCTGGTTGACCAAATGGTCAGGTTCAAGGTTGGAGATGACAAACAGACGCGGCGTCGTGCCCGGCGTTGTACCGAGCGTTGTAATCGTGCCGATGAACCGGTGTATTTGACGCTACGGAGCGTCGCGCTGCATCGCGAGTTGACCGCGGCGGCGAACGAACAGTCCGTTCAGTCTGACGTGCTGGTCACCGCCTCCGGCACCCTGTTGGACCACGCGGGTCGCGTCTGAGAGGGCAGACTGGAGCCGTAACGGAAAAGGCCGGTCTCAAGCCCGGCCTTTTTGAATTCGCGAAAAAAAACCCGTTATTCGGCGGCGGCGCGAAGCTCCGGCGCGGCGGCGCGGACGTCCGGATCGACATGCGTCTCGAACTTGCCGAAGTTGGTCTGGAACATGCCGACCAGACGCTCCGCCTGAAGGTCGTAGGCGGCCGTATCGGCCCAGGTCGAACGCGGATCGAGAATGCTTCCGTCGACGCCGGGCACCGCGGTCGGCACTTCGAAACCGAACACCGGATCGACGCGCATCGGCGCGGAATTCAGCGATCCGTCGAGTGCGGCCGCCAGCAGCGCGCGCGTCGCCGCGATCGGCATGCGCCGGCCTTCGCCGTACTTGCCGCCGGTCCAGCCGGTGTTGACCAGCCAGCACGACACGCCGTGACGGGCGATCAGGTCGCGCAGCAGGTTTCCGTAGACGCTGGGGTGGCGCGGCATGAACGGCGCGCCGAAGCAGGTCGAGAAGGTCGCTTCCGGCTCGGTCACGCCCTTCTCTGTGCCGGCTACCTTAGCGGTATAGCCAGACAGAAAGTGGTACATCGCCTGGCTTGCCGACAGCCGCGCGATCGGCGGAATGACGCCGAAGGCGTCGCAGGTCAGCATCACGATATTGCTGGGATGGCTGGCGCGGCCGGTGGCGCTGGCGTTGTCGATATAGTGCAGCGGGTAGGCGCAGCGGGTGTTCTCGGTCAGCCGCCCGTCGTCGAAATCCGGTTCGCGGGTGGTCTCGTCGAGGATGACGTTCTCCAGCACGGTCGCGAAGCGCTTGGTGGTGGCGTAGATCTGCGGCTCGGCTTCTTCCGACAGCCGGATCGTCTTGGCGTAGCAGCCGCCTTCGAAGTTGAAGATGCCGTTCTCGCCCCAGCCGTGCTCGTCGTCGCCGATTAGGGTGCGCGAGGGATCCGCCGACAGCGTCGTCTTGCCGGTTCCCGACAGGCCGAAGAACACAGCGGTGTCGCCGTCGTCGCCTTCGTTCGCCGAGCAGTGCATCGGCATCACGCCCTTGGCCGGCAGCAGGTAGTTCAGGGCGGTGAACACCGATTTCTTCATCTCGCCGGCATAGGATGTGCCGCCGATGAGGACTTCGCCGCGCTCCAGGTCGCAGGCGATCACGGTCTCGGACCGGCAGCCGTGACGCTCGGGATCGGCGCGGAAATTCGGCAGGTCGATGATGGTGAGCTTCGGCACGAACTGTTCGAGTTCATGGCGTTCGGGCCGGATCAGCAGGTGGCGGATGAACAGGGCGTGCCAGGCGTATTCGACGAGCAGGCGAACCTGCAGCCGGTTGTTCGGGTCGGCGCCGCCGTAAAGGTCCTGGCCGTAGAGGCTGCGGCCCTTGGCGTGTTCCAGCATGTCCGCGCGAAGCTGTTCGTAGTGCTCCGGCGACATCTGCTTGTTGTTGTCCCACCAGATGACCGGGTCGGTGGCCTCGTCGCGGACGACGAACTTGTCCTTGGCGGAACGTCCGGTGTGCTGGCCGGTCTCGACGGCGAAGGCGCCGGACTGGGTCACTTCGCCTTCTCCGGCCGCGATGGCGGCCTCGAAGAGCTGCGGTTCCGTCCAGTTCCAGCGTATTTCCTCAAGGCCGGAAATGCCGAACCTGTCCGCCCCGTGGGACGGATTGCGAACACCGATCTCTTTCACCTTGCGTCTCCCCGCGTCTCGTTTGCCCGGCTCTCGGTCCGGGCTTCAATCGTTGGTTGGTGCAACGTTTTTATGCACCGGGCGGTTCCCCGCTGTTCAAGCCACTGGCTGCCTGCAGGGCTTGTGGGCCGGGAACCTAGACTCTGAAATAGCAGGGGGCAAGCGACTCATCCATTCCGCTTTTTTACGTAGTTTACGCCGCTTGGGCCCGCGCTTGCCGAGCCAGATCCACCAGCATCGGGCGCAAGTTGCCGGCTTCCGTGACCGGGGCCGGAAAATCCAGGCGTGCCGGCATGTTGCCGCAGATCATGTCGAGCCCGTGCGAATCCAGCCCGACCATGCGCCACGGGCCGTCGGCCAGGCCAAGCAGCTGCGTGGCGTAAAGCCGCACCGCGTCGGAGTGGTCGGCGTTCATGTGTTCGATCGCGCCCTGTTCGCTGTCGGCCAGGCCGGCGTCTGTTTCGATAAGCAGATCGGCGGCGGGAATATCGACTATACGCCCGAATCCGGCGACCAGATGGCCGCTGTCCACTGAGAACCGGTAAAACGCGAAGTCCTTGAAGCCGGCATAGCCTTGCGCCTCGGGGTGACGGGCCAGGAACCGGCGCTTCGTCGCCTCCTCGTCGTCGCGCGACAGCGAGCCGACCAGAGAAACCCGAGCCCCGGCCAGCGGATCGCCGGTTTCGCCGCCGGGACCGACCAGCAGCAGCGAGGCGCGCGGATCGCGCTTCAGGTTCTGCGTATGCAAGGCGAGATCGGACAACAGCAGGATCGGTTCGCCCGCCGTCGTGGTGGCGGTCGTGACGAGCGAGGCGTAAGGCCGCCCGGTCTCCTCCAGCGTCGCCAGGCTGCCGGTGAGCGCCAGGCGGGTTACCGCACGGGCGCTCGAAATCGCGTCAAAGGGGCGTTCACTGGCCGTGTCGTTCATTTGCCTTTGTCTCCGATCAAACCATGACAGTGCGGATCATTCGCACTAAACTGCGGGGCCACTATAGAAATCGGGACGCGGCGCCGCCACATTTTCGCCCTCAGGACGCGATGAGTGGCGTCCGAGACCTGTTTCAACAGCCGCGAGTCGCAGAAACACCATGCCGACAATCGCCCTCGTCGACGACGATCGCAACATCCTGACCTCGGTTTCCATGACGCTGGAGTCCGAAGGCTACAGGATACTGACCTATACCGACGGCGCTTCGGCGCTCGACGGCCTGACGGCGACACCGCCGGATCTGGCCATTCTCGATATCAAGATGCCGCGCATGGACGGCATGGAGCTGCTGCGCCGCCTGCGCCAGAAATCCGAGGTACCGGTCATCTTCCTCACCTCCAAGGACGAGGAGATCGACGAATTGTTCGGCCTCAAGATGGGCGCCGACGATTTCATCCGCAAGCCGTTCTCCCAGCGCCTGCTGGTCGAGCGCGTTCGCGCGGTGTTGCGCCGCGCCGGCGCGCGCGAGGTCACCACGCCGCGTGAGGAAGGCTCCAAGGCCATCGAACGCGGCCAGCTGATGATGGACCCCGAACGCCACACCTGCACCTGGGACGGCCGGGCGGTGACGCTGACCGTCACGGAATTCCTCATCCTGCAGGCGCTCGCCCAGCGTCCCGGCGTGGTCAAGAGCCGCAACGCCCTGATGGACGCCGCCTATGACGACCAGGTCTACGTCGACGACCGCACCATCGACAGCCACATCAAGCGCCTGCGCAAGAAGTTCAAGGCCGTCGACAACGCGTTTGACATGATCGAAACGCTCTACGGCGTCGGCTACCGCTTCAAGGAGGCTTAGTCGCCCTAGATGGCAGTCGACGCGGAACAGGACTGGCGCGCACGGAAGGATCGGGCTCGCGACAAGCCGGGCCGGCGCCCACTGTTCCGCCGCAATGCCGCGCCCGGCGACAAGGCGTCATCGGACAGGGCTTCGGCAAAGGCCATGTCCGACGACGCCGTCGACGTTTCGCCGGGCGATTCCGGATCCGGCGAGACCGGGACGGACGCCGATGCGCGGCAGGGCGGCCGGAAGCCCGGCCGGTTGCGCGCGATCGGCCGATTTTTCGCCGATTTCGTCTTTTCCAGCCTCACCAAGCGCATCGCCATCCTCAATCTCGCGGGCCTGGTGGCGATGGTCTCGGCCATTCTCTATCTCAACCAGTTCCGCGAAGGTCTGATCGACGCCCGCGTCGAGAGCCTGCTGACCCAGGGCGAGATCATCGCCGGCGCCATCGCCGCGTCCGGCACCTACGATCCCGATGCGCTGAGGATCGATCCCGAAATTCTCCTGAACCTCGGCCAGGGCCAGAGCGTCTCGCCGACCGAGGACCAGCTCGGCGTCGTCGACTTCCTGATCAATCCCGAGCAGGTGGCGCCGATCCTCAGGCGCCTGATTTCTCCGACCCGGACGCGTGCCCGCATCTACGACCGCGACGGCTTCCTGATCCTCGATTCCCGCCACATCTTCTCGCGCGGCCAGATCCTGCGCTACGAGTTGCCGTCGCCGGCCGGCAGCAAGCCGAACTCCATCGAGCGCGCCTGGGAGGACCTGCGGCTGTGGCTCAGGCGCGGCGAACTGCCGATCTACGAGGAGATCGGCGCCGAGGGCGGCCGCAGCTATGCCGAGGTCGACGCGGCGCTGAACGGCTCGTCGGCCAGCGTCGTGCGGGTCAACGACAAGGGCGAGCTGATCGTCTCCGTCGCCGTTCCCATCCAGCGCTTCCGCGCCGTCCACGGGGCGCTGCTGCTGTCGACCCAGGGCGGCGACATCGACGCGATCGTCGCCGCCGAGCGCATGGCGATCCTGCGCATCTTCCTGGTCGCCGCCGTCGTGGTGCTGGGCCTGTCGATCCTGCTTGCCTCCACCATAGCCGGGCCGGTGCACAAGCTCGCCGCCGCCGCCGAGCGGGTGCGTTACGGCACCAAGGCGCGCGCCGAAATCCCCGATTTCACCGACCGTCACGACGAGATCGGCCATTTGTCGCGGGCGCTGCGCGACATGACGCGGGCGCTTTATCAGCGCATCGAGGCGATCGAAAGCTTTGCCGCGGACGTGGCGCATGAGCTGAAGAACCCGCTGACCTCGCTGAAAAGCGCTGTCGAGACGCTGCCGCTGGCGCGCAACGAGGTCGATCGCGGGCGGCTGCTCGCCATCATCCAGCAGGACGTCAGCCGCCTCAACCGCCTGATCACCGACATTTCCGACGCCTCGCGGCTGGACGCCGAGCTGGCCCGCACCGACGCCGAACCGGTCAATGTGGTCGAACTGCTCGAAACCGTCGTGACGCTGTCCAACGAGGTGCGCCGCGAAAACCAGGTGGAAGTTCTGCTGACGATCGCCAGGAACGACCACGCCGGCGCCTATTTCGTCACCGGTCACGACATCCGGCTGGGCCAGGTGGTCAACAATCTGGTCGACAACGCCAAATCCTTCTCCGAGCCCGGCGGCACGGTGCGCGTGACCGCGCGCCGGGTGCGCCGCGAAGTCGAAATCGTGGTCGACGACGACGGGCCGGGCATTCCCATGGAGAATGCCCACCGTATCTTCGAGCGGTTTTATACCGACCGCGGCGACAAGGAGGTGTTCGGCAGCCATTCCGGCCTCGGCCTGTCGATTTCCAGGCAGATCGTCGAGGCGCTGGGCGGCAGGCTGTGGGCGGAGAACCGTATCTCGACCGGCAGGCCGGACGAGGGCAAGCCGGCCGGCAAGGTGCTGGGCGCGCGCTTCATCGT
>CAJQNW010000408.1 GCA_905479765.1 uncultured Tepidamorphus sp. | reverse complement strand
CGCGCTGTTCGAGTCGGGACTGGTGGAGTTCGCGATCCCCGACTTCTCGATCGTGCGAGTGCCGTTGGCGACCACGAACGACCCGCTGTTCCCCAACCAATGGCACCTGAACTCGACCGGCCAGGGCGGCGCAGTGATCGGCGCCGACGTCGACGCGCTCGCCGCGTGGGACATCACGCGCGGTGACCCCTCGGTCATCGTCGCGGTGGTCTTGATGCGGTCGAGCGCGACGTCAAACTCGGCGGCCACGATCTGAGCCACCTTGATGAACAGGCCCTGGCCCATTTCGGTGCCGCCGTGGTTGAGGGCAATGCTGCCGTCCCTGTAGATGTGGACGAGCGCGCCGGCCTGATTGAGATGGGTCCGCGAGAAGCAGATCCCCATCATCACCGGCGTCAGGGCGATACCGCGCCTGAAGTAGGGATGGCGCGCATTGAACGATGCTATCTCGTCCCTGCGTTTCGCATAGTCCGCTTCACAGGTCAGCTCATCGATGATCCGAGGCAGGACGAAGTTTGTGACGCGCTGGCCGTAGTGGGTGAGGTCCCGGCCTGGCCTGTAGAAATTCACCTCGCGGACCTCAAGCGGATCGCGACCGAGACGATGGGCTATGTCCAGAATAGCCCTCTCGATCGACATGACGCCTTGCGGAACGCCGAATCCGCGAAATGCGGTGTTCGATAAGGTGTTCGTCCTGCACCGGTACGACGTGACCGCGACGTTCTCCAGGAAGTACGCGTTGTCGACATGAAAGACGCCGCGGTCGCCGACCGCGCCCGACAGATCGCTGGCGAATCCACAGCGCAGCTTTTGCACGAAACTGATGCCAAGGATGCGCCCCTCGTCGTCGAAGCCGACGTCGTATTCGACCTCAAATTCGTGCCGCTTGCCCGTCATCCGGAAGTCATCGTCGCGATCAAGGCGCACCTTGACCGCGCGGCCGGTCCTGGCCGCTGCCAGAGACGCGATAGCGGCATACAGGGCCGGCTGGGTTTCCTTGCCGCCGAAACCGCCTCCCATGCGCCGAACCTCGACCGACACGGAGTGCGCGGGCACACCGAGAACCTGCGCGCAGAGTTTTTGAACCTCGGTCGGATTCTGACTCGAGCAGAGAACCTTGAGGTCCCCGTCTTCGCCTGGAATGGCAAGCGATATCTGCCCCTCCAGATAGAAGTGCTCCTGACCGCCCATCGCGATTCGTCCCTGGAGACGATGCGGCGCGTCGGCGATCGCCGTTTCGGCATCGCCCCGCCGAACTGTGCGCGGCGGCTGCACGAAACTCTCGCGCGCCATCGCCTCATCAATCGTCAAGATGGGGTCCAGGGGCTGATAGCGGATTTCCGCATGCGCAGCGGCTGCTCTCGCAGCGTCGATGGTCTCCGCGACCACAGCAAACACGGGCTGCCCGTGAAAGTGCACTTCGCCATCGGCAAACACCGGCTCGTCGCCGGCGTGAATACAGCTTATGTCGTTGATACCCGGAACATCGGCTGCGCCGATGACTGCTACGATGCCCGGTTGGGCGCGGACCGGCTCAAGGTCCATCCCCAGAATACCGGCATATGCGTGCGGGCTTTGCACGATATAGACGTACAGTGTTCCAGCCGGCTCCGGCAAGTCGTCGATGTAAGCCGCCTCGCCTGCCACATGCTTGTGAGCACTGTCGTGAACGCGCGATTTTCCGACCACGGATGCCGTCGGTGACACATTACCATGCATGGCTAGCCACTTTCGCCCTTCCGGCTAGCCGCAAAGGCTGTTGTCGAGAGGTTTCCAGGTAGAACTTGCGCAGGAGGTTCGCCCCGACCCGCCTGCGATAATCGCTGCCGGCCCGCCAGTCCGTCATCGGCTCATAGCAGTCATCGAGCAGGGCCATCGCTTCCCTGACCGTGGCCTCGGTCCAGGCCTTACCGGCCAGAAAGTCCTCGCAGGCGCGCGCTCGTATTGGTGTGCCGGCCATGCCGCCGAAGGCCAGGCGCGCACGGCGCACGACGTTCACATCACGGCTGGTATCGAAGGCCACGCTAAATACAGCGCATACAGCGGAGATATCCTGGTCGAAGCGCTTCGAAATCTTGTAGCATTTCAACACGCTGTCGGGATCAGGCGCCGGCACGAAAATCGATTCCAGGAATTCCCCCTCCCGGCGATCCTGCTGACCGTAGTCGATGAAATAGTCCTCGAGATCTATCGCCCTCTGCGTCGTCCCACATCGCAGCGTCACAGTGGCGCCTGCGGCGATCAGGGCGGGGGGCATGTCGCCGATGGGCGAGCCATTCGCAATGTTCCCGCCAACCGTGCCGACGCTGCGCACCTGCACACCACCGATACGGCGTATCAGCTCTCCGATATCGGCATACAACTCTCCGAGAATGGGTTGCACTGCCTCGTACGTCGCGGTCGCGCCGATGTGCACGCCGGTTTCATCCCGCACGATTTCGTCGAGGCCTTGTACCTTTCCCAGATGGATCACGGTGGCGGGCCGCCTATGGGCCTTCGTCACGGACAACCCCGCATCCGTCGCCCCGGCGACGAGTGTCGCATCGGGATACTGTTCGACCAGATCTGCGAGTTCATCCTTGGTTGTCGGAGCGAGAAACTGTCGACCCGCGCGCTTGGTATGCACGCTGTCGTCGCAATCGAGATTGGATAGAGCACTGGCGATCCTGCGGTCGCCGTCGTCTGGTGCACAGGAGCCGCCTTTCAGCGCCTGCCGGGCGGCCTGCAGGATTGGCACGTAGCCCGTGCAGCGACACAGGTTGCCGGCAAGCAGGTCGTCAATCTCACGACGCTCGATGCCGACCCCCCGCTGGTAACCCGCGAAAAGGCTCATGACGAAGCCCGGAGTGCAGAAACCGCACTGGGACGCATGAGTGTCGGCCATCGCCAACTGTACCGGGTGTAGTCCCTGCCCGCTCTTTAGATACTCGACAGTCAGCAATGCCTTGCCGTCGAGCATCCCGAGAAAGTGGATGCAGGTATTGATCGCCTTGTAGTGAACCTCACCGCACTTGAGCTCAGCCACCACCGCGGTGCACGCGCCGCAATCACCCTCGGCACACCCTTCCTTGGTGCCCATCAGGCGTTCCTCCTCCCGCAAAAACCTCAGAACCGTTTGCGTCGGATCGGGGTTGTCCACCTTCCTTGGCTGGCCGTTCAGGACAAACTCGACGTACGAACGCATCGCGTACCTCAGTATCCAAACATATGCGGAAGCCACAGCGCGACGTCCGGTACATAGGTGATGAGCAGCAGAACTAGAATATAGACCAGAAGGAACGGCCCCATCGTGCGGACGATCTGCTCCACCTTCAGTCCCGCAACCTCGGCGCCCAGATACAAGGCTACGCCGACCGGGGGCGTTGCCATGCCGATCACCAGATTCACGCACATGACGATGCCGAATAGCACCGGATCGACACCGAGGTCGGTCATGACGGGCATCAGCACCGGCACGAGGATGATGATCGCCGCCGTCGTGTCCATCACGCATCCGATGACGAAGAGGAGTACATTGACGAGGAGCAGGATCACGATTTCATTGCTCGAGACCGACAGGATCGTGTTGGCGATCATCTCTGGAACCGCGTCCGAAATCATCACGTCGGAGAACACGCGCGCGGCGCCGACCACCAGCATGACAAACCCGGTCAGCAATCCGGTGCGCACGAAGATCGGACCGAGATCGCGCCACGAAACGGTGCGGTAGACGAACAGTCCGACAAGCAGGGCGAAGAGCACGGCGACCGCCGCCGACTCTGTTGGCGTCATCACCCCACCGAAGATTCCACCAAGAATGATCACCGGCATCAGAAGTGGAACGACGGCTTCCTTGAGAGCTGTCAGAAAGTGCGACACGGAGAAGGGTGCGTCCACGGGATAGTTTTTGCGGCGAGCCCGCTCGAAGACCACGACCATGAGCCCGGCGGCGATCAGCAGCCCGGGGACGACGCCGGCCAGAAAAAGCGCACCCACCGACTGCTCCGCTGTGACCGCGAAGATAACCATCGTGATGCTGGGCGGCACGATCGGCCCTAGCAGCGAGGCGCCCACGCTCATCGAGGTGGCGAAGTCCTTTTCATAGCCTTTCTCCTCCATGGCAGGGATCATTACCCGTCCAACGGCGGCAATATTGGCCAGCGACGAGCCGGAAATGGAGGACATGAGCGCGTTCGCCAGGATCATGGAATGTCCAAGGCCACCACGCAGGCTTCCGATAATCGCCGAGGCGAGACCAATGAGACGGCGGGACAGCCCGCTGGCATTCATCAACTCTCCGGCCAGGACGAAGAATGGCACCGCCATCATCGGGAACGAGTCCATGCCGTTCAGCATGGCAATCGGCACCACGACCATTGGCAGGCCGACATTGCCAAGCACGATCGCCAGAACTGCCGCGAGCCCGATCGCGAAGATCACCGGCACGCCGACAAGCATGAAACCGATCATTCCACCGAACAGCAGGATCCCGGTCATGCGTTCACAACTGACTGAATTCAGCCGTGCCGACCGACGCCGTCGTCTTGCTGGCCCGGGCTTCGAGGAGCGAGGCGGCGAGATGGTAGAGCATAAGCGCCCCGCCGACAGGCAATGCGGCGTAGGGCACCGCCATAGACATCTCGAGTGCAGCAGAACGTTGCATCCATACGCGCTCGACCATCGTCGCGCCGTACCATGTGAATGTCAGGATGAAGGCGGCGCTTGCCAGTGCGATCACCGTGGTTCCGGCCCAGGCAAACCTCTGCGGTAGCTTGCGCACGAACATGTCGACGGCGACGTGGCCGCCTGCTCGAAAGGTGAGACCGCCGCCCAGCACGGCAACCCAGATCATCGAAAAGCGCGCCGCCTCCTCCGACCAGGAAATCGCGTCGTTGAGGAAGTACCGGAAGAAGACGCCAGCCAGCGTGGACCCGAGCATCACGGCAATCAGCGCCACCATCACCGTCTTGCTCGCGGCAACGACAGATCGGTCAAACATCT
>CAJQNW010000407.1 GCA_905479765.1 uncultured Tepidamorphus sp. | reverse complement strand
CTCGTTGAAGGCATGGATTGGACCCGTGTCCGGGCCGAGCGGAGGCAACGCCCGACATCTGCCGGATAGGCCGTGGCGAAGTGACTCATGCGGCAGAAACCAGTGCCGGAACCGGCCAGGATGTGCTTATGTCAAGGCCATGACGTGCCCTGCATTGACCCTTCCCGACGATATCGACACGCTCAAGGCGATGCTGGTTGCCATGGCGTCGGAAAAGGCCGAGTTGCAGGCAGAGGCGGGGCAGCTTCAGGACGAGACGATGCAGCTTAAGGCCGAACTCGTCCGCATTGCCGCGATCAACGAGCGCGCCGAGGAGCGGATCGCCAATCTGCACATGATCATCAAGCAACTGGAGCGCGCCCGCTTCGGCCGCAGCTCCGAGAAGCTCGATGGCGGCCAGGCCGACAGGCGAGCGGCGACGCGCGAGCCGCCCGCGCAAGGCGTTCCCGGCGCATCTGGAGCGCGTGGAGATCGTCATCGAACCGGAGGCTGTCGCCTGTGCCTGTGGCGCCTGTCAGCCGGTCAGGGTCGGCGAGGACGTCTCCGAGCGCCTCGACGTGACACCGGCAAAGTTACGGATCATCGTCACCCGCCGCCCCAAATATGGCTGCGCTGAGTGCAAGGAAGGCGTTAGGCAGGCGGCGGCTCCCGCTCACCTTGTCGAGGCCGGCGTGCCGAGCGAAGCGTTGCTCGCCCATATCGCCGTCTCCAAATATGCCGATGGTCTGCCGCTCTACCGCCAGGAGGGCATCTATGCCCGCGACGGCGTCGAGATCAGCCGCAACACCATGGCCAACTGGATGGGCCATGTCGGCTTCCATCTCGCCCCGCTCGCCGACCGTGTCCTGGCGCGGATCAAGGAGGGCGAGCCGGGTCTATGCCGACGAGACGACGCTGCCGACATTGTCGCCGGGATCGGGCAGGACGAAAACGGCTTGGCTGTGGACCTATGCGCGCGACGATCGCACCTTCGGCGGCCGGTCACCGCCCATGGTCGCCTACCGCTTCGAGGCCAGCCGTGGTGGCGAGAACGTGGAACGCCATCTCGCCGGCTACACCGGATTGCTCCAGGTCGACGGATGGGGCGCCTATAACCGGCTCGCGGAAGCCAAATGCGTCGGCGGCCCGCTGCAGCTAGCGGCGTGTTGGGCGCACCTGACGCGCAAGTCCTTCGAATTGCACGTGTCCGGCGTCTCGCATGTGGCGAGCGAGACCGTCGAGCGGATGGCTGAACTCTGGAAGGTCGAGGAGCGCATTCGCGACCAGGACCCTGAGGACCGTTGGGCCGCGCGCCAGGAGCAGTCGACCGCCATCGTCGCCGAACTCTGGCCGTTCTGGGAAACGGAACTGGGCCGCATCTCCGGCAAATCGAAACTCGCCGAGGCGATCCGCTACGCCAGAAATCGACGCGAGGACCTCGAACGCTTCCTCCATGACGGTCGGCTCGACATCGACTCCAACGCTGTCGAGCGCGCCATCCGGCCCCAGACAATTACAAGAAAGAATGCATTGTTCGCGGGCAGCGACGGTGGCGGGACGACATGGGCCTCAATCGCTACACTCTTGCAGACCGCGAAAATGAATGGCGTCGATCCGTTCGCCTGGCTCGCCCAAACCCTCCAGCGCATCGCCGCCGGATGGCCCAACTGCGAAATCGATCAGTTTCTGCCATTCAACCACCACGCCGGCTGAACGGCCACGGCTGGGCGCTTACGCTTCAAAAGCAGGTGCAGGCGGCGGTAGCCGAACCGCCGTCGCTCCGATGACAACTCCCGCAAGCGCTCGCGCAGGCTGGCGTCATCCGGCCGGCTCGACTGGTAGCGGAAGACGCGCGGCGCAGTGCCAACCAAGGCACAGGCCCGTCGTTGCGAATAGTTCTTCATCTCGATCGCCCAACTCACGGCTTTCCTCCTGGAGCCGGGCGTCAGAAGCTTTTTGTCAGCATCTCGCGCAGCGTCGACACATCCATCATCTGCTCCGCCAGAAGCTTCTTCAGCTTTGCATTCTCCTCCTCCAGCGCCTTCAATCGCTTGGCCTCCGACACCTCCATGCCGCCATACTACTTGCGCAAGGTGTAAAAGGTCGCATCCGAGATGCCAAACTTGCGGCACAACTCGCTCGCCGTCATGCCCGCCTGGTGCTCCTTCAGAATGCCGATGATCTGTTCTTCCGAGAACCGTGATCGTTTCATTGCCTGTCTCCTTCGTTGAGGAACAGGCTAACCAAAAATCGGGAACATCTCAGGGGAGCAGGTCACGACGAGTGAATCAGAAATCCGCCGATTTGGGAGGTTCTTCGAGGTGTCCAGCTTGAATCAGATCGCGCCTGAGTTGGGAATCCCTCACGATTCATTCAGATCGAAAAATGCTCTAGACCAATGGCCACTATCCTGGGAGCAGACCACCAGGACGAGGCTCGTATCGGGCAGAAGAATGGGTTTGCTCGGCTCTGGGCAAGACGGGGAACCCGGCCACGGCAGCCGGCCGATAAGCGCTACCGGAACGCCTATCTGTTCGGCGCCATCTGCCCGGCCAAGGGCGCCGACCTGGCGCTGCCCTATGTCGATACCTTTGCCATGCAACTCCACATCGACGAGATCAGCCGGCACGTCCAGCACGGTGCCCATGCCGTATTGCTGCTCGATCGCGCCGGCTGGCACACCACAGACAAACTCGCCTTGCCCAAGAACATGACGCTGATCTTGCTGCCGTCGCGCTCACCCGAACTCAACCCGGTCGAGAAATCTGGCAGTACCTGCGCCAGAACTGGCTCTCCAACCGTGTGTTCGACACCTGCGACGCCATCATCGATGCCGCCTGGCAAGCCTGGAACAGCGAGTGCGGGCTCACACCCAGCCGCTTGGAAACCTCCGCAACCGGATAACCCCACCCGATGATCTGCGCCACCGCATCCCGCTTGAAATCGTCGCTGAAATTGGCTGTGCTCATCATGGCCTCCTTGACTCAAAATAACGGAAGAAGGCGTCCAAAAATCTAGAGGCTATTCAGTCCCCGTACGCTCATTCAGCGTCGGGCTGGTTCTCCGGTGCCGCTAAAGAAAACGCCTCAAGCTGCTGGCAGGCTCGAGCGACGGCTTCGATTTTTGGGAAGTCACCGATCGGTACCTTAAACCGGCGTGCATTGTAGACTTGAGGAACGAGACAAATGTCGGCCACAGTGGGATGCGTTCCAACCGCAAAGGGCGCAGGTTCCAGTAACTTTTCAATGGCGGAAAACCCGTCCATTATCCAGTAGGCATACCATTCATCGAGTTCCGCTTTTTGCACATCAAGCTTGTTTCTAAGATATTCCAAGGTACTGAGATTGTCGAGCGGATGAATGTCGCATGCGATAACTGCGGCAATCGCGCGTGCTTTGGCACGCGCGGCAGGATCCCGAGGCAGAAACGGCGGCTCCGAGTAAACCTCGTCAAGCCATTCAAGAATAGCTGGAGCCTGAATCAGAACGCTCTCTGTCCCGTTCTCCTCCACAACCAAAGAGGGAACGCGCATTTGTGGATTGACACACCGATAGGCGTCTTTCCTTTGCTCTCCACCATCGCGAAGCAGATGCACTGGAATAACAACATGAGGTGCATTCTTGAGATTGAGCCCGATCCGAACCCGGTAGGCTGTAGACGAACGAAAGTAGCTATAAATTGTCAGCCTTCGCGCATGCATTGAATCTCCTTCCGGCGTGGCCCCTTGTAACATCCGCGGCAATGAATGCCGGCGGTGTCAGTCCCCATCTTTCTGCGTCAATCCGCGGCCGGTCCGAGAATGGTAGAACTCGCCCACAACTCCGCGCCGGAAGGTCAGTACGCAGACCATGAAGGTAAGGCCCATGACGATCGTTACCGGGAAAACCGAAGTGGCCAAGTAGGTCTGCAGCGTGACGACGAGGGTCGCGCCAACAAGCGGGCCGATGAGCGTGCCGATGCCGCCTAGCAGCGCCATCAGAATCACCTCGCCAGACATCTGCCATGTCACATCATTGAGCGTGGCGAACTGGAACACGAGCGCCTTTGCGCCGCCTGCGAGGCCGGTGAGCGCAGCCGACATGACGAAGATGGCGAGCTTATACGCGCCGACCGAGTAGCCGAGCGAGATCGCCCGGTTCTCGTTCTCGCGGATTGCCTTCACGATCATACCGAAGGGCGAGTGGACTATGCGATAGATGGCGAAGAGCCCGATCAGGAAAACCGCCAGCACGAAAAAATACATGTTGAGCGTGTCGCCGAGGGGTATTACGCCAAACAGATTGCCGCGGGGGACCCCCTGGATGCCGTCCTCGCCATGGGTGAACGGAGCTTGAAGGCAAAAGAAATAGAACATCTGTGCCAGTGCCAGCGTGATCATGCCGAAATAGATACCCTTCCGGCGGATCGCCAGGAAGCCGATGACGAGGCCGAGCGCGGCCGCACCGGCGACGCCGAAGAGGAGGCCGAGTTCCGGCCGCCAACTCCACACCGTCACAGCATGGGAGGTGAAATAGGCGGCGCCACCGAAAAAGGCGGCATGCCCGAAGGAGAGCAGCCCGGTGTAGCCGAGGAGAAGATTGAAGGCCGCCGCGAAGAGCGCGAAGCACAAGACCTTCATCAGGAAGATCGGGTAGAAGAACCAAGGGGCAGCGACCAGCAGCACGATGGCCATGACTAGGAACAAGATCTTGTAGGGAGCAACGGTCGAGCGTTCGACCGGCAGCGCGAGGTTGGTATCTGCCATGTTAAGTAATCTTTCCGAATAGACCCGCGGGGCGGATCAGAAGCACGATCGCCATAATGACGAAAATCACGATATTCGATGCCTCCGGATAGAACACCTTGGTCAGCCCCTCGAAAATGCCAAGCATGTAGCCCATGATGATTGCCCCGCCGATCGAGCCCATGCCGCCGACGACGACGACGGCAAAGACCACGATGACAATGTTCGTCCCCATAAGCGGGCTGACCTGGTAGATCGGCGCGGCCAAAATCCCAGCAAGACCGGCGAGCGCGGCGCCAAGTCCATACGTGACGGTGAGGAGCAGTGGCACGTTAATGCCGAAGACCCGCACCAGCGTCGGATTCTCAGTCGCAGCCCGAAGGTAAGCGCCAAGCCTGGTCTTCTCGATGAGGAACCACGTCGCTATGCAGACGACCAGCGAGGCGACGACGATGAAAACGCGATAATTCGGCAAGAACATGAAGCCGAGATTGGTGCCGCTCGAAAGCAGCGCTGGCATGGCGTAAGGCTGGCCGGACGCGCCAAAATAATAACGGAACGTGCCCTCGATCACGAGCGCCAGACCGAAGGTGAAGAGCAAGCCATAGAGATGGTCAAGATCGTAGAGGCGCGAGAGCGCCACCCGCTCAATGATTATGCCGAACAGACCAACGGCTAGAGGCGCCAGGATCAGCGATGGCCAGAAGCCGATACTAAAATAGACAAGCAGCAGGTAACCGACGAAGGCGCCGAGCATGTATAGCGCGCCATGGGCAAAGTTGATGATGCGCAGAAGTCCGAAGATGACCGCGAGCCCGAGCGACAGCATCGCATAAAACGAGCCGTTGATCAGGCCGACCAAAAGTTGGCCGAGTAGCGCCTGGAGCGGAATGCCGAAGATTAAGACCATTGAACAATCAAACTCCCAAGAATTCATTCAGTTTAGCCTGGCGCGCGAGCAGCTCGCTGGTAGGAAAGCTCTCCACAACTAGGCCTTGATCCATGAGATAGAAGCGGTCGGCAACTTTAGCGGCAAACTGGAAGTTCTGCTCGACAAGGAGAACCGTCATGCCCCGCGCCTTCACGGTTCGCAGAATTTCGCCGATCCGCTGCACGATTACAGGGGCGAGGCCCTCTGTCGGCTCGTCGAGAAGCAGGAGCTTAACGCCGGAGCGCAGGATGCGCGCGATCGCCAGCATTTGCTGCTCGCCACCCGAAAGCTGTATGCCTGCCGAGGCTCGCCGCTCCTTCAGGTTCGGGAACAGCTCGTAGATCTCGTCGATACTGATACCGCCCTTGGCGATTAGCGGCGGCAGGAAGAGGTTCTCCTCCACCGTCAAAGTAGCGAAGATGCCGCGCTCTTCGGGGACGAACCCGATTCCCCGATGAGCAATACGGTGGAGCGGCACGGTCATCAGATCCTGCCCATCGAATCGGACTTCACCGGTGCGCTTGGCGATGATGCCCATGATGGCTCGAAGCGTGGTCGTCTTGCCGACCCCGTTGCGGCCGATCAGCGTCACCGTCTCGCCTTTGTGAACGTCGAGATCAACGCCGTGCAACGCATGGCCGCCGCCATACCAGGCGTTGAGTCCGCGCACTGACAACAGATTTCGCCCCTCACTCATTATCGATCCCCATATAGGCACTACGCACACGTGCATCGCTCGCAATGGTCTCGTAGTTACCCGCGGCTAGGATCTCGCCACGCTGGAGCACGGTGATGCGATCGCACAAATCGGCGACGACCTTCAGATTGTGCTCCACCATAAGCACTGCGTGACGCTTGGAAACACTGCGGATGATTTCGGAAACCTTGCCGATGTCCTCCTGGCCCATGCCGGCCATCGGCTCGTCGAGAAGCAGTACCTTCGGATCGAGCGCCAACGTCGTGGCGATCTCCAGAACGCGCTTGCGTCCGTAGGAAAGATCTGCCGCCAGGTTGTGGCGAATATCGCTGAGGCCGACCGCATCGATCAACTCGTTTGCCCGGCCATTCAGCCGGTCAAGACTGCTCACCGACCGCCAGAATTGCGTCGCCAGCCCATTCGGGCGCTGCAACGCCACACGGACATTTTCCAGGACGGTTAGATGCGGAAAGGTTGCCGATATTTGGAAGGAACGTACGAGGCCCATCCGGGCCACCTCCGAGGGGGACATACGGGTGATATCATGCCCGAGAAAGTCAATCGTCCCCTTCGTCGGTTGTAGGAACTTGGTCAGGAGGTTGAAGACAGTCGTCTTACCAGCGCCGTTCGGGCCAATCAGCGCGTGCACCTCGCCGTAACGTACGTCGAGATCGATATTGTTGACCGCGATGAAGCCACCGAAATCACGCCGCAGACCGCGGCACGAAAGGACGGTTCCCCCGGCGGCATCCGGTACGGCGTCTGGCGCATGGACGTCTGCCGGTGATCCCACGTCAATCTTCATCGGCTTCATGCCTTACAGCGGGACGGGGCCCACCAAACGCGGCCCAAGACCCGGCCAGAAGCCATCCCGCATCGACAGGCAGATTGATGCCGGTGATCATCTTCGCCTCCTCTGAGAGGAGGAAAGCCACCGCATGTGCAATGTCAGACGGCTCTAAGAGTGTCCCAAGCGCCGATTGCTGGCGCATCAAACCAGGATCGCGAAGGCCCAACTGTATTTGATCAAGCAGCGCCGGCGTAATCGTATATCCCGGCGAGATGGCGTTGACGCGGACACCTGAACGACCCCACTCGGCAGCAAGACACTCGGTCAGCGATATAACGGCAGCCTTGGCCGGAGAGTAAGCGTGGAGCGGCAGTGATCGCATTCCCGCAACAGAGGCGATATTGACGATCGATCCTCTGCCGCGACGCGCCATATCGCTTCCGAAGACATTGCAGACGTTGTAGGTTCCGTCCAGATCGACCGCCATGACCTTGCGGTATAGCTCCTGCGGAACCGCGTCCGGGGGCAGCGGCGCTTGTACGATACCAGCGCAGTTCACCAGAAGGTCGACGTGTAAACCGGCAACCTCGAGTTCGGAATACAACATTTCGACCTGGCTGTGATCGGAAACGTCGATCGCATATAATCCGCATCCCTCGAAAGATTGATGCGCCGTCGTGTCGATATCGGCGATCAGGATCTGCGCGCCTTTCGCGCCAAGCAATCGGGCGCAAGCTGCGCCAATCCCACTGGCGCCGCCGGTGATCAAAACGATACGTCCCTCGAACGACATGTGTTTCATTTCCGTCATCGGGACCAATATTTCGCCTCCCTATCGTGTACAATGCGCGTATCCGCACCGACGACCAGATCCCCCTGATAGCCAAGGCGGCGCGAAAACTGCAAGGCGGTTTGCCGAAGTTCTACGGCAAATGGGGAATTCCAGTCCCCATCAAGCACGTCGGCATGCCCCATCATCGTGAACGCGAGTATCAGTTCCCCTGACTGGTTAAAAACTGGCGCGCTGAACGCGTTTATAGCTCGCTCATTTATGTCTGGCACGACGTTCCCGATCACACGGGACATCCCATGGAGCCTCACCTCTTCCAAGACCGGGTTGATCTGGTCTGCTGAACTGCCGCCATGGTGGGTGTTATTCAAGCCCATTTCGGGCCGATAGAAGCTTTGAACTAGCGAACCTGGGAGAAACGCGGCAAATACATGCCCTGTTGCGGAACTCATCAGAGGCAGAACCAGACCCGCGCGAAGATTGATCTCGAGTGGACGGCTGGATTCCTCCCATCGGATCATGGTCGGACCGCGGTTACCCCAGACTGCCAACCCGACGGTCTTGTCGGTGCGCCGGCTCAGCTCTTCGATGACAGGTGTTGCAAAGCGTATAGCATCAATATGGTTCGGGCTGGCTATTCCAAGATCGATAGAGAATGCGCCCAGGTCATGCGGATGCACGACCATGTATTTTCCGCCGCCGAATGCCAACGGTTTACGACCGCTATTATGAATTTCCTCTACACGTCCAAGAAATACTGCATGATCTCCGCCCGGATAGACCGACTCAATTGAGCATTCGATGTGGGACGCACACTCTTCAATAAGTGGAACGCCCCCTTTACCGTAGCGAACCGCGACTCCTTCAAACTTATTGTATAATTTCGACGCAAATCGCTTCGATATGTCCACTTGATGTTCCGAGAGGATATTCACTGCGAAGCGCTTCGCTTCTCTAAAAACAGGATAGCTGGAAGCTGCCAACTGCTGACTCCACAGGATCAATGGCGGCTCTAGAGACACGGAACTGAACGAATTGGCGGTCAATCCATAGCAATTGCCGTCCTTCCCCAAGGTCGTAATAACGGTGACTCCCGTTACGAACCCCCCCAAACAGGTTCTTAGCTCTTCGAGATCGAACTTCATGTATGGGCTGGCACTTTCACTCATGATTGAACCTTCCGCAGGGAAATCGAGTACAATCCTATCGACAATCGCATTTTCTGTGAGCACGCACTGCATAATTGCCGCAACACCCAGACAAGATGGTGTTATTCGTTACAGTCGGCTGCGCGCAGTCCAGGATTTTGCGATGCTACGCGACCTTGGACGAAGGGACACGCGCATGGACCAGAGGCAGCACCTTTTCCACCATCATTCGCATCGAGCGATGTACGTCGGCCTCTGGAAGCAGCCCAAAGTTCTGCAGCGTCAGTACGTGATCGACGCCCATCTGATGCAACTGCATGAGTTTTTCTGCGACCGTCTCAACGGAGCCGAACAGGCTGAGGCCGCTTTTTATAACATCATCGTAATTAGCGCTCTTGGCATAGAGACGCGTCGCCACATAAAGATCGAAGCAGTCCGCTGCGGTTTGTCGTGCTTCGGCGTTCGACGGAGCGACATGGGTGTGCAGGCATATACCAGCGGCGTCGGCATGATCGGAATAGCCAGCTTCCTCCCTCCCGCGACGGAACTCGGACATCAGTTCGCCGATCTCATCGAAGCTATCGACAGAGGCATAAGGCACAAACAGGATCCGATTGCCCTGCTTTCCCACATGGTAAGCGGCTTCCTTTCGAAGGATTGCCACGTAGATCGGCACCTCCGCCTGATGAGGACGCACATTGAGCTTGACGGCATCGAGGTTGGTGTACTTTCCTTCGTAAGTGACGCGCTCGCCCCGAAGGAGCCGCTGGACAAGGTGAAGGTTTTCGTCGAACCGGTCCCGCTTCGTCGCCGGATCGATCTGGTAACCTTCGAATTCGTGTTTGAGGTATCCCGATCCCAAGCCAAGGGTCAGGCGCCCCTTCGACAGGAGGTCAACCATGGCGTAATTCTCGGCGACCGTCAGCGGGTTGTGAAATGTCAGGATCGAAATTGCGGTGCCAAGCCGCAAGCGTTCGGTTTTCTGTGCGATCGCCGAAAGGAGCACTGCTGGGTTTGGCACAGCACCGTATTCGTGAAAATGATGCTCTGCCGCAAAGAACGTATCGTAACCAAGCTTATCGGCCAGGACCCCTTGGGCAACGATCTGATCGTACAACTCCGCCAGCGTCCGACCACGCGACGGATAATGATCTTGTACTGAAAAGATTGATAGCTTCATAATCCCATCCTTGGCAAACTTGGTGTAACATGTTTCACATTGAGGGACGGAGCTTGGGGATGTCAAGTGGAAAAATACAAGACAGCCTGGCCGGTGAAGAACAGGGCGTCACGGGTCCGAGCGGCATTCAATCGGTCGAGATTGGTCTCCAGATACTAGCGACACTCGGACGTATGGGCGGTGTCCAGCAGCTTTCGGTGGTGGCTCGAGCCTGCGATATGCCTAGAAGCAAGGCCTATCGCTATCTCGTGAGTTTGGAACGAAGCGGATTCGTCGACCGTGAGCCGGCGACGGGACGATATATGTTGGGCTCGGAGTGTCTCAGAGTCGGTCTTTCGGCGCTGGGAAACGT
Source organism: uncultured Tepidamorphus sp. (assembly GCA_905479765.1). Lineage (GTDB taxonomy): Bacteria > Pseudomonadota > Alphaproteobacteria > Rhizobiales > Tepidamorphaceae > Microbaculum. Next base: position 1,982 of record CAJQNW010000407.1, on the reverse strand, counting down.
CGACTTTGTGAAGATTGCGTCGAACCAGCTGTCGGCGATTTGCCAAGACCTTCACGAGTCGGTTCTGTTGTCAGTCTGGAGCGAACGCGGTCCGACAATCGTACGATGGGAGGACGCCGGGCGACAGATTGCTGTCAATGTCCGTGTCGGCTCGACCATGCCAATGTTGACGTCCGCGACAGGGCAGATCTTCAGCGCCTTTTTGCCCGAAGTTATAACCCGAGAATTGATCGAAGATGAAATCAATTCGGGAACGGCGAGCCAATGGGGCATCAAGAACTGGACAGATGCGGGAGCGCTCCTGGACGATGTTCGCCGGACCGGTCTAGGCCGCGCTTTAGGTCGTATGCTGCCGAGCATAGAGGCATTCAGCGCGCCAGTCTTCGATCAACAAGGTCGACTGGCAGGAGCGCTCACATGCCTCGGCTTGAAGGACACATTCGATGCCAGCATTGAAGGCCGGCTTGCATTAACGCTCAAGGCAAAGGCCGACCAAATCTCAGCTCGTCTAGGTTACAATGGGACCCTCTCGCAATAGGATGGAAGAAAACGCGTTGTGTTCTCGGTGCGGGCGATGGTCACTGCCTGCGCATCCAACCCAGTGGCTTCTATGCCTCAGAGTCTGTTTGGAAAATTGGATCTGAGGGATTCCGTTCGGGTCGGAGTTATGATTCAAGCTCTGGATGTGGACAGAGCAGAACCGCGGGCGGATGGCCCGGATCGCGAAGAAGACCAAACGCTACCCGTCTGATCTTACGGACGAGGAATGGGCTGAAATCGCGCCGCTGATGCCCAAGCCTGGGCGTCGAGGCCGACCGCGCGAGGTTGATTTCCGCTAGGTGATTAACGCGGTGCGCTATCTGGTGCGCTCGGGATGTGGCTGGCGGATGCTGCCGATCCATTTTGGCCCCTGGCAGAAGGTCTACAGCTGGTTTCGGGAACTGTCTCGGCGGTTCCTGTTTCAGACCATTCATGACCTGGCGCTGATGGTGGACCGTGAACGGGCCGGGCGCGAGGCCAGCCCTTCGGCAGGGGTGATCGACAGCCAGTCGGTCAAGGCTCCGCAAGGCCAAACAAGGGGTTACGACGCGGGCAAGAAGATCGTTGGGCGCAAGCGCCATATCGCCGTCGATACCGACGGTCGGCTCCTGATGGTTCAGCTGACGCCCGCCGACATCTCCGACAGCGCCGGTGCCCAGGTGATCCTGGACGGCATCCACAAGCGATGGCCATGGGTCAAACATCTGTTCGCCGACGGCGCGTACGACCGGCTGAAGCTGATGGACAAAGCCGCGTATCTCGACTTCGTCATTCCACGACATCCTGACATCGACCACTTATCACGGACTGCACCACTTCAATCGCACCGACAGCCGCAACAGTCGTCAGCGCCCCCCTTCGGAGTGGATTAGGCTGAATGTGCCAGCAATCATCGACGAAAAGACCTTCAACGCCGTTCAGGCATTTCTCCAAAGCCGCGCGCCGAAGCGGGTGCCGCCGCGCGTTGTCAATGGTCCTACATTTCTTGCCGGTATCGCCAGTTGCGGGCACTGCGGCGCGGCACTGATCCAAAATACGGGCAAGGGCGGCGCCTACCGTTACTACTGTTGTTCTCGCCGCCTGAAAGAGGGTCGACTGGCGTGCACGGGTGTGCGCATGCGCATGGATAAACTGGATGGTATTGTCCTTGCGGAGGTCACGAAGCGGGTGCTGCAGCCGAAACGGCTTGGAACGATGTTGGACGCCTATGTTCGTACTGAACTCGAACGGGATGATCGCAACCGAGAGGACATGCGACAATTCCGGCAGGATTACAAGGAAGCAGAGGCCGGGATCGCGCGGCTGCTCGAGTTGGTGGAGAAAGGGCTGCTAGACGCCGAAGACTCACGTTCGCGCGAGCGGCTGGTTGCCCTGCGGTTTAGACGGGACGAGCGGACCAGGGAACTCAGCGACCTTCAGAAGCGGCTCGCACTGACGGAGCC
>CAJQNW010000406.1 GCA_905479765.1 uncultured Tepidamorphus sp. | reverse complement strand
CCTGACCGCGTTGAAGCGCCTCGAGTCCGAGAGCGGACTCAAGGTGTATGAGACGACGCGCGATCAGGTGCGCCGGGCGTTCGAGGCCAATGGCATCGTCTTCCTCAACTCCGACCAAGGAGAAGGGGTGATGTTCGTTCGTGCGAAAATCGACAGCCGAAAATAGCCCCGACATCCCATTCAGCGCCTCGGCGATGCCTGCCACGCATCACGCGATGCGCCAGCGGTCTTCCCTCTGCCCATCGAACGCCTGGTTAACAAATGGGGCGCGGGCGGATATGGTGTGGCTCTGGGGGCTGGGGTGACGCAAGTACAATTCCTCGATGAACCGCCGCAGAGCGCGGCGCTCACGGCCTATGACCGTGAGCATATGAAGCTCTACATGCGGCTGCTCGATGCGGCGACCGACGGCGCCGACTGGCGCGAGGCCGTCACGATCCTGTTCGGCCTCGATCCGGCTCGCGAGCCGGATCGCGCGCGCCATGTCCATGACACCCATCTCGCCCGCGCCCGCTGGATGACCGAGCATGGCTATCGCCTGCTCGTGCGCGAGGGCCGCGCTCACTGACCGCAATCGCGATGCCTCACCCGCATCGCCCGTTGCCGCCTTCGGGGCTTCCGGCGGCCTCTGCAACCGGGAATGGTGCGCCTCCCGGTAGACAGCGCGCAGAGGACTCCCATGACCCCTGACATATCCCGGTGGCGGTCGACATCGACCTACGACTATCTCGACGATCTCGTATCGCCCGATCTCGGCTGGGAATGGCTGCGGCGCAATGGCGACTATCAGCGCGACTATGCCGAGACCAGGCGTCCGGCGTGCGATCTCCGGGAATTGACGAACCGGGTGCGGAAACGCTGGGGGTTGCAATTTCGTCGCCCGTCCATCGCTCAACGCCACTGAAGCGCCGGTCTTCTGGTGTCCCGAGGACGACACCAGCACCGTGCTGCTAACGGCCGCGCCTTCCATACTTCCCGCCGATATCAATCTCTTCACCGTCGTTCAGGAAACCGCCGCCCGCTCCGACGAACGGGGCGTCCATTTCCTGCACGATCCCGGAGATGGGCAGGTTCTGCATCTCCTGCGGCTGGCAGGCGTTGCCGGCGGCGAACCCCTTGCCGCGCTGGTCCCGCTCGATCTCGACGGCCTCGACCGGCTCGAAGCCGTCGAGCGTCTGCTCAAATCCCTGCTTGGCCGTGCTGTCCCGCCCGATGCCCGCCTGACCAAGCAGCAACGCCGGCGTGCCCGCCACATGCTGCAAGCGGTCGACGGGCGCATGAACGGCGCGACCTACCGCGAGATCGCGGGCGTCATTTACGGCGTGTCCCGCGTTGCATCCGATCCCTGGAAGTCCTCGGCGCTGCGCGACGCGACCATGGACCTTGTCAAGGATGCCCTCGCCATGATCGCCGGGGGCTATCGCGTTCTCCTGCGCCATCGCCGCCGATCCTGATCCGATGTCGGCAGAGGGGGTGCGATTTTGGCATTCCCTTGTTCGCACTCCCCCCTCGCGGCTCTCCTTCGCCACCGTGGCCTGCGTCCGCCGCTCATTGCCAGCGGCCTCAACCAACCCACGGAGGCCCCGATCATGTCGCCCAATCTCGCCGGCTTGCCGCCGCGCTTTCTCAGAACTCCCGAAGCCGCGCGTTTCCTCGGTCTCTCCGGCCGGACGCTGGAAAAGCACCGCACTTATGGAACCGGCCCGGCCTATCGCAAGCTCGGGGGCCGCGTCGTCTATGCGATCGAGGACCTACAGGCCTGGGCCGATCGGGGCGCCGTCACCTCGACCTCCGACCCGCGTGGGTCTGTGCTGCCCGCCAAGCGCCATGAACCCGCACCGGCGGCCCAGGCCGGCCGCACCCGTCGCTGAGACGTCCGATCATGAAGCGGCGCCGCCTCATCACCTCGACCGAGCGGGCCAGGCTCGATCCCTTCATCGTTGCGACCGGCGACGCCAGCCCCCGCGATCAGCGCGATCTCATGGAGCGGCCGTTCTTCTCGCTCGCCAAGGCCAAGCGCATCGCGCCGATCCTTTATGAGACCGGCGGTGTTCGCGTCGAGGTCTTCGCCGTGCCCGAGCACGGCATGGCGACCATCTGGGATGCCGACATCCTCATCTGGGCCGCCTCGCAGATCGTCGAGGCCGAGAATATCGGTCTCCAGACCTCGCGCTTCCTGCGCTTCACACCCTATCAGCTCCTGACATCGATCGGCCGCGAAACCGGCCAGCGCGACTACAAGCTGCTGAAGGGCGCGCTCACCCGCCTGCAATCGACCGTCATCCGCACCACCATCCGCCAGGGCGAGCATTGGCGCCGCCACCAATTCTCCTGGATCAACGAATGGGAGGAATGCGTCACGCGCGACGGCCGCGTCGAGGGCATGGAGTTCGTGCTGCCAGACTGGTTCTATCGCGGCGTCACCGACCGCTCGCTGGTGCTCACCATCGACCCGGCCTATTTCCAGCTGACGGGTGGGCTTGAGCGTTGGCTTTACCGCATCGTGCGCAAGCATGGCGGCAAGCAGAAGGGCGGATGGAGCTTCGACATCGCGCATCTGCACCTCAAGTCCGGGGCACTCTCGCCGCTCAAGCGCTTCGCTTTCGAGATGCGCGATATCGTCAAGCGCCAGCCACTGCCCGGCTACAACCTGACGCTGGACCATCAAATGGGCC